>NZ_POQT01000015.1 GCF_002938435.1 Blastococcus saxobsidens
CCGACGCCGTCACCGGCTGGCCGGCCGGGGCGGTCGGCGCGCTGGTGCTCGGCGCCCTGCTCGGCGCCGCCGGTTGGGCGCTGTGGCGGTTCCCCCGGCTGCGCCCGCCTGCGCTGGCCGCCCTGGTGGCGCTCGTCGTGGTCGGCTGGCCGCTGCGCCAGCCGCTGGTCGGCTGGCCGCCGACGGGGGTGGCGCTGGTGGCCTGCGACGTCGGGCAGGGCGACGGCCTGGTCCTCCCGCTGGGCGACGGCGCCGGCGTGCTCGTCGACGCAGGCCCGGAGGTGGGGCCGGTCGACCGCTGCCTGGAACGGCTCGGCATCGACCGGCTGCCGCTGGTGCTCCTGACCCACCTCGACGCCGACCACGTCGGCGGCCTCCCCGGCGCGCTGGCGGGGCGCACCGTCGGCGTCGTGGCCACCGGCGCGCTCTCCCCGGCCGACGAGCGGGCAGGAGCCCTGGACGCGCTCGTGCACCGCTCCGAGGCGACGCGCGCCGTGCTGCTGCCCGGGGACAGGCGCGAGACCGGGGGAGCGCTGCTCGAGGTCCTCGCGCCCGACCCCCGCCGGGCCGCGGCTGCCGGGGAGTCGGCGGCCAACGACCTGTCCCTGGTGGTCCGCGTGACGGTCCGGGGCCTGCGCCTGCTGCTGACCGGTGACCTCGGCGCGGAGGCGGAGGCGCGGCTGGTGCGCGACGGCACCGACCTGCGGGCCGACGTCCTCAAGGTGCCGCACCACGGCAGCGGCGACGCCGACCCGGACTTCCTGGCGGCGACCGGCGCCGCGGTCGCGCTCATCTCGCTGGGCGCCGACAACACCTACGGCCATCCGGCGCCCCGGCTGCTCGGCTGGCTCGCCGACGCGGGGATGCGCGTGCACCGCACCGACCTCGGCGGGGACCTCGCGGTGGTGGGCCGGGCCGGCGACTGGGGGGTCGTCGAGCGCGGCCGGGGTCTGGGCGGCACCGCGTCGGCAGAGGTGGGGGAGACGCCCGGGCCGGTGGACGCCGCGACGCGGGGCGGGGTCCTCCCGGGCGGCCGGGGACGTCGGCGTCCCGTGGCACCATGCAGGCGTGCCAGCGTCAGCCGTCGAGCCCACCTCCCGGCTGCGCGTGGTGATGGGCGAGGAGGAGCTGCTGCGCTCGCGGGCCGTCGGCGCCGTCCGCACCGCCGTCCTCGCCCGCCACCCCGACGTGGAGGTGCACGAGCTGGCCGCGATGGGCCTGCCGGTCGGTCAGCTGGCCGACGTGCTGGCGCCCTCCCTCTTCGGCGGGCACCGCCTGGTCGTCGTCACCGGCGTCCAGGAGGCGGCGAGCGCGCTGGCCGCCTCCCTGACCAGCTACGCCAAGGATCCCGATCCCGAGCTGACGCTCGTCCTCGTGCACAACGGCGGCAAGCGCAACGAGGCGCTGGTCAAGACCTTCACGTCGGCCGGCGCGGCGGTCGACGAGTGCCCGAAGGTCAGCTCGGTGGGCGACCGGATCGCCTTCGTGCGCAACGAGGTGCGCACCTTCGGCGGGCGCATCACCCCCGATGCGGTCACCGCGCTCGTCGACGCCATCGGGGCGGACCTGCGCTCCCTGTCGGCGGCGGTGAGCCAGCTGCTGTCGGACTTCGGCGGCACCATCGACGCCGACGACGTCGCCCGGTTCCACCGGGGGCAGGCCGAGGTCACCGGCTTCACCGTCGCCGAGCGGGTCCTGACCGGCGACCGCGCCGGGTCCATCGAGATGCTCCGGTGGGCGCTGGAGCGGGGCGTGGCCCACGTGCTCATCGCCGATGCGATCGCCGACGGCGTCCGTACCGCGGCGCGGGTCGCCTCGCTGAGCTCCACCAACCCGGGCGAGCTCGCCCGCACGCTGAAGATGCCGCCCTGGAAGGTCAAGAAGGCGCAGGCGCAGGCGCGCGGCTGGAGCATCGAGGGGCTGCAGCTGGCCCTGGGCGTGGCCGCCGACCTCAACGCCGACGTGAAGGGCGCAGCGGCCAGCGCCGACTACGCCCTGGAGCGGGCGATCCGGCGGATCGTCACCATCCGCGCCGAGACCGGCAGGGGCCGGCCGGCCCGTACCGGTCGCTGACCCACCCGATCGGTCAGCGGCCCGGCGAGGGTCACCGGGTCAGCGGGCCGGTGCGAGGACGGGCCCGCACGTCGCACCCGCCGAATGCGACGAGCCCCCGTCCCGCGAGGGACAGGGGCTCGTTCGGCTCCGCGCGAGGCGCGGCGCTCCGGCTCAGAGGCCGGCGACCTGCTTGGCCAGACCCGACTTGCGGTTGGCCGCCTGGTTCTTGTGGATGACGCCCTTGCTGGCGGCCTTGTCCAGCTGCTTGGCGGCGACCTGGAAGGCAGCGCTCGCGGCAGCGGCGTCCCCGGACTCGGCAGCAGTGCGGACGCGCCGGACGGCGGTCTTCAGGGCGGACTTGACGGCGACGTTGCGCTGACGCGCCTTCTCGTTCGTCTTGATCCGCTTGAGCTGGGACTTGATGTTCGCCACGCGTGAGCCTCGGGTGTCTCGCAGGAGGGAGTACTTCTGACAGTGCGTCCGGGCGCAGTGCACGACCGCGCGCCAGGACCGGTCTGCCAAGATACCAGCGCATCGGGCCGTGCCCCAACCCGGCCGGTCCGCACCGTGTCAGTCGCACTGCCCGGTGGGCAGCCACGCGCTGCTGAGGACGTAGCGGCCCGGACGGTCGGCCGTCAGCATCGTCCAGCCGTCCCGGTCGCCCGGGGACACGCAGCCGTCGGGGCCCTCGACCGTCGACCACTGCGACCACCGCAGCGCGACCTCCACCTGCCCGGCGGCCGGCACGTCCACGACCAGCCGGGACCGGTCGCTGGACACCAGCGTGGCCCCACCCCGGACCATGCCTCCACCGGACACCTCGAACAGCCGCCACGACCGGTCCGACCACACCTCCCGCAGCCCGGGCACGCCCTCGCGCAGCAGCCGCGCCTCGCCGCCCGTCGGCCAGTCCAGCGGCCCGCTGGGCAGCACCACGTAGGAGACCCCGGCGTTCCGGAGCCAGGCCAGGTACGTGCCGGCGTCCAGGGTGCCGTCGTAGAACAGCCCGGCGTGCACCGTGTCCAGCTGGCGCAGCCAGCCACGCGCCAGAGGGACCCCCTGCGCCACCGACATGCTCTCCTCGTGGCTGTTCAGCGGCACCACCTCGATGCGCCCCACCGGTCCGCGGGCCCGGAGCTCGGCCAGCAGCGTCTCCGCCTGCGGTGCCGGCGGCGCCGCGTCGCGCGGCATGAGGTCCCGCACCACGACGGGCGGCAGCAGCCAGACGACGGCCACCGCGGCGAGGAAGGTCCCCGCCGGCCGGGTGCGCCCCACGGCCACCACCACCGGGGCGGCGAAGAGCAGGACGAGGCGGGTGGAGGTCGAGCCGACCGGGCTGCTGATCAGCCAGGTCGCCAGCAGCAACAGGGCGGTGAGCAGCGCGCCGGTGCGCAGCGCGCGGTGCGCGACGGGCACCAGCGCCGCGGTGAGCGCGGCTGCCGCCACCGCCGCCAGCATCTGGTGGGCGCTGGTCGGCTGCGGGCCGCTCACCGCGCCGAGGAGCTTGGCGGCCGCCACGGAGAGCAGCGCCCCGACGGCGATCACCCACGGCTCGACCGGGCGGAGGCGCACCGCGGACCACCGCGTCCCCCGCTGCGCCCCGAGCCACCAGGCGGCCGCCGCCAGGACCAGGAACGCGGCCGCCACCGGGCTCGTAGCCCCGGCCAGCGCCGCCAGCACCCCGCCGGTGAGCCGGCCGGCACGACCGCGCCCGGTCACCACCACGAGCGCGAGGCACCCCAGTGCGGCGCCCAGACCGAAGGTGGTCCGGCCGCTCCACTCGTTCGCCGCCCACATGCCCGCGCCGACGACGCCCGCGGCGGTCCACCGCGCCGGGGGAGGCCGGAGCCGGCCGAGCAGGGCGGCGGTCGAGGTGGCGCCGAGGACCGTGCCCAGGACCCCGACCAGCGGCAGGCCCAGCAGCGCCCCGGCCCACGGGCTGAGCAGACTGTAGGAGGCGACCGTCACCCCGCCGTACCAGCCGAGGTCGACCGGCGCCCGGTTGGACGACGCCCACGACGCCCACCACTCCTGCGCGACGAGGTCACCACCGACGACCGGGGCCGCCTCGACGAGCAGGGCCAGCACCAGCGCGCACACCCCGGTGACCGCCACGGGCCGGGCGAGGAGGCGTCCCGCGGTCCGCCGCGCGGGCGTCGTCGAGGGAGCCGGTCTCCCGGACTGTGGCGAGGCTGTCAGCAGCACGCGCCCCTCCTGCCCCGGACCGGCGCCTCCGGAACTCCGCGCCCGCGTCGGTCCTGCGCGCCGGGTCGCGCCGTCACGCCGCCGGGGACGTGGGACGATGGCGGCACTGTGACGACTCCCGCTGCCACCGATCCGGCCCGCATCCGGAACTTCTGCATCATCGCCCACATCGACCACGGCAAGTCGACGCTGGCCGACCGGATGCTGGAAGTGACCGGAATCGTCGAGGGCCGCAACATGCGTGCCCAGTACCTCGACCGCATGGACATCGAGCGCGAACGCGGCATCACCATCAAGGCGCAGAACGTCCGGCTGCCCTGGACCCCGCGCAGCGGCGCCGACACCAGCACCGAGTTCGTGCTGGACATGATCGACACCCCTGGCCACGTCGACTTCACCTACGAGGTGTCCCGGTCGCTGGCCGCCTGCGAGGGCGCGGTGCTGCTGGTCGACGCCGCGCAGGGGATCGAGGCCCAGACGCTGGCCAACCTGTACCTGGCGCTGGAGAACGACCTCACGATCATCCCGGTGCTGAACAAGATCGACCTGCCCGCCGCCCAGCCGGAGAAGTACGCCGCGGAGATCGCGCACATCATCGGCTGCGACCCCGACGACGTCCTGCGCGTCAGCGGCAAGACCGGCGTCGGCGTCCCCGAGCTGCTCGACCGCATCGTCACCGACATCCCGGCCCCGACCGGCGTCGCCGAGGGCCCGGCCCGGGCGATGATCTTCGACTCGGTCTACGACATCTACCGCGGTGTCATCACCTACGTCCGGGTGGTCGACGGCCGGATCTCCGCCCGCGAGCGGATCAAGATGATGTCCACCGGCGCCACGCACGAGCTGCTGGAGATCGGCGTCATCTCGCCCGAGCCCAAGCCCGTGGCGTCCCTGGGCGTCGGCGAGGTCGGCTACTTCATCACCGGGGTGAAGGACGTCCGCCAGTCCCGCGTCGGTGACACGGTGACGCTGCAGCACAAGCCGGCCAGCGAGTCCATCGGCGGCTATCGCGACCCCAAGCCGATGGTCTACTCCGGCCTCTACCCGATCGACGGCAGCGAGTACCCGCTGCTGCGCGAGGCGCTGGACAAGCTGCTGCTCAACGACGCCGCCCTGGTCTACGAGCCTGAGACGTCGGCCGCGCTGGGCTTCGGCTTCCGCGTCGGCTTCCTCGGCCTGCTGCACCTGGAGATCGTCCGGGAGCGGCTGGAGCGCGAGGCCGGCATCAGCCTCATCTCCACCGCGCCCAACGTCGTCTACCGCGTGGTCATGGAGGACGGCTCGGAGATCACGGTGACCAACCCGAGCGACTGGCCCGAGGGCAAGATCGACAAGGTCTTCGAGCCGATCGTCAACGCGACGATCATCGCCCCGAGCGACTACACCGGCGCGATCATGGAGCTCTGCCAGAGCCGGCGCGGCCAGCTGGGCGGGATGGACTACCTCAGCGAGTCCCGCGTGGAGCTGCGCTACACGCTGCCCCTGGGCGAGATCATCTTCGACTTCTTCGACGCCCTGAAGTCGCGCACCCGCGGCTACGCCTCCCTGGACTACCAGGAGGCCGGCGAGCAGGAGTCCGCGCTGGTCAAGGTGGACATCCTGCTGCAGGGCGAGGCGGTCGACGCGTTCAGCGCGATCGTGCACAAGGACAAGGCCTACAGCTACGGCGTGATGATGGCCGGCAAGCTGCGCGAGCTCATCCCGCGGCAGCAGTTCGAGGTGCCCATCCAGGCCGCCGTCGGTTCCCGGGTCATCGCCCGCGAGACGGTGCGCGCGATCCGCAAGGACGTCCTCGCCAAGTGCTACGGCGGTGACATCACCCGCAAGCGCAAGCTGCTGGAGAAGCAGAAGGAGGGCAAGAAGCGGATGAAGATGGTCGGCCGCGTCGAGGTCCCCCAGGAGGCGTTCGTCGCCGCGCTCTCCACGAACGAGTCGACCGCGTCCAAGCCCAAGTGAGCGAGCTCGCGAGCTCACCGATGGCAGAGCAGCGTCGCGAACGCGCGGCGAGCGCCAGCGAGCCGGCGCAGTGAGCGAGCTCGCGAGCTCACCGATGGCAGAGCAGCGTCGCGAACGCGCGGCGAGCGCCAGCGAGCCGGGGCAGTGAGCGGGCCGCTCGGCGACGCGCGGGTCGAGGCCGTCTGCGTCTCGGGTGCTGACCTGCTGGCGCTGCCGGGGCGCCGTCCCGACCGCAGCGGCATCGACAAGAGGCCGGTCGCCGGCCGGGTCGCCGTCGGGGAGCTCGGCCTGGACGGCGACGTCCAGGTCAACCGGAAGTACCACGGCGGGGACGGGCAGCAGGTCTACGCCTACGCGCAGGAGGACGCCGACTGGTGGGTGGCCGAGCTCGGCCGCGAGCTGCCGCCGGGCCGGTTCGGGGAGAACCTGCGGACGACGGGGCTGGACCTGACCGAGGCGGTGCTGGGCGAGCGCTGGCGCATCGGGACCGCGCTGCTCGAGGTGAGCGCTCCGCGCATCCCGTGCGCGAACTTCGCCCGCTTCTGGGACGTGCCGCAGCTGGTCAAGCGGTTCACCGCGCGCGGTGCCAGCGGGGCCTACCTGCGGGTGCTCGAGACCGGTGAGCTCGGCGCGGGTGACGCCGTGGAGGTCGTCGAGCGGCCCGGGCACGACGTGACGATCGGGCTGGTCTTCCGGGCCTTCACGACGCAGAAGTACCGGATCCCCGAGCTCGATCCCGCGCTGCCGTACCTGCCCGAGAAGGACCGCGCGAAGGTGGTCGCGAAGATCGCCAGGCGGATCGCTCCCGTCCTGTAGGGGGCCGGCGCGCTAGTGTCCGCCGCGACGGCCGGGTCGACCGGTCCCGAGGGAGGTGGCCATGTCTCTGCGCCGGTCGGGGATCGCGCTGATCTCCCTCGCCCTGCTCGCCGGTCCGGCACTGGTCGGCTGCGGCAGCGAGGAGCCGGAGGAGTCGGCGGCGGACCTGCTGGGTCGCGCCAAGGAGCACCTGGACGAGACGTCGAGCGCCCACTTCGTGCTGGACAGCGAGGGCGCTCCGTCGTCGGGCACCGCCCTCGTGGGCGGCGAGGGTGACATCGCCCGTCCGGCGTCCTTCGAGGGGACGCTCCAGGTCGTGGCCCTCGGCTCGAAAGTCGACCTCCAGGTCGTCTCCGTCGACGGCACCGTCTACGCCGAGCTGCCGTTCGCCGACGGGTTCAGCGTGATCGAGCCGGCGCAGTTCGGCATCGGTGACCCCGGGGCGCTGCTCGACCCGGAGACGGGCATCTCGCAGCTCCTGGCCGAGGCGCAGTCCGCGGAGCTGGGGGAGGAGCGCCGGGTGGACGGCGAGGTGGTCCGCGAGGTGACCGCCGAACTCCCCGGCGACCTCGTCGAGCAGATCCTCACCAGCAAGGACCCGTCCCAGGCCGTGCGCGCCCGCTTCTCCGTCGCCACCGAGAGCGGTGAGCTGCGCCGGGCGGAGCTGACCGGGCCGTTCTTCGCCGCCGGTGAGAACGCGACCTACACCCTCGAGCTCAGCGACTTCGGGGCCGATGTCGACATCACCGCACCGCCCACCGGCTGACCCGGCGGTCACCGGCCGCACCCCCGTCCCCGGGACGGCGGCGGTCGCCCTCGCCACGCTGGCCGTGCTGGTCACGGCCGCCGACACCTACGTCGTCGTCCTCGCGCTGCCCGACATCCTCACCGGGGTCGGGGTCGGGCTGGACGACCTGCAGCGGGCGACGCCGATCGTCGGAGGCTTCCTGCTGGGCTACACGGCCACGCTGCCGCTGCTGGGCCGGCTGGCCGATCTGCGCGGCCGGACGCCGGTCCTCGTCGGCTGCCTCCTGCTGTTCGCGCTGGGCTCGCTGCTCACCGCCTCGGCGGACTCGCTCGGCCTCGCCGTCGCCGGACGCGGGCTGCAGGGCATCGGCGCGGGGGGACTGGTGCCCGCGACCCTCGCGCTCGTGGCCGACCGGTGGCCGCCGGAGCGGCGGTCGGTGCCGCTCGGGGTCGTCGGTGCGGTGCAGGAGGCCGGGGCGGTGCTCGGCCCGCTGGCCGGCGCGGCGGTGCTCGCGGTGGCGGACTGGCGGGCGATCTTCTGGCTGAACCTGCTGCTCGGGGTCGGACTGGCCGCCGGCGTGGCCGCAGCCGCGCGGGCGCGGCGTCCGGACGCCGTCGGGCTGGTCCTGGCCGCGCTGGCGACCCTCGCACTGGGGCTGCACCTGGCCGAGCCGGCCGCGCTGGCAGAGGACGTCACGCTCGGGCTGCTCTACGTGCCGCTGGTCGAGGCATGGCCGTGGACGTCCCCGCTGATGCTGGTGGCGCTGCTCGCGACCGCCGGGCTCGTCGCGCGCAGCCTCGCCCACCCGGCCGGTGCGGTGCTGCCCCTGCGCGGGCTCGGCGCGCTCACCCGCGAGGTCGACGTCCTGGGCTCGGCGCTGGCCGTCGTGGCCCTGGGGTCGCTGGTGTGGGCCTTCGCCGCCGCCGACCCCGCGCGCCAGGTGGTGGCGCACGGCTGGCTGCTCCTGCCGCTGGCCGCCGTCGCGGCGCTGCTGTTCGTGCTGCACGAGCGGCGGGCAGCCAACCCCGTGCTGCCGCTGGACGCGCTGCGCCCGGTCGGCGCCTGGGGCGCGATGCTGGTGAACCTGCTGGTGGGCGTCGCGCTGGTGGCAGCACTGGTCGACATCCCGCTCTACGCCCGGGCCACCACGACGCCGGGTGACCAGCTGGGCGCGGCGCTGGTGCTGCTGCGGCTGCTGATCGCCGTCCCGGTCGGGGCGGTCGCCGGGGGCTGGCTGTGCCGGGTGGTCGCCCCGCGCGTCGTGGCGGCGGCCGGGATGGCGCTGGCTGCCGTCGCCTTCGTCGCGATGACCACCTGGGACGAGCGGGCGCTGGACGGCTGGCCGTCGACCGTCGTCCTGCTTGCCGCCGGGCTCGGGTTCGGTCTGGCCATCGCCCCGGTGAACGCCGTGCTGCTCGCCGTCACCCGGGCGGAGGTGCACGGCAGCGCCGGCGCGCTCGCCGTCGTCGCCCGGACCGTGGGGATGCTGGCCGGGCTGTCGCTGCTCACCGCCGTCGCGCTGCGCCGGTTCACCGCCGAGGTCGCGGCGATCGGGACGCCGATGGAGCTCTGCCCGGGCACTCCCGCCGACTGCGCCGCCTACGACGCCGCCACCGAGGCCGCGCTCCTCACGCAGCTGCACACGGTCTTCGCCGGGGCCGCCATCGCCGCGGGCCTGGCCGCCCTCGCGGCGCTCGTCCTGCTCCGCAGTGCGCCGCTCAGGGGTTCAGCGCGAACCTGAGGTCGGTGCGCAGGCCCTCGATGCTCCGCGACTCCTTCGTGCAGCGACGGCTCGAGCACCTTCGCCCAGGGTCGGCTTAAGCTCCACGGCGAGCCGCGACCACGGCTCCCGGACGAGCGGTGCCGTACCCGGTGTGCGACAAGACGGCGCCAGAGGAGCCCGTGATGGCGTGGTTGGTGCTGGTGCTGTCGGGAATGCTGGAGGCGGTCTGGGCGGCCGCGCTCGACCGCTCGGAGGGCTTCACCCGGCTGGCGCCGTCGATGGTGTTCCTGGTGGCGATGGTGGCCAGCATGGCCGGGCTGGCCTTCGCGATGCGCGAGCTGCCGGTGGGGACGGCGTACGCAGTGTGGGTGGGCATCGGCGCGGTGCTGACGGTGGCCTACGCGATGATCACCGGTATCGAGACGGTGTCCCTGGTCAAACTGCTGCTGCTGGGCGGGATCGTCGGCTGCGTGATCGGCCTGAAGCTCGTCAGCTGACGGCGGGCGAGGACTCTCAGAGCGTGAAGGCGATCTTGCCGTTGGTGCGGCCCTCGAGCATCCGCTCGAACCCATCGCGGGCCTGCGCCAGCGGCAGCTCGACGTCGATCTGCGGGCGGATGCCGGTCACCGCGCACATCTGGATGAGCGCCTCCAGCTCCGCCTTGGTGCCCATCGTCGAGCCGACGACCGACAGCTGGGTGAAGAAAACCCGGTTGAGCTCGGCGCCGGGGTTGAAGCCGGTGGTCGCCCCCGAGGTCACCAGCACCCCGCCGGGCTTGAGCGACTTGATGCTGTGGCTCCAGGTCGCCTCGCCGACGGTCTCCATGACGCCGTCGACCCGCTCGGGCAGCCGCGCGCCGGACTCGAACGCCTGCTCGGCGCCCAGCGCCAGGGCCGCGGCGCGCTTCTCCTCGCTGCGACCGGTGACCCAGATCCGGTAGCCCGCCGCGCGGCCCAGCACGATCAGCGCCGTCGCGACGCCGCCGCTGGCCCCCTGCACGAGCACCGTCTGGCCCGGGCGCAGCCCGGACTTCACGAACAGCATCCGGTAGGCGGTCAGCCACGCGGTGGGCAGGCAGGCCGCCTCGGCGAAGGACAGCTCGGCCGGCTTGGGCAGCAGGTTGCGCTTCGGCACGGCGACCTTCTCCGCCATCGAGCCCTGGTGCACCTCCGACAGCAGCGAGCGCTTCGGGTCGAGGGTCTCGTCGCCCATCCAGTCCGGGGTGGAGATGACGCCGTGGACGACGACCTCGTTGCCGTCCTCGTCGATGCCGGACGCGTCGGTGCCGAGGATCATCGGCATCCGCTCGGCGGGCAGCCCGATGCCCTGGAGGCTGAACAGGTCGTGGTGGTTGAGCGAGACGGCCTTCACCTGGATCGTCGTCCAGCCGTCGGGTGCCACCGGCTCGGGCCGGTCGCCGACCTCCAGCACGGAGAGCGGGTCCTTCGGGGCGGGCGTGGCGACGAAGACGGCGAGCATGCCCGGACGCTAACCGAGCCGCCCGCCGTCGGCGACGCCGGTGCCGCTGGTCAGCCGCGACCCCTCGGGCAGATGTCCGTCAACGTCCGCACGTCGCCGAACCCGTCCTCGATCGTGGCCGTGATCGGCTCGCGCTCGGGCAGCGCGACCGTGATCGTGACCAGCCCCGTCACCTCGGCCGCGCGCTGCTTGTTGAGCGAGACGCACGGCAGCCCCGGGATCACGACGGCCGACCGGTCGACCGGGCCGTACGCCTCCCACTCCACGTCGACGGTCACGTGGGCGGCGCCGTCACCGGGCAGGGCCGGTCCGCCGCAGACGAGGGTGGTGCTGCCCTCCGCAGTGGCGCCGTCCAGGCCGTCGAGGGTTGCGCCGATGAGGGGTCCGTCGAAGCACTCGAAGTACTCGCCCTCCCCGGGGCCGTACGTGCCGAACACCTCGACACCGGCGGTCGCCTCCCCGCCCCGCCCGTCGAAGACCGAAAGGTGCACGTAGAAGTCGCCATCGGGCGCCGGGAGCGAGGCGTAGGCCGCACCCACGGTGGGGAAGAGGTTCCCCCGGTCGGCGGGCGGGCCGGCGGCGGCCGTCCCCGTCCCCACCCACAGCAGGCCGGTCACCACTGCGCCGGCCGCCACGATCCGCCTGTCCGTCGACCTCATCGGGCTCCTCCTCGAGCCGTCGTGCGTCCCCCGCCCGACCGCTGTGGTCGTACGCGCGGTCGCAGGATGGCACTGTCGCCCGCACCGCGGAAACGAATTGGTGCCCGGACTCGGGAACCCGAGGGCGCGCCCGTCAGCGGATGACGACGACGAACTCCCCGCGGGGCACGAACTCGCCGATCACCGGGGCGCCGGGGACCTCGCCGCCCAGCAGCAGGCCGCCGGAGGTCTGCGCGTCGGCCAGCAGCAGGGCCTCGTCCTCGGGCACGGCCGACAGGTCGGTGTGCGGCCGCACCCAGTCGAGGTTGCGCCGTGTCCCGCCGGACACGAACCCGTCGGCCAGCGCCGCCCGGGCGCCGGTCAGGTACGGGACGGCGGCGGCGTCGACGACGGCGGTCACGCCGCTGGCCCGCGCCATCTTGTACAGGTGGCCGAGCAGGCCGAACCCGGTGACGTCGGTACCGGCCCGGATCCCGGCGGCGACCGCGGCCCGGCCGGCGTCGCGGTTCAGTGCGGTCATCGACGCGACCGCCTCCTCCGAGACCTCGCCGGTGGCCTTCATGCGGCTGTTGAGCACGCCGACGCCCAGCGGCTTGGTGAGGCTGAGCGGGGTGCCGGCCACCGCGCCGGAGTTGGTGATGAGCTGGTCGATGTCGACGACGCCGGTCACCGCCATCCCGTACTTGGGCTCCGGGTCGTCGATCGAGTGCCCACCGCCGACGTGGCAGCCGGCCTCCTGGGCGACCTCCAGGCCGCCCCGCAGCACCTCCGCGGCCAGCTCGGCGGGCAGCAGGTCGCGGGGCCAGCCGAGCAGGTTGACGGCCACGACCGGTGTGCCGCCCATGGCGTAGACGTCGGAGAGCGCGTTGGCCGCGGCGATCCGGCCGAAGGTGTACGCGTCGTCGACGACCGGGGTGAAGAAATCGGTGGTGAGCACCAGGCCCTGCCCGCCGGCGATGCGCACCACGGCGGCGTCGTCGCCGTCGTCGAGGCCGACGATCAGCTCGGCGGCCGGGTTCACCGGGCCCTGGGCGGACAGACCGGCGACCACCGCCTCCAGCTCACCGGGCGGGATCTTGCAGGCGCACCCGCCGCCGTGCGCGAACTGGGTGAGCCGGACTCGGGCGGGTGCGGTGGTCACGGCACCGAATCTAGGCCGGACCGTCAGGCGAGGCCGCCGGGGAGCAGCCGGAGCCGGGGCGCCTCCGGCTGTGCGACCGGGCCGCGGGGGAGCTTCCGGCCGGCGGGATGGTTCGTGGCCGGCGGGGTGCCGATGCCCGGTAGCTCGCGCCGCTGGGCGACCTCGTCGGTCACCTGGACATCGCTGATCCGGTCCTCCCGGAACCAGCGCAGCTCCTGGCGCTCCCGGCACCAGGCGACCAGGAACCAGTGCGCCCCCTGCCGGGCGAGCAGCTGCGGCTCCACCGTGCGCTCCGAGCAGCGCTGCTGGCGGTCGCAGTAGTCGATGACCAGCACCCGCCGCTCGGCCAGCCCGCCCTCGACCCGGCGCCGCAGGTCTGCCTCGCGGGCGGCCTGGGCCGCCAGCCACCGGTGGCTGGCCAGCATGCGGGCCCGGCGGCTCGCATCGGGCTCCAGCGCGGTGAGGACCTTCTCCATCGCCGTCTGCCCGGCATCGGCGAACGGCCCCTCGGACCGGCCCGACAGGGCGGCGACGATCGCGGCCGCCTCCTCCGGGGTGAGGTCGACCGGGGGCAGCGGCGCGGGGGTGCGGTGCTCGGTGCTGGTCACGTCGGAGAGGCTGGCAGCACCCTCTGACACTTCCGGCACGTAGGCTGCCGGGCGGAGGCGTCAGGGTGTCTGGTGGCCCCCGCGGCCTCTAAAGCCGACGTGGTCGAGCATCTCGGCCAGGCGGGTTCGATTCCCGTCCGCCTCCGCCACCTCCTCCCGCCCGCCTACTCTCCGGAAGCGATGAGCGACGACCCGCGGCGGCACGTGCCGCGCACCGACACGCTGCTCGCCGACCCCCGGCTCGCCGGCGCCGGCGAGCGGCTGGGACGCGCGCTGGTCAAGGACGCCGTCCAGCGCGTGCAGCAGCGGGTGCGGGGTGGTGAGGTCGCGCCCGACGCCGCCGTCGAGGCGGTGCTGGCCGACCTGCCCCCGACGGCGTCCAGCCTCCGCCCGGTGCTGAACGCGACCGGCGTCATCGTGCACACCAACCTCGGCCGGGCCCCGCTGTCGGGGGCCGCGGTGGAGGCGATCACCGCCGCCGCCGGAACCACCGACGTCGAGCTGGACCTCGGCACCGGGCGCCGGGGACCTCGCGGCGAGGCGGCCATCGCCGCCCTGCTCGAGGCCGTGCCCGCCGCCGAGGCGGCGATCGTGGTGAACAACTGCGCCGCGGCGCTGGCCCTGGTGGCCACCGCGCTCGGGCAGGGCCGTGAGCTGGTGCTCGCGCGGGGCGAGCTGGTCGAGATCGGCGACGGCTTCCGCATCCCCGAGCTGCTGCAGAGCACCGGCGCCCGGCTGCGCGAGGTGGGCACCACGAACCGGGTCGCCCTCGCCGACTACCGCGACGCGCTGGGGCCGGACACCGGCGCGGTGCTCAAGGTGCACCCGTCGAACTTCGTCGTCCGCGGGTTCACCCGGGCCGTGCC
Source organism: Blastococcus saxobsidens (assembly GCF_002938435.1). GTDB lineage: Bacteria > Actinomycetota > Actinomycetes > Mycobacteriales > Geodermatophilaceae > Blastococcus > Blastococcus saxobsidens. The sequence goes on from NZ_POQT01000015.1 coordinate 14,257, forward strand.
CGTGGCCGAGCTCTCGGAGGCGCTGGCGGGCACCGGCGTCCCGCTCGTGGCCGACGTCGGGTCGGGGCTGCTGCGCCCGCACCCGGTGCTGTCCGACGAGCCGGACCTGCAGACCACGCTGGCCGACGGCGCGGACCTCGTGCTGGCCAGCGGGGACAAGCTGCTCGGTGGCCCGCAGGCCGGCCTCGTGCTGGGCCGCGCCGATCTGGTGCAGCGGCTGCGCCGGCACCCGCTCTACCGGGCGCTGCGGGTGGACAAGACGACGCTCGCCGCGCTGGAGGCGACGCTGCGCGGCCCGCGGCCGCCGGTGCCGGAGATGCTGGCTGCCGACGTCGACGGGTTGCGGGCGCGCGCCCGGGCGGTGGTCGCCCGGCTCGTCGACGCCGGGATCGACGCCTTCGCCGTGGACGCCGGGTCGCGGGTCGGCGGGGGAGGGGCACCCGAGCACCCGCTGCCCGGTGCCGCCGTCTCGCTGCCGCCGGGGTTCGCCGAGCCGCTGCGGGTCGGGGTCAGGCCGGTCGTGGGCTACCTCGAGGACGACCGCACGCTGCTGAACCTGCGCAGCGTCCCGCCCTCGGCCGACGACGACCTCGCCGACGCCGTGCTCGCGGTGGCGGCTGCGTGGACGTGACCGCTCCCGGCATGGACGTCATCGCGACCGCGGGGCACGTCGACCACGGCAAGTCGGCGCTGGTGCGGGCGCTCACCGGCATGGAGCCCGACCGCTGGGCCGAGGAGCGCCGCCGCGGCCTCACCATCGACCTCGGCTTCGCCTGGACGACGCTGCCCTCGGGCCGGAGGCTGGCGGTCGTCGACGTGCCGGGCCACGAGCGGTTCGTCGGCAACATGCTGGCCGGGGTCGGATCCGTGCCCGCCGCGCTCGTGGTGGTCGCCGCCGACGACGGCTGGTCGGCCCAGACCGCCGAGCACGTCGCCGTCCTCGACGCCCTCGGGGTGCGGCCGGCGCTGCTCGCCGTCACGAAGTCCGACCTGGCCGATCCCGCGCCGGTGGTCGCCGACGTGCGCGAGCGGCTGGCCGCCACCTCGATGGGGGACGTGCCCGCGGTGCCCGTCAGCTCGGTGACCGGGCAGGGGCTCCCGGAGCTCACGACGGCCATGGAGTCCCTCCTCGCCCGGCTGCCCGCCCCCGACGCCACGGCGCCGGTGCGGCTCTGGATCGACCGGGCCTTCACCATCAGGGGCGCCGGCACGGTCGTCACCGGGACTCTCGCCGCCGGCACCGTGGCCCCCGAGGACCGGCTGCTGCTGGGCGGCCGCGAGGTCACCGTGCGGGGCGTGCAGTCCCTCGGCGCCGCGGTGGAGCGCGCGCGGGCCACCGCCCGGGTCGCGCTGAACCTGCGCGGGGTCGCGGTCGAGGACCTCTCCCGTGGCGACGCGCTGCTCACGCCGGGCGCGTTCCGGCTCACCGACGTCGTCGACGTGACGCTCGCCGCCGAGCCCGACGAGCGGCTGCCCGCCGAGCCCGTCGTGCACGTCGGCTCGGCCACCGTCGGTGCCCGGCTGCGCCCGCTGGACGGCACGGCCGTGCGGCTGCGGCTGGCCTCCCCGCTGCCGCTGCGGGTCGGGGACCGGTTGCTGCTGCGCGATCCCGGCGCCCGCAGGGTGCTCGGCGCCGACGTCCGCGACGTCGACCCGCCCGAGCTCTGCCGTCGCGGGGCCGCCCGGCAGCGCGGTGCGGAACTGGCCGCCCAGCCGGAGGGGGACGCCGGGGCCGCGGCCGACCTCGCCCGCCGGCGGATCGTGCGCGCGGCGGACTTCGCCGCGATGGGCTGGCCGGTGCCGGCCGGCGCCACCGAGCAGGGGCCGTGGTTGCTGGCGCCCGGGCTGGCCGACGAGCTCGCCGCCCGGGTGCCCGACGTCGTCACCCGTTTCCGGCGGCTGCGGCCGCTGGAGCCGGGACCCCCGGCGGAGGTCGTGCGCCGGGCCCTCGACCTGCCCGACGCCGACCTCGTGGCCGCGCTCGTGCGCGAGCCGCTGGTGCTGCGCGAGGGCCGGGTCGTCGACGGCGCCGCCGACCTGCCGCCCGCGGTGCAGCGGGCCGTGGACGAGATCCGTGCCCGGCTGGCCACCGATCCGTTCGCCGCCCCGGAGGCGCCGGACCTGGCCGACGCGGGGCTGGGCGTGCGGGAGCTGGCCGCCGCCGTCCGCAGCGGGCAGCTCGTGCGCGTGGGGGAGGGCGTCTACCTGGCGCCGGGGATCGACGGGGTCGCCCGGACCCGGCTGGCGGCGATCCCGCAGCCGTTCACCCTCAGCCAGGCCCGGCAGGCATGGGGGACGAGCCGCCGCGTGGCCGTCCCGCTCATGGAGTGGCTCGATGCCCGCGGTGTCACCGAGCGGCTGCCGGACAACACCCGCACCCTCCGGTAGCACCGCCCCTCTCGCGGTGAGAGGGAGTAGGGAGGCGGGTCAGTCCGCCGCGGGCACCCACCGGGCGGGGCGCTTCTCGCGGAACGCGGCGATGCCCTCCTGGCCCTCCTCGCCGGCGAAGAACCGCGCGGAGAGGTCGAGCAGCTCGTCGAAGGCCAGCGCACCCTGCCGCGCTCGCAGCAGCCGCTTGGTCTCGGCCAGCGCCGCCGGGGCGCCCGCGGTGAGGTGCACCAGCTGGGCGCGCACCTCGCCGTCGACGTCGGCATCCGGGACGACGACGTCGACGAGCCCACCGGCCGAGGCGACCGCCGCGTCGAAGACCTGCCCGGTGAGCATCAGCCGGTGCGCCACGTGCGGCACCATCCGCGGCAGCACGACAGCGGAGATGACCGCCGGGACCAGGCCGAGCCGCACCTCGGAGAAGGCGAACGTCGCCGAGTCGGCCGCGACCACGGCGTCGCAGGCCGCGAGCAGCCCGACGCCGCCGGCGCGGGCCGGGCCCCGGACGGCGGCCACGACCGGCTTGGGCGAGGACCACAGGAGCTGGAGCAGCTCGGGGAACTCGCGCACCCCCTGGTCCTGCGACGACCCGCCGGCCGCCTCGGAGAGGTCCATCCCGGAGCAGAACACCCGGCCGGTGTGGTCCAGCACGACCACCCGCACGGCGTCGTCGGCCAGTGCCTCCTCCAGGGCTGCCCGCAGCTGCCCGCGCATCGCCCGCGAGAGGGCGTTCCGGTTGGCGGGGGAGTCGAGGGTGAGGGTCGCGACGCCGCGCGACACCGCCACCTGGAGCACTCGGTCGGAGGTCACGCCCGGCATCCTGCCGTCCGGCGTCGGTACGCGTCGCTCCGGCGTCACGCCGCCGAGCCGGCCTGCCGCGACGAGGCGTCGGGCGACCGCTCCGGCAGCTCCTGCCTCGGCGTGCCGACGTAGCGCGCCGCCATCTCCGCGAAGGACCGGATCCGGTCGTGGATCTCGGTACCGAGGGCTTCGCGTCCCTGCTTCGTGGTGGCCCCGCTGATGTCGGCCGCGCCCTGCAGGCAGGCGTGCGCCGCGGCCGCGAGGCCGTCGCTGCTCAGCATGAAAACCTCGTAGTAGCGGCTCCACGCGGTCGCTCTCGTGGCGCGCACGTCCTCACCGACGGCCGGCTCCGTCCGGGCGGCCGCCTCCTTGCCGCCCAGCCGGGCGCGTACGTCCCACTGGTTCAGCGCTGCCCGGCGGTAGTCCAGCGCGGCCCCGCAGAAGGCCATGTAGACCTCCGTGCGCCGCCGGCGCAGCTCCTCGTTGCGCTGGACCCGGGCGTCGTCGCGGGTCTTCCAGAGGCCGAGGAGCACCGGTAGCGCCGCGCCGATCAGCGCACCGACCGTCGCGGCCACGACCGTGGAGTCCATGTGCCATCGAATCGCCGTAGTGGCGCGCCTGACAAGGCCTTCGCGACTGGCGGGGACGGTCAGGCGGCACACTGGGAGCAGATGAACACCGTCCTGCCACTGCTGAACGACACGGGCCTGCCGCCCGGCTCGCCCGGTCCCGACCGGCTTCCCGACAGTGCCCGGGAGGGCCTGGCCACCACGCCGTTCGGGCTCTACGTGCACGTCCCGTTCTGCGCGACCCGGTGCGGCTACTGCGACTTCAACACCTACACCTCCGACGAGCTGGGCCCCGGCGCCAACCGCAGCGAGTACGCCGGCACCGCGATCGCCGAGCTGGAGCTGGCCGCCCGCACCCTCGGACCGGACCTGCCGACCGTCTCGACCGTCTTCGTCGGCGGCGGCACCCCCACGCTGCTGCCGGCCGACGACCTCGTCGCCGTCCTGGCGGGAGTGCGCGAGCTGTTCCCGGTGGCCCCCGGCGTCGAGGTGACCACCGAGGCCAACCCGGAGACCGTCTCGCCCGCGTCGCTGTCCCGGCTCCGGGAGGGCGGCTTCACCCGGGTGAGCCTGGGCATGCAGTCGGCGGCGCCGCACGTGCTGGCCGCCCTCGACCGCCGGCACACGCCCGGCCGCGCGGTGGAGGCGGCGCACGAGGCCCGCGCCGCCGGCTTCGAGCACGTGAACCTGGACCTGATCTACGGCACGCCGGGGGAGAGCGACGCCGACTGGGCCGCCTCCCTCGACGCCGTCCTGGCCTCCCCGGTCGACCACGTGAGCGCCTACGCGCTGATCGTCGAGGAGGGCACCAGGCTGGCCCGCCGCGTCCGGCGCGGCGAGCTGCCCATGCCGGACGACGACGTGCTGGCCGACCGCTACGAGCAGGCCGACGCGACCCTGCGGACGGCGGGCTTCGAGTGGTACGAGGTGTCCAACTGGGCGACCTCGGACGCCGCGCGCTGCCGGCACAACGAGCTGTACTGGGCCAACGCCAACTGGTGGGGCGTGGGACCCGGTGCGCACAGCCACGTCGGCGGGCTGCGCTGGTGGAACGTCAAGCACCCGGCCGCCTACGCCGACCGGCTCGCTCTCGGGCAGAGCCCCGCCCAGGACGCCGAGCTGCTCGATGAGATCGACCGCGCCCTGGAGGCCGTGATGCTCGGCCTGCGGCTGCGCGACGGGCTGCCGCTGACCGCGCTCACCGACACCGGCAGGTCCCGGGCCGCGGGCGCCGTCGCCGACGGGCTCCTGGACGCCGCGGCGCACGCAGCGGGTCGCGCCGTCCTGACCGACCGTGGCCGGCTCCTGGCCGACGCGGTGGTCCGCGACCTTACCGACTGAAAAAGGACCCCCTGCCCCCCGATCCTCGCTGCGCTCGGGTCGGGACCCTGCAGGGGGCCGAGGGGCCCCGTTGCCCAGTTCATCCGAAAGAGCGAGATTCAGGTCGCAGTCGTGGGCTATGGTCCCCGTTCCGGCAACGGGGCCGGGCAGACCTCGGGGGTGATCGGCGTGGACGCATTCGCGTTCCGGCATGCGCGATCCCTGCCCGGTGCCCGCGCAGCCGTTCGGGTCCCCGCCCTCTCGGGCGGGATGTTGCTCGCACTGGCGATGAATCGCCGGGCCCGCGGCCTCCGCGGCCTCGACGTACTCCGTCGCAGCCAGGACCGGGCCCCGCCGCGCACGGCCTGACTCCCGTCCGGGAGTCGCGACCGCCCGTCCTGACGCGCCACCGACCGGTGACCGCGTTCTTCCGCGTTCCCAGAAGGAGATCCGCATGTCCGCCAGCCTCGACGCCATGACCGCCCCCTCGGCGGACCGTTTCCGCACCATGCTGGAGGTCCAGCGCACCGACGTCGTGCGGCAGCGCGAGGAGGCCCTCGCCGAGTGCGCCACGTCGGTCCCCGACCCGGTCGCCCAGCGCCGCAGCGCCGACCTCCAGCTCACGATCGAGGAGATCGACCGGGCGCTCGCCCGCATCGAGGCCGGCACCTACGGGCGCTGCACCGGCTGCGGCGCCTCCATCCCGGAGGAGCGGCTCGAGCTGCGCCCGTTCGCCAGCCGCTGCGTCACCTGCACCAGCGCCGCCTGATCCCAGGGGTCGCCGGTCGCCTCTGACGGATGTCAGGAGCGGCCGGCGACGTCCGGCACTACTGGCCGGTGCCGCGGCCCCGGCAGGCTGAGGCCATGCCTCCCGCACCCGGCCGCTGCACGCGGTCGCGGGGCTGACCCGGTGGCTACGGTCGAGCCATGGACGTGAACGGCCGGCTCCAGCAGCTTGGGTGGGCGCTGCCGTGGCTGCTGTTCCAGGTCTTCCCCGTCCTCGACCTGGTGACGACGCCGCGGCCGGACTGGGTGCGGGCCGGAGCGGCCGTCGCCCTGGTGGCCTTCACCGCCGCCTACCTGACGGTGTTCGCCCGGGCGTTCGGGCGGGGCTGCTCGCCGGCCTACCGCCAGCTGGCGGTCGTGGCCGTGCTGGGCGTCGGGCTGGCCGTCTGGCTGGGGACGCCGTTCGCCGGGCTGATGATCTACCTGTCCGCCGCGGTCGCGGTCACCCTGCCCGAACGCTGGGTGTGGCCGGCGGTCGTGGGTGCGACCGCCGTCTGCGCCGGGGTGGTCCTCGCCGACGAGAAGTTCGGGGACGTGTTCGTCCTGCCGCTGCTGTGCCTGCTGACCGCCTTCGCGCTGCGCGGCATGCGCTACCTGATCGGGGTCAACTCCGAGCTGACCGCGGCCCGGGACGAGCTGGCCCGCAACGCCGTCGCCGAGGAGCGGATGCGGTTCGCCCGCGACCTGCACGACCTGCTCGGGCACAGCCTGTCGCTCATCGCGCTCAAGAGCGAGCTGGCCGGCCGGCTCGCCGACCGCGACCCGGTCCGCGCCCGGCAGGAGATGGCCGACGTCGAGGCCGCCGCCCGCCGGGCGCTGGCCGAGGTGCGCGACGCCGTCAGCGGCTACCGCCAGGTCAGCCTGGGCCAGTCGCTGGCCGAGGCGCGGTCGGCGCTGTCGGCCGCGGGCATCTCGCTCACGGTTCCGCCGCCCGGTCAGCCGCTGCCCGGCGCGGTGGACGCGGTGCTCGGCTGGGTCGTCCGCGAGGCGATCACCAACGTGCTCCGGCACAGCGACGCCCGGTCGGTCGCGGTGGCCTTCCGGACGGTTGCGGACGGCGTCGAGCTGAGCGTCTCCGACGACGGGCGCGGGAGCGACGCCCCCGCCGGGGCGGGGCTCAGCGGGCTGGCCGAGCGGGTGGCCGCGCTCGGCGGGCGGCTCGAGCACGGGCCGGCCGAGGGACGTGGCTTCCGGCTGACCGCCGCTGTGCCGCTGGACAGCCCGGTCCCGACCGGACAGGTGGCCGCCCGGTGATCCGGGTGCTGCTGGCCGAGGACCAGTCGATGGTGCGCGGCGCCCTGCGCGCGCTGCTCGAGCTCGAGGACGACATCGAGGTGGTGGCCGAGGTGGGCCGCGGCGACGAGGTCGTGGCGGCCGCGGTCGAGCACCGGCCCGACGTCGCCCTGCTCGACATCGAGATGCCCGGCGCCGACGGGCTGACCGCCGCCCGGGAGCTGGCGACGGCCCTGCCGGGCTGCCGGGCGGTGATCCTCACGACCTTCGGTCGGCCGGGCTTCCTGCGGCGGGCCATGGAGGTGGGCGCGGCCGGTTTCCTGGTCAAGGACGCGCCGGTCGCCGAGCTCGCCCAGGGCATCAGGGCGGTGATGGCCGGCGAACGGGTCATCGACCGGGACCTCGCCGCCGCGGCCCTGGCCATCGGGGCGACACCGCTGTCGGCACGGGAGGCCGACGTGCTGCGTGCCGCCGCCGACGGGGCCACCGTCGCCGACATCGCCGGACGGCTGTTCCTGTCCGAGGGGACGGTGCGCAACTACCTGTCGTCGGCCATCGGCAAGACCGGCGCCCGCACCCGGGTGGAGGCCGCGCGCGTCGCCGAGGACAAGGGCTGGCTGTAGCTCAGCTCGTGCGGGGGCCCGGCACCGGCGGCTGGGCGGGGATCGCCGCGGTGCTCGGGCCGGCCGGTGCCTGCACCGGCGTGAGCGCATCCAGGTCGAGCACCCGCACGTGGATCACGTTGCGCTGCTGCAGCGCGGCCCGCAGAGCCCGGTGCAACCCGTCCTCCAGGTAGAGCTCGCCGTGCCACTGCACGGCGTGCGGGAACAGGTCGCCGTAGAAGGTCGAGTCGTCGGCCAGCAGGGCGTCGAGCGCCAGCTCCCGCTTCGTCGTCGTCAGCGTGTCCAGGCGGACCTGACGGGGCGGGATCATCGCCCAGTCGCGGGTGGACAGCCCGTGGTCGGGATACGGGCGACCGTCGTGCACGCCTTTGAAGATCAGGGGAGGACCTCCGCCTCTCAGCCCCGCCCCGGGGCGCCGACGGCCCCACCCTAGTCGTCGTCGGCCGCGGCCGTCGCGGCCCTCGACGGCCCCGTGCGGAGGCCCGGCGCGAGCGGGCGAGCGCTGAGGAGGACGGCGTCCTTCGCGTATGCTGGGCTGGCACTCTGTCCGTGCGAGTGCCAGCCCGCAGCCGCTCGGGCCGGCCCGCCTCGGGACCTGCTTCCCGAGGGTGCGCACGGCGCGTCGACCGGTACGGGGAGGTGTCACCGTGGCGCACGACGAACGCCGCCTGGAGGTGCTCCGGGCCATCGTCCAGGACTTCGTGTCGACCAACGACCCGGTCGGCAGCAAGGCCCTGGCCGAACGGCACGACCTCGGTGTCTCGCCGGCGACCATCCGCAACGACATGGCGGTGCTGGAGGAGCAGGGCTACATCACCCAGCCGCACACCAGCGCCGGCCGCGTGCCCACCGACAAGGGATACCGGCTCTTCGTGGACCGGCTGTCGGCGGTCAAGCCGCTCTCGGCCGCCGAGCGGCGGGCGATCGAGCGGTTCCTCGACGGCGCCGTCGACCTGCACGACGTCCTCGGCCGCACCGTCCGCCTGCTGGCGCAGCTGACCCGCCAGGTCGCCGTCGTCCAGTACCCGACGCTGTCGCGCAGCACGGTCCGCCACCTCGAGGTGGTGCAGGTCGCCGCCGGCCGGCTGCTGCTGGTGCTCATCACCGACACCGGGCGGGTCGAGCAGCGGGTCGTCGACTCCCCGGTCGAGGTGGACGCCCAGGCCGTCCCGGAGCTGCGGGCCCTGCTGAACTCCGCGTTCGCCGGGGTGAAGCTCGCCGACGCCGGCGACAAGATCCCCGACCTGCTGGAGACCGCCCCCTCGCACCTGCGCGGGCTCGTGACGACGGTGAGCACCACGCTGGTCGAGACGCTGGTGGAGCCCAGCGACGACCGGCTGGTGATCGGTGGGACGGCGAACCTCGCGCGCGGCAACGCCATGGACTTCTCCGGCACCATGCGACCGCTGCTGGAGGCGCTGGAGGAGCAGGTCGTCGTCCTGCGCCTCATGGGCGAGGTCGACCCGAGCACCGTGCTGGTGCGGATCGGCGAGGAGAACGCCCACGAGGCGCTCACCGGCGCCTCGCTGGTCACCGTGGGGTACGGCTCCGCCGAACGACCGCTCGGCGGTCTCGGCGTCGTGGGGCCGACCCGGATGGACTACCCAGGGAACATGGCCGCGGTACGTGCCGTGGCCCGCTACGTCGGCCACCTGCTGGCCGAGAGCTGAGGACGAGACTCACCGATGGCAACCGACTACTACGGCGTGCTGGGCCTTGCCCAGGGGGCGAGCGACACCGACATCAAGCGCTCCTACCGGCGGCTGGCCCGCGACCTGCACCCCGACGTCAACCCCGACCCGGAGGCCAAGGAGCGCTTCCAGGAGGTCACCCGGGCCTACGAGGCGCTGACCGACCCGGAGAAGCGCCGGATCGTCGACCTGGGCGGTGACCCGTTCGACTCCGGGCCGGGCGGCGCCGGTGGCTTCGGTGGCGCCGGGTTCGGCGGCCTGGGCGACATCATGGACGCCTTCTTCGGGGGCGCGGCGGCCCGCGGACCGCGCAGCCGTACCCGCGCCGGCCGCGACGCGCTGATCCCGGTCGAGCTGGAGCTCGACGAGACGGTGTTCGGCACCCAGAAGGACATCACCGTCGACACCGCCGTCCTCTGCGACACCTGCACCGGTGCGGGCACCGCACCCGGCACCCACGCCACCACCTGCGCCACGTGCTCGGGCCGCGGCGAGGTGCAGAGCGTGCAGCGCGGTTTCCTCGGCCAGGTCGTCTCCAGCCGGATCTGCCCGACCTGCTCGGGCACCGGCCAGGTGATCCCCGAGCCGTGCCCCAAGTGCGCGGGTGACGGCCGGGTGCGGTCTCGGCGCACCATCTCGGTCAAGGTCCCGGCCGGCGTCGAGGACGGCATGCGGATCCGGCTGACCGGCCACGGCGAGGTCGGTCCCGGCGGTGGCCCCGCCGGGGACCTCTACGTCGAGGTGCACGAGCGCCCGCACCCGGTGTTCACGCGCGAGGGCGAGGACCTGCACTGCCGGGTCACCCTGCCCATGACCTCCGCCGCGCTGGGTACCACGCTCAACCTCAAGACGCTGGACGGCGAGGAGGACCTCGACATCCGTCCGGGCACCCAGTCCGGCAGCGTGCTCACGCTGCGCGCCCACGGTGCCCCGCGGCTGCGGGCGACCGGCCGGGGCAACCTCCTGGTGCACGTCGAGGTGCAGACGCCCACCAAGCTGGACGCCGAGCAGGAGAAGCTGCTGCGCGAGCTCGCCGCACTGCGCGGCGAGGACCAGCCCGAGTCCAACCGCGAGGCGCAGGGCGGCCTGTTCTCCCGGGTCCGCGACGCGTTCAACGGGCGCTGAGCCGGTGAGCACCGAGGTCCCCGAGCTCGACGGCGCGCCGCTCTTCCTCGTGGACGAGGTGCCGGACGTCCCGGAGCTGCTGGTCGACGGCCAGGAGGGGCGGCACGCGGTCGACGTGCTGCGCCTGCAGCCCGGTGAGCGGGTGCACGTCGGGAACGGCGACGGCACGCTCGCCGAGGGCGACGTCGTGGCCGCGGGGCCCGAGGGGCTGCGCGTGGCGGTCCGGGCCCGGTTCGAGGTGCCCGCGCCCGACCCGGAGTTCGTGCTCGTCCAGGCACTGCCCAAGGGCGACCGCGGACCGCTGGCCGTCGACCTCGCCACCGAGCTCGGCGTCGACCGGATCGTGCCCTGGCAGGCGGCCCGCTGCGTGACCCGCTGGCGGGACGACCGGGTGGGCAAGGGCGTGGCCAAGTGGCGCGCGGCGGCCCGCGCGGCGAGCAAGCAGTCCCGCCGGCCGCGGCTGCCCGAGGTGACCGAGCCGATGACCACCCGGGAGGTGGCCGGGCTGCTCGCCGACGCCGACCTCGCCGTGGTGCTGCACGAGCAGGCCCGTCGTCCGCTCGCCGGCCTCACCGTGCCCACGGAGGGCACGGTGGTGATCGTCGTCGGCCCCGAGGGCGGCCTCACCGACGGCGAGGTCGTGGCCTTCCGGGCCGCCGGCGCCGAGCCGGTGCGGCTTGGCCCCGAGGTGCTGCGCACCTCCACCGCGGGCGCGGCCGCGATCGCCGCGCTCTCCACCCGCACCCGCTGGCACTGAGCCGGACTCACTGATGATCAGGTCTGCTGATCCGTCAGGGGTCCTGGCTCACCGTCGGTGCTGAGCCAGGACCCGCGACGCTGAGCCAGGACAGCGCTCGGCACCACCCGGCGGGAAGCCCTCGTCGGACGCTCAGCGCAGGGCGGCGCGCGCCCGCTCGGCCACCACGTCGACGGCGAAGCTGAGCACCACGATCGCGCCGAGCACGGTGGCTACCGCGGGCCAGTCGAAGGCCGAGATCCGGGCCGACAGCAGCACGCCGATGCCCCCGGCGCCGAGCAGCCCGACCAGCACGGTGTCGCGGATCGCCACCTCCCAGCGGTGGAGGGCGAGGGCGAGCACGGGCCCGGTCAGCGCGGGGACGGCGCCGTACAGCCAGGCACCGGCAGCCGAGGCGCCGGCCGCGCGGAGCGCCTCGCGGGGACGGCGGTCGGCCTCCTCCACCGCCTCCCCGACGAGCCGCCCCAGCACGCCGAGCGTGTAGACGCCGAGCGCGAGCGCCCCGGGGAGGACACCGGGGAGCAGCACGAAGAGCAGGACCAGGGCCCACACCGGCGGGGGCACCGCACGCAGCAGCAGCAGCACGAGGCGCACCAGCGCGCCACCGGCCCGGCGCACAGGACCGGCCCCCGGTGAGCGTGCCGCGAGGCCGGCCAGGAGGAGCGCCCCGGCGGTGGCGACGACGACCGCGACCACCGACATGGCGAGGGTGTCGACGGCCGTGGCGGCCACGTCGGCGAGCAGCGACCGCTGGGTCGACGGCGGCCACGCGGCGGAGGCGACGTAGGACAGCTGCTCCCGGGCGCGCGCGGAGACCAGCGCGGCGGGGGAGAGGGCGAGGAACCACAGCGACCAGGCGACCAGCGCCACGACGATCCCGACCGCGGTGGTGAGCACCGGGTCCCGCCCGGGGCCGGGGGACGGGGGAGCGGCCACCCGGCGGCGGACGGCGCGGCCGCCGACGTCGGCCAGCAGGCACAGGAGGCCGAGGGCGTAGACCGTCGTCCAGACCTGCTCCCAGCGCAGGGAGGTGAACGACAGCGCCAACTGGTAGCCCAGGCCGCCGGCGCCGATGAGGCCCAGCACCACCGCGGAGCGGACGGCGCACTCCAGCCGGTAGAAGGAGTAGGACAGCAGGCCGCCGGCCGCCGAGGGCAGCAGCCCGTACAGGGCGGCGGTGCCCCGGCCGGCGCCGGCCGCCCGGAGCGCCTCGTAGCCCCCGCCGGGCACCTCGTCGAGGAGGTCGGCGAAGACCGTCGCGGTGACGGCGCCGTACGGGACGGCGATGGCGAGCACGCCGACCCAGGGGTCCAGGCCGAGGACGTTGACGAGCAGCAGCCCCCACACCGCCTCGTGCAGCCCGCGCGGGACGGCCAGCAGCCCGCGGGCGGCCAGCCAGCCCGAGCGGCGTCGTCCCCAGGTCCGCCGGGAGACGAGCGCCGCACCGACCGCACCGAGCACCAGCGCCAGGCCGCCGCCGAGCACGGCGTAGGCGACGGTGACCAGGGCCGACCCGGCCACGACGGAGAGGAACCCTGGGTCCAGCTCGGGCCGCAGGGCCGCGGTGGCGAAGCGGCCGAACTGGGCGGACCCACCCGGGTTCAGCACCGACCCGGAGAACAGGCCGGCGCCGGCGAGCGCGGCGGCGGTCAGCACGACGGCGGTCAGCCCCCACGCCCACCGGCGCCGGTCGCGCGCCAGCCGGGCAGCCGGCGGGACGGCCCGGTCCAGGACGGTGGTCACCGCGCGACGCCGTAGAACCGCTCGAGTTCCGCGACCGTCAGCGAGCCGGCGGCGGCGTCCAGGACGACCCGGCCGGAGTCGAGGCCGACGACCCGGTCGCTGTGCCGCAGGGCCAGCGCCGGGTCGTGCAGGCATGCGACCAGCGCGCCGCCGCGCTCGGCGGCCAGCTCGCCGAGCACGGCGAGGACGGTGTCGGCCAGCGCCGGGTCCAGCGCCGAGGCGGGCTCGTCGGCCAGCACCAGCTCCGGCCGCTGCACCAGCAGCCGGGCGACGGCGACCCGCTGGCGCTGCCCACCCGAGAGCCGGTCGGTGCGCTCGTACATCCGGTCGGCCAGACCCAGCCGGTGCAGGGCGGCGGCGACCTCCGCCGTCCCCTGGGGGCGCAGCAGCGACCAGGCGGCGCGGGAGACCGACCAGGAGCCCAGCCGGCCGGCGTTGACGTTGTGCACGACGCGCAGCTGCCCGGGCAGCTCCAGGTGCTGGCGCACGGTGCCGGTGCGTCCCCGCAGCCGGCGCAGCTCCCGTCCCCGCACCGATCCCGGGTCGGTGCCGTGCACCAGCACCTTCCCGGCCGACGGCGTCACGGTGCCGTCGAGCACCCCGAGCAGCGTCGACTTGCCGGCACCGGACGCGCCCACGACGGCGACCCGCTCGCCCCGGGCGACGGTGAGGTCCACCCCGGCCAGCGCCGTCGTGCCGCCGAAGCGCACCTCGATACCGCGGAGCCGGGCGATGCCGGTCAGCTGACCAGCCCGAGGTCGCGGCCGATCTCCTCGATCCGCCGGTAGTTCGCCGCCTCGGTCGGGATGAAGGCCCCGGCACCGAAGAGGTCCAGCACGATCGCGTCGGCCGGCCGGTCGGGGGAGAGGCCGGTGAAGTGCGCGGTCAGCCGGTCGGGCCCGCCGAGCCGCTCGGCGGCCCGCGGGCCGAGCAGCCAGTGGTAGTCGTGGTAGCCCGGGGTGCGGGCGTAGGCGACCACCGCCGGGTCCACCTCGCCGGCCGCGCTGCGCGCCAGCCACACCTGCTCGTTGACCGCCCCGGCCTGGTAGGTGCCCGAGGCGACGAGCGCGAGGGTGGAGTCGTGCGAACCGGAGAACCCGGGGCCGCCGGGGAAGCCCTCCGGGTCGACGCCGGCCTCGCGCAGGAAGTACGCGGGCATGAGCCGGCCCGACGTCGAGGTCTGGCTGCCGTAGGTGAAGCGCAGGTCGGCCAGCGGGCGCAGGTCGTCGGCCGGCGTCACCCCCGTGGAGGAGTTGACGACGAACACGGAGTGGAAGTCGGCGTCGATGTCGCGCTGGGCCACCGGGACGGCGCCCGGGGTCTGCAGCCGGGCCTGGACGCCGGTGAGGCCGCCGAACCACACGAGGTCGAGGTCGCCGGTGCGGAACAGGGAGACAGCGGCGGCGTAGTCGGTGACCGGCCGGTACTCCACCGGGATGCCGAGCGCGTCGGCCAGGGAGTCGGCGACGGTGGCGTGCAGCCGCTGCAGGACCTCGGGGTCCTGGTCGGGGATGGCGCCGATGCGCAGCTGTCGGGCCGGATCGGGCCCGGCGGAGGAGCTGCCGCCGCAGCCGGCGAGCGCGGCGACGACGGCGGCGCCCGTGCCGGCGAGCAGGGTGCGGCGGGAGATGCGGGGGAGGAGCGGGACCAACTCGTTTCCGGGGCCACCCGACCGGGCAGCGGGAGCGGTGCTCACTACGTCCTCGCGGGGGGAAGGGGAACGGGCACGGCGGATCTCCTGGGCGATCGGGGGCGGGCGCCCCATCCTCTACCGGGGACGGTCGCGGCGGCACGGCGCGCCGCCGGCGCACCCCTGCGGTGCCCCCTTCGGTCACGTTCTGGGCACGCTTCGGCGCACCCGGCCCGGACGTCCGCAGAGGCTGCCTACTGTGACGGCGTAACCGGCCGGCCGGCATCGGCCGGCCCCAGGCCCCGGGCGGCGAGGGCAGGCCCCCGTCCGCCCTGGAGACGTGCGAACCCGCCGCGCGGACGGCGGGTTCGACAAGGGAGAGACATGCGCACCAAGCTCTGCACCGTGGCGGCTGCGAGCGCCGCCGCCCTCCTCCTCGCCTCCTGCGGCTCCGGGGACTCCGGTGGCGGGGACACCAGCGCCTCGGGCGGCGGCCTGACCGGCGAGGGCAGCGGCGAGTCGTGCACCATCGAGGGCGAGGTGCCCATCGGCGCGGTGCTCAGCCTCACCGGTGCGGCGGCCAGCTACGGCGAGTCCCAGCAGCGCGGCCTGGAGCTGGCGGCCGCGGAGCTGGCCGGGAACGATGGCGTCACCTACGACCTGACGATCGAGGACGACCAGACCGACCCCCGCCAGGCCATCACGCTGTTCGACGAGTTCGTCAACGACGGCGCGAGCCTGATCATCGGGCCCACGCTGTCCAACGCCGCCGTCCAGGCCGACCCGATCGCCCAGGAGGCCGGCGTCCCGGTGCTCGGCATCTCCAACACCGCGGCGGGCGTCACCGAGATCGGGGACTACATCTTCCGCGACTCGCTGACGGAGCAGGCGGTCATCCCGCAGACGATCGCCGCGGCCACCGAGGAGTTCGGCCTCCAGGACGTCGTCGTGATGTACAGCAACGACGACGCGTTCACCGAATCCGGCTACGAGGCGTTCGCCGCCGCGCTGGAGGACGAGGGCGTGGAGATCAGCGAGACGATCACCTTCTCCAAGTCCGACACCGACTTCCGGGCCCTGCTCACCCAGGCGCAGGAGAGCGACCCCGACGCGATCGTCGTCTCCGCCCTGATCGAGGCCGCCGTCCCGCTGGTCACCCAGGCCCGCGAGCTGGGCATCGACGTGCCGATCATCGGTGGCAACGGGTTCAACAACCCGCGGCTCATGGCTGACGCCGGTGAGGCGGCCGAGGGCGTCGTCGTCGGTGCCGCGTGGAACTCCACCTCCGACAACCCGGAGAACCAGGCGTTCCTGGAGGCCTACGAGGCCGAGTACGACGCCCGTCCCGACCAGTTCGCCGCGCAGGCCTACACCGGCCTGAAGCTGGTTGACCAGGCCGTGCGGGCCAACTGCTCCGCCGAGCGCGACAGCATCCAGCAGGCCCTCGGCGAGATCGAGGACGTGCCGACGGTCCTGGGGGAGTTCTCCATCGACGAGAACCGCGACGCCGACCACCCCGCCGTCGTGCAGGTGGTCGAGAACGGCACCTTCACCGTCCTCGAGTGATCCGGCGCACGGCTCCGGTCGGCTGACGGCCGAGCCGTCCTGCGGCCCTGCCGGGGGCCCGGTCCACGGACCGGGCCCCCGACAGGTCGTCGACTACCGTGCCTGCACCCACTTCGAGACAGGGACGGCTGTGCAGCAGCTCCTCAACGGCATCTTCATCGGCTCCATCTACGCGTTGTTCGCCATCGGCTTCACGCTGGTCTTCGGCATCCTCGACCGGCTGAACCTGGCGCACCCCGCGGTCTTCGCCGCCTCGGCCTTCGTGGGCATCGAGCTGGTGGAGCGCGGCGGACTCTCCCTGTGGGCGGCGCTGCCGCTGGTGTTCGTCGTCGGCGCCGTCCTCGGCCTGCTGATCGAGCGGCTGGCGTTCCGGCCGCTCAAGGGCCGGGCCGACGCGCACTTCGCCGGCCTGATCTCCTCCATCGCACTGGCCGGCATGCTGATCGCCCTGCTCCAGTGGCGGTACGGCCCCGACACCCGCCGCTTCCCTCCCGGCTCGTTCCCCGACACCCGGTTCGAGGTCTTCGGCGCCCAGGTCACCCTCGTGCAGGTCGTGATCCTCGCGGTCTCCCTCGCCCTCATGGTCGCGCTGACCTACATGGTCACCCGGACCCGGCTGGGCCGGGGCATGCGCGCGGTCGCGGAGAACCCGACGGCGGCGCGGGTCCTGGGCGTGAACGTCGACCGGGTGACCGCGGTGACCTTCGCGATCTCCTCGTCGCTCGGCGCGGTCGCCGGCGTGCTCTTCGCCATCAACGTGAACACCGCCCAGCTGGGCATGGGCGCCGCCATCGAGCTCAAGGGCCTGGCCGTCATCATCGTCGGCGGCATGGGCTCGCTGCCGGGCGCGCTCATCGGTGGTCTGCTCCTGGGCCTGGCCGAGGTGTTCGCCGTCCAGTACATCGGCTCGTCGTGGATCGACGTCATCGCCTTCGGGCTGCTGTTCGTCATCCTCCTGCTGCGCCCCCAGGGGCTGCTCGGCGCCCGGAAGGTCCGGGAGGTCTGATGCTGGGCCAGTACGCCACCACGCTGACCTTCATCGCCCTCGGGGCGATCTTCGCCTACTCCTTCTACGCGGTCCTGATCGCCGGGCAGCTGAGCCTCGGGCAGGCCGGCTTCGCCTCGCTCGCCGCCTTCTCCGGGGCCTACCTGGCCCCCAGCGGAGCGGACGTCGGCGACGTCCCCGCGCTGCTGATCGCCGTGGCGATCGGCATGTCGGTGGGCGCGCTCGCTGCCGTCGTCCTCGGCCTGCCGACGATGCACCTGCGCGGGGTCTTCCTCG
Source organism: Blastococcus saxobsidens (assembly GCF_002938435.1). GTDB lineage: Bacteria > Actinomycetota > Actinomycetes > Mycobacteriales > Geodermatophilaceae > Blastococcus > Blastococcus saxobsidens. Next base: position 31,771 of record NZ_POQT01000015.1, read on the forward strand.
CCATCGCCACCCTCGGGTTCGCCGAGGCGGTGCGCGTGGTCCTGCTCAACCAGGAGTGGACCGGGGGTGCGCAGGGGCTCGGGGTGCCGCGCGTCCTGACCGTCGGCATGGCGTGGCTCGCCCTGGGCCTGGTGGCCTACTGGTTCTGGCGCATGGGCCGGTCCCGCTACGGCCGGGCCCTGGAGGCCATCCGCGAGGACGAGCTGGCCGCCCGCGCCATGGGCATCGACGTCGGCCGGCACCGGCTCGCCGCCTTCGTCACCGCGGGCGCCGTCGCCGGCCTGTACGGGGTGCTCTACGCCTACTACGTCCGACTCATCGCACCGGACGACTTCGACTTCACCGCGGCCGTCGAGGGGCTGGTCACCGCCGTCGTCGGTGGCTCCACGATGTTCCTCGGCCCGGTCCTGGGCAGCGGTTTCCTGACCGCCGTCCCGGAGATCCAGCGGGCGGTCGGGGTGGAGGCTGGCTGGATCCGGCCGTTCCTCGCCGGCCTGCTGCTGCTGGTGGTCATCCTCTTCCTGCCCGGCGGGCTGGCCAGCCTGATCCGGCGCCGCACCCGCATGCCCGCCGACGCCGCAGCCGAGGCCGCCGGTGAGCGCGCCGGCCGCAGCCACCCGCCCGCCGGCGACACGGTGGTCGCGCTGGCCGGCCTCGGCAAGGAGTACGGCGGGGTGCACGCCGTGCGCGGCGTCGACCTGGAGATCCGGGCCGGTGAGGTCGTCGGGCTGATCGGCCCGAACGGCGCCGGGAAGACCACCCTGGTCAACATGATCAGCGGGCTGGTCCCTCCCAGTTCCGGCAGCGCGACGGTGCTCGGTGCGGAGATCGGCCGCACGCCGGTGCACCGGATCGCCGCAGCGGGGGTCAGCCGCACGTTCCAGCACTCGAAGTTGTTCAACCGGCTCTCGGCACTGGAGAACGTGCTCGTGGGAGCTCACCTGGTGAGCCGTCCGACCTTCCTGCGGCGGCTGCTGTGGCTGCCCTCGGCCCGCCGCGACGAATCGGCCGCACTGCGCCAGGCGGCACGCTGCCTGGAGCGCGTGGGTCTCGCCGAGCTGGCCGCCAGCCGGGCCGAGGCGCTCTCCTACGGCGACCAGCGCCGACTGGAGATCGCCCGTGCCCTGGCCTCGGACCCGTCCCTGCTGATCCTGGACGAGCCGGCCGCCGGCATGAACCACGTGGAGGCGCGGCGGCTCTCGGAGCTGATCACGTCGTTGGCGCAGGACGGGCTGACCATCCTGTTCATCGAGCACAACGTGGGCATGGTGCTGCGGACCTGCACGCGGGTGGTCGTGCTGAACTTCGGCGAGGTGATCGCCAGTGGCGCCCCGGCCGAGATCGCGTCCGATCCGGCCGTCGTCGAGGCCTACCTGGGCTCGGCCGACGAGGACCCGGCCGGCGGTTCCATCGCCGAGGGCACGCTGGACGACCCGACGTCGGCGGAGCGGGCGGACGCAACGCCGGACGCACCGCCGGACCCGGTCGTCGACGTGCGGCCCGGTGCGGCCGGCGACCTGGCACCACCGGACTCGACCCCGAGGGATGCGACATGAGCGACCCCATCCTCACCGTGGACGGCCTGCGGGTGAGCTACGGCCGGGTCGAGGCGGTCCGGGACGTCAGCTTCCGCGCCGAGCCGGGGGCGCTGGTGACGCTGGTCGGCGCCAACGGGGCGGGCAAGTCCTCGGTCATCAACGCCGTCGCCGGGCTGCTCCGGCCGGCCGGTGGGCGGATCACGTTCGAGGGGCAGGAGATCACCCGGACGCCGGCGCACAAGCTGGTGCGCCGGGGGCTGGTCCAGGTGCCCGAGGGGCGGCAGATCCTGGCCACGCTGACCATCGAGGAGAACCTCCAGATGGGTGGGTGGCACACCGGTGGCGGGGGCTCGGGCGCCATCGACGCCATGTACGACAGGTTCCCGGTGCTCGCCGAGCGGCGCGCGCTGCCGGCCGGAGCGCTGTCCGGCGGCGAGCAGCAGATGCTGGCCATCGCACGGGCCCTGGTGGCCGGGCCGAAGGTGATGCTCATGGACGAGCCGTCGATGGGGCTGGCCCCCAAGATCGTCGACGAGGTGTTCCGCGTCATCGAGGAGATCCGGGCGTCGGGCACCACGGTCGTGCTGGTCGAGCAGAACGCCCGCCGGGCGCTGCGCGCGGCCGACCACGGCTACGTCATGCAGAGCGGGGAGGTCGTGCACTCGGGCCCGGCTGCCGACCTGCTCGCCGACGAGCGCATCGTGCAGGCCTACCTGGGGGTCGAGAGCGGGACCTGACCGGCCGGCCGGTGAGGTGCTGGAACGGCCCCGTGCAGGGTCCCGCCGCGAGCGCAGCGAGTGGTGGGGGGCGCGGGGTCCTTCTAGGGTCCTGTCGTGACCGACTGCCTGTTCTGCCGCATGGTCGCCGGTGAGATCCCCGCCGACGTCGTCCACCGCACCGACCGCGTGCTCGCCTTCCGCGACATCAACCCGCAGGCGCCGACGCACGTGCTGGTGGTCCCGCAGGACCACCACGCCACCGTCGGCGCGCTCGCCGAGGCCGACCCGGCGCTGCTCGGCGACGTCGTCTCGGCGGCGCACGCGGTGGCGCGCCAGGAGGGCCTGGTGGGCGCGGACGGCGCCGAGCCGGGCTACCGCCTGGTGGCCAACACCGGTCCTGACGCGGGCCAGACCGTGCACCACGTGCACCTGCACGTGCTGGGCGGCCGGGGCCTCGGGTGGCCGCCGGGGTGACCCCGCCCGGAGCTGCCTGAGAAGGTGGGGGCATGAGCGAGCCCCTGCGCATCGAGCGCGACGGCGACGTCGCCGTCGTCGTCCTGGACAACCCGCCGCTGAACCTCTTCGACGCGGCGACGTTCGACGCGATGGAGCGGGTGGCGCGGGAGCTCGTGGCGATGACCGACCCGGCCGACCCCGACCGGGCCCGCGCGGTGCTGGTCGAGGCGCGCGGCAAGGTGGTCTCCGGCGGCGTCGACGTCACCTACTTCCGGGACATCGCCGAGGGGCCCGACCCGGCCGAGCGCGGCGGCGAGCTGTGGGCCCGCCTGCTGGAGGTGGCCAACACCTTCGAGGACCTGCCGGTGCCCACCGTGTTCGCCGCCCACGGGCTGACGCTGACCGCAGCGTTCGAGCTGGCGCTGTCCTGCGACATCCTGCTGGCCGCGGAGAAGGCTTCGTTCGGCCTGGTGGAGATCGTCGTGGGTCTGACCCCGTCGATGGGCGGGCCGCAGCGGCTGGCCGAGCGCGCCGGCCCGGCCCGGGCCAAGGAGCTCGTCTACACCGGCGAGCGCTACCCGGCCGCGGTGCTGGAGCGATGGAACGTGGTCAACCGCGTGCTGCCCGACGAGGGCTTCGCCGAGGCCGCTCGCGCCTACGCCCACCGGGTGGCGGCCGGCCCCACGGTGGCGCACGCGGCGACCAAGCGGCTGGCGTCGGTCGCCGTCCGCGAGGGAGCCCGGGCGGCCGACGCGCTGGTGCCCGCCGTCTCCGGCCCGCTGTTCGCCACCGAGGACCTGCGCGGCGCCGTCGCGTCGTTCCTGTCCGACGGCCCCGGCAAGGCGAGCTACCGCGGTCGGTGACCCCATCGAGCGACCGGCGCTTGAGGGGCGCTCGCGCGGGTAGAGTCGACCGTCCAGTGCCGCAACAGCACATCGCCGTAGCAGGAAGGCAGGGTCGAGGGTTCTTGCCCGACACCTCCCCGAACGTCCCCGTGCCGGGTGCACCCACGTCCCGTGAGGCCTCGGCGCAGGCCGCCGCTGCGGACAGCGCCCCCGAGAGCGCGGCGGCCGTCCGGGCCACGATCACCGTTCCCGAGTCCATCTCCATGGTCGCCCTGCTGGGCTCCGGCGACGAGCTGCTCCGCCTGCTCGAGACCGAGCTCGAGGCCGACGTGCACGTGCGCGGCAACGAGGTCGCCGTCACCGGCCAGCCGGCGGACAACGCCTTCGCCGTCCGCGTCTTCGACGAGCTGATCGCCCTCATCCGGACCGGCCAGCAGCTGCGGCCGGACTCGGTGCGCCGCGTCGTCGCGATGCTGCGCGCCGGTGGGTCCGAGCGGCCGGCCGACGTGCTGAGCCTGGACATCATCAGCCGCCGGGGCCGCACCATCCGGCCCAAGACGCTGAACCAGAAGCGGTACGTCGACGCCATCGACGCGCACACCGTCGTCTTCGGCATCGGCCCCGCCGGCACCGGCAAGACCTACCTGGCCATGGCCAAGGCGGTGCAGGCGCTCACCACCAAGCAGGTCAACCGGATCATCCTGACCCGGCCGGCCGTCGAGGCCGGGGAGCGGCTGGGCTACCTGCCCGGCACGCTGAGCGAGAAGATCGACCCGTACCTGCGGCCGCTGTACGACGCGCTGCACGACATGGTCGACCCCGAGTCGATCCCGCGGCTGATGCAGTCCGGCACGATCGAGGTGGCCCCCCTGGCCTTCATGCGGGGCCGCAGCCTGAACGATTCCTTCGTCATCCTCGACGAGGCGCAGAACACCACTGCGGAACAGATGAAGATGTTCCTCACCCGGCTGGGGTTCGGGTCGAAGATCGTCGTCACCGGTGACGTGACGCAGGTCGACCTGCCCGGTGGCGCGCAGAGCGGGCTGAAGATCGTCCGCGAGATCCTCGACGGCATCGACGACGTGCACTTCGCCAACCTGACCAGCACCGACGTCGTCCGGCACCGGCTCGTCGGCGAGATCGTCGACGCCTACGACCGGTGGGACGCCACCAGGCAGGCCCCCACGACCCGATCGGCTGCTGGCGCGCCGGTCCGGACCTCCCGACCGCGCCGGCAGGGGAGCTGACCGCCGTGCCCGTCGAGGTGTCCAACGAGTCCGAGATCGCCGTGGACGAGGCCGAACTGGCCGGCGTCTGCCGGTTCGTGCTCGGCGAGATGGAGATCAACCCGATGGCCGAGCTGTCGGTGCTCTGCGTCGACACCGAGTACATGAGCAGCCTGCACGAGCGGTGGATGGGCGAGAAGGGCCCCACCGACGTGCTGGCCTTCCCCATGGACGAGTTCGACTCCGGGCGGCCGGACGACCCCGAGCCCGGCCCGGCCCTGCTCGGCGACATCGTGCTGTGCCCGTCGGTCGCCGTCCGGCAGGCCCGGGCCGCCGGTCACTCCATGGATGACGAGCTGGTCCTGCTGGCCACTCACGGGGTGCTGCACCTGCTCGGGTACGACCACATGGAGCCCGACGAGGAGAAGGAGATGTTCGCGCTCCAGTCGAAGCTCATCGACGCCTGGCGCGCCGCTCCCCGCGAGCCGGTGACCGGCGCGGCGACGGGTCAGGAGAGCGGTTCCCGATGAGCACCGCGAGCGCGACGGGCGAGCGAGCATCGCAGCGAGTGCCAGCGAGCGAGGAGCGGAACGAGTCCGGAGCCGAGCAATGAGCACCGCTGCGATCACCATGCTCGTGGTCGCCGGCTGCCTGGTCCCGCTCGCGGGCGTCTTCGGCGCGATGGACGCCGCTCTCCAGCGCGTCTCGAAGGCCCGCGTCGAGGAGATGCGCCGCGAGGGGGTCAAGCGCGCCGCAGCCCTCGAGGAGGTGGTCGCCGAGCGCGCCCGGCACGTCTCGCTGCTCCTGCTGCTGCGCATCGCCTGCGAGATGGTGGCCGCCGTCCTGCTCACCGTCCTGCTCTACGACCTGTGGGGAGGTGGCTGGCGCACCTTCCTCACCGCGGCCGGCGTCATGACCGTCGTCAGCTACGTGCTGGTCGGGGTCGGCCCGCGCACGCTGGGCCGTCAGCACGCCTACGGCACGGCGCTGGCGACGGCGGGGGTCGTCAAGCTGCTGGGCCGGGTGCTCGGGCCGGTCGCCACCCTGCTGATCCTCGTCGGCAACGCGATCACCCCGGGTCGGGGCTTCCGCGACGGCCCGTTCTCCTCCGAGGTGGAGCTGCGCGAGCTGGTCGACCTGGCCGAGGAGCGCGGCGTCGTCGAGTCCGGCGAGCGGAACATGATCCACTCGGTGTTCGAGCTGGGCGACACGATCGCCCGCGAGGTCATGGTCCCGCGCACCGACGTCGTCTACATCGAGCGGCACAAGACCGTGCGGCAGGCGCTGGCCCTGGCGCTGCGCAGCGGGTTCAGCCGCATCCCGGTGATCGGGGAGAACGTCGACGACGTCGTCGGGGTGGTCTACCTCAAGGACCTCGTGCGGCGGTCGCAGAACGCCGGTGATCAGCGCGGCCCCAAGGTCGAGGAGCTGATGCGGACGCCGACCTTCGTGCCGGAGTCCAAGCCGGTCGACGAGCTGCTGCGGGACATGCAGGCCCAGCGCATCCACATCGCGATCGTCGTCGACGAGTACGGCGGGTTCGCCGGCCTGGTGACCATCGAGGACATCCTCGAGGAGATCGTCGGTGAAATAGCCGACGAGCACGACAGATTCCAGCGCCCGGAGATCGAGCAGCTGGCGGACGGCTCGGTGCGGGTCATCGCCCGGCTGCCCGTGCAGGACCTGGCGGAGCTGTTCCCGGGTGTGGAGCTCACCGAGGACGACGACGTCGAGACCGTGGGCGGGCTGCTCGCCCGCGAGCTCGGCCGGGTGCCGATCGAGGGCGCGGCCGCGGAGGTCGGCGGTCTGCGGCTGGTCGCCGAGAGCACGGGTGGGCGGCGCAACCGGATCGACACGATGCTGGTCTGCCGGGTGCCCGAGCCGTCCGAGGACGGCGAGGAGCCCGGTCAGGAGGAGGCGTCCGGGGCCACCCGCGCCGAGCTCCCGGCCGGCGTGGAAGGCTGACGCCTCGTGGCTGAACTGCACCCCGAGGACGCGAAGCTCGTCACCCTGGCCCGCTCGGCGCGCGGCCGCACCGGCGCCGCCGAGGGCGCGGCGGTCCGCGACACCGACGGCCGGACCTACGTCGCGGCGAGTGTGTCGCTGCTGTCGCTGAAGCTGTCGGCGCTGCAGGCCGCGGTCGCCGCCGCGGTCTCCAGCGGGGTCGAGGGGCTGGAGGCCGCCGTCGTCGTGTCGGCGGCCGATGCGGTGGAGCAGGAGGGGCTGGCCGCCGTCCGCGACCTCACCGCCGCCGCGCCCGTGCACCTCGCGGGCCCGGACGGAAGCCTGCGAGCCACCGTGTGAAGCGGCAGGCAGCAGCCGGCCCAGGCCACCGGGATCGCACCCCCGGCTCGTATCGCAGCCACCCCGGCGGCGCCGCGACGTACGTGCAGGGCGTCGTGGTGACGGGGCGGTGCATGCGCCGTGCAGAATCAACCTGAATCGGCACACAGGAGGGCTTGCTGTGACCCTGGGAACGCCACTGGCCGCCGTGGTTGGACTACGCCGTGAACGGGAGATTCTCGCGGTCGCGCTGCGCACATATCGTCACGTCGTCCTGGAAGGCCCCCCGGGCACCGGCAAGTCGACGTTGCTGCGTTCCATCGCCGCCGACATGGGCCAGGATCTGGTGTTCGTCGAAGGCAACGCCGAACTGACGCCTGCGCGGCTGATCGGTCAGTACGACCCGGCCGGGGTCCTGGCCGAAGGCTACGTTCCGTCCAACTTCTCGGACGGACCTCTGCTGACAGCGATGCGCGGCTCCGGGCTGCTCTACCTCGAAGAGTTCAACCGGATCCCCGAAGAGACGCTGAACGTCCTGATCACCGTGCTCACCGAAGGTTCGATCACGGTTCCGCGTCTGGGCACGGTGCGAGCCGCGGCCGGGTTCCGGCTGATCGCTGCCATGAACCCGTTCGATGCCATCGGCACCGCCCGGGTGAGCCAGGCGATCGCCGATCGGATGTGTCGCATCGTGCTCGGCTACCAGGACGCCGCAGCCGAACGGGCGATCGTGACCGCGGTGACCGGGAAGCAGCCGTCGTTGGTCGCGCTCGCGGTCCAGCTGAGCCGCGCCACGCGGCACCACCGGGACCTGGCAATGGGTTCATCGGTGCGTGGCGCGATCGACCTCGTGCTGCTGCTCGACGGACTGCTGGCCGATCGCGGCCAGGGCCTTTCGGCTGCGGACGCCCGGGAGACCGCACGCGATGCCATGCATACGGCGCTCTCCGGGCGGATCCGCGTCATGGACGGACTCGAGCGAACACCCGAGTCCATCCTCGACGACATCCTCGAGGCCGAGTGGCCGCGCCGGGAGCCGCCGCCCTCCGAGGACCGTGCGCTCACGATCGCAGGCGGGCGGCCGCCGCCCGATCCAGGAGTCGAGGACCACTCGAGCGTCGAACTCGATGACGGACAGCGGAGGAGCGGTCGGGGAAAAGTGGTGGGCCTGCCGCCCCGTCCGGCAGGCCCTGACCCCTTCCTGGCCGACTCCTCCCCGGCCTTCGCAGGAGGGGAGTCCGGACCTGCGTCCCGGCGGACGGGCCGGCGGGAGATGGAGTCCGCGCACCCGTCCTTCACGGAGATCAGCCCTGGAGTAGGGGAACTCGACGAGACGGCCCTCGCACGTCTGATGAGCGCCGACGCCGACGAGGCCGCGGCGCTGCTGGCGGATCTCGCGGTGGCCACCGACCGCGAACTGCGCGTCGCCGCCCGGCGTCTGGCGGCGCGCATCCTCGTCCGGATGGCCAGGGTCGGCAGGACGCCGAGCCGCGGAACCCGCCGGTTGACGCCGAGGCGGGGGGCCGAGGGCGATCTGGACCTGGAGCGGACCCTGGACCGGTTGTCAGCGGCTTGGCCGCCGACTGCCGAGGACCTCGTCACCCGGACGTGGTCCGGTCACCGTCGTGCCGTCTGCCTCGCCATCGACCGGTCCGGCTCGATGAGCGGCCTCGCTCTCGCCATCGCAGGCGTCGCCGCGGCAGGGGTCGTGCTGGCGGCGGACGAGCGCCTGCACACGAGTGTGCTCACGTTCGCCCGCGAGGCGGAGGTGCTCCAGCACCAAGGGCAGCGGCGGGCGGCAGAGGACCTCGTGCTCGAGCTCATCTCCCTGCGGGGGCACGGGATGACCGATCTGGCTGCCGGCCTGCACGCCGCGCGCCAGGAGCTGCTTCCCGTGTCCGCCGACCAGCGGATCGTCGTGCTGCTGTCGGACTGTCTGCAGACGGTGGGAGAACCTCCCGAGTCCGTTCTCCAAGGGATCGACCAGCTCCACGTCCTGTATCCCGTGCCCAGCAAGGAGGCGGAGGTCGCCGCGCGTGCGCTCGCGGCGCGCGGAGGGGGGACGGCTCGGCCCTTGCGTTCCATCAGGGACGTCGGTCCGGCCCTGACCCGAGTGCTGGGATGAGACCGCCGGGCGTCCGCCGGGCTGATGCGTTGCGGGGTCGCCGGCGCGCCGAGCTGCGAGGGCAGTTCGGGCGCGCCCCTGCAATTCGGCGCCGACCCCCGAGGCGATCCGGGGCGATGAGGAAACGGGGGCCGGTGCAGAGCTGCAGGCGCGTGAACGACAGCGCCGCAGGATCCTGCCGGCCGCGTCGGCAGCCGGTGGGAGACTGACTTCGTGAGCTCCCCGCACCAGCCGCCGCACCGCAGCGGCTTCGCAGCCCTTCTGGGCCGTCCCAACGCCGGCAAGACCACGTTGACCAACGCGCTCGTCGGCGAGAAGGTCGGCATCGTCAGCAATCGCCCGCAGACGACGCGGCACGCGATTCGCGGCGTGGTGCACCGGCCGGCCGGCCAGATCGTCCTCGTCGACACACCCGGGCTGCACAAGCCGAAGAGCCTGCTGGGCAAGCGGCTCAACGACATCGTTCGCGACACGCTCACCGATGTCGACGTCATCGTGTTCTGCATCCCGGCCGACCAGCCCGTGGGCACCGGCGACAAGTTCATCGCCCGCCAGCTCGCCGAGGTCAAGGCGCCGATCGTGGTCGTCGTGACCAAGACCGACGCCGCCTCGAAGAAGCAGATCACCGAGCAGCTCATCGCGGCCAGCCAATTGGTGCAGGCCGCCGAGGTGGTGCCGGTGAGCGCCGTGGGCGGTGACCAGGTCGAGCTGCTCGAGGACCTGCTGATCAAGCTGCTGCCCGAGGGGCCGCCGCTGTACCCGCACGAGCAGACCACCGACGAGGACGTCGAGCGGCAGCTCGCCGAGCTCGTCCGCGAGGCCGCGCTGGAGAAGGTGCGCCAGGAGGTGCCGCACTCCCTGGCGGTGACCATCGAGGAGATGAACCGCCGCCCCGACCCGAAGCGGGCCGGCCGCGAGCTGGTCGAGGTGCACGCGCTGCTGCACTGCGAGCGGCAGAGCCAGAAGCCGATGCTGCTGGGCAAGGGCGGCTCGATCATCAAGGCCATCGGCAGCGAGGCGCGCACGGGCATGGAGACGCTGCTCGACGCCCGGGTGCACCTGGAGCTGCACGTCACGGTGCTGGGGGAGTGGCAGGACGACCCGAAGAAGCTCAACCGGCTCGGCTACTGATGAGCGCGCACACCCCGAAGGCCCTCTACCGGGACGAGGGCATCGTGCTGCGCACCCAGAAGTTGGGTGAGGCCGACCGCATCGTCACCGTGCTGACCCGGCGGACGGGCAAGGTGCGGGCGGTCGCGAAGGGCGTGCGCCGCACCAAGAGCAAGTTCGGCGCCCGGCTGGAGCCGTTCACCCACGTCGACCTGCAGCTCTACACCGGCCGCAACCTCGACATCGTCAGCCAGGCGGAGTCGATCCGGTCCTACGGGCAGGAGATCGTCTCCGACTACCCCGCCTACACCGCCGGCACCGCCGTGCTGGAGACCGCCGACCGCCTGACCGCGGAGGAGAAGGAGCCGTCGCTGCGGCTGTTCCTCCTCGTCGTCGGTGCTCTGCGGGCGCTGGGGGAGCAGACGCACCCCGCGAGCCTGGTCCTCGACGCGTTCCTCCTCCGGGCCATGTCCGTGGCCGGGTGGGAGCCGGCGCTGTCGGAGTGCGCCCGCTGCGGTGAGGCGGGCCCGCACCGGCACTTCTCCGTGCCCGCCGGCGGCACCGTCTGCCCGGCCTGCCGGCCGACCGGCTCCGCGATGCCCAGCCCCGTCACCATCGAGCTGCTCGACGCGCTGCTCACCGGCGACTGGGCGCGCGCCGAGGCCAGCCAGGGCATCAACCGGCGGGAGGGCAGCGGCCTGGTCGCCGCACTGCTGCAGTGGCACCTGGAGCGCGGGCTGCGCTCCCTGCCGCTGGTCGACCGAACCGAATCGGCACCCCGCCGGGAGATGAGCCTGCTGCATGAGGCGTGAGGTCAAGGCGCCCAACCCGCACCCGTCCGGCGCCCGCCCGCCGCAGCTGCCCAAGGACAAGGTGCCCGGGCACGTCGCGATCGTCATGGACGGCAACGGCCGGTGGGCCAAGCAGCGCGGCCTGCCGAGGACGGCGGGGCACGAGGCGGGGGAGTCCTCGCTGTTCGACTGCGTCGAGGGCGCCATCGAGCTGGGCATCACCGCGATCAGTGCCTACGCCTTCTCCACCGAGAACTGGCGGCGCAGCCCCGAGGAGGTGCGCTTCCTCATGGGCTTCAACCGGGACGTCATCCGCCGGCGGCGCGACGAGATGCACGAGCTCGGCGTGCGGGTGCGCTGGGCCGGTCGTCGTCCGCGGCTGTGGCGTTCGGTGATCAAGGAGCTCGAGGTGGCCGAGGAGCTCACGCGCGACAACGACGTGCTCACGCTGACCATGTGCGTGAACTACGGCGGCCGGGCCGAGATCGCCGACGCCGCGGCGGCCATCGCTCGTGAGGTGGCGGCCGGCCGGCTGAACCCGGACAAGGTCGACGAGTCCACCGTCGCGCGCTTCCTCGACGAGCCGGACATGGAGGACGTCGACCTCTTCGTGCGCAGCTCCGGGGAGAACCGGACCAGCAACTTCCTGCTGTGGCAGTCCGCTTACGCCGAGTTCGTCTTCCTCGACACTCTCTGGCCCGACTTCGACCGACGGCACCTGTGGGCGGCCTGCGAGGAGTACGCGGCCCGGCAACGACGGTTCGGCAGCGCCTGACCAGCGCCCCGCAGGCGTGGAGGCATCCGCCGGTAGCGTGCACACGTGCCCGAGGACGTCGATTCGAACGAGGCGATCTGGAAGTCCGACCGCGCCGTGTCCCAGTGGGTGTCCACGGCCGAGGAACGTGAACGGCGTCGTGACCAGCAGCGCCGCCTCGTCGCCGAGTTGCTGCCGTTCGGCGAGGACGAGACGTTCACGTTCGTCGACCTGGGCGCCGGAACCGGAGCCGCGGCCCGTGCGGTGCTGGACCGCTACCCCGGAGCGACGGCGATCCTGGCGGAGTACTCGCCGCAGATGATCGCCGAGGGAGAGCGTGCGCTCGGCGCGTACCGCGGCCGCTACACCTACGTGGAGTTCGATCTGAACGGCGATCGGTGGCCGGCCGACATCTCCGGCGAGCTGGACGCCGTCATCAGCTCCATGTGCCTCCACCACCTGCCCGACGAACGCAGGGAATCGCTGTTCGCGGAGATCCTGGCTCGCCTGACTCCCGGGGGCTGGTTCCTGAACTTCGATCCGGTGACATCCGATGATCCCGGGGTGCGCACGGCGTGGCAGCGAGCCGGCCACCGGCTCGATCCAGCAACGGCGGTCGAGCCAGCGCACCGCAGCCCCGAGGAACAGCGGCGTCACGAGAACCACGTCCGCCACATGAGTCCGCTCCCGCGCCAGCTCGACGCACTGCGGCGGGCCGGCTTCGAGGCGATCGACGTCTACTGGAAGCAGCTGGACGAGGTCATCTACGGCGGCCGCCGCCCGACGAGAGCGGGATGACATCCTCCGGAGCTGCTCCGGCTCGACGTCCACCCGGCCCTCGTGCTGCCGGAGCAGCAGCGATCACGGTCACCACCGTCGGCATCCTGCCGGTGTTCCTGGTCGGTGTGCTCTCCGTCCAGATCCAGGCGGATCTGGGCTTCGGTCCGGCGGTTCTGGGTGCCCTCGCCGCGTCGTTCTTCGCCGCCTCCGCCGTGAGCGCCCTGAGTGCGGGGGCGATGGTGCGACGGTGGGGCAGCGTGCTGGTCGTGCGGCTGTCCGCGCTGGTCTCCGCCGCCGTGATGGGGATCGTCGCCGTCGCCGCGGACGGTGCCGTGGCGCTGATCGCCGCACTGCTCGCCGCCGGCTGGGCCAACGGTGTCGGCCAGCCGGCGAGCAACGACCTGATCGCGAACGCCGTGCCGGCGGACCGCCAGGGCCTTGCCTACGGCGTGAAGCAGGCGGCGATCCCGATGGCGACGCTCCTGGCCGGGGTGGGCATCCCGCTCATCGCGATCCCGCTCGGGTGGCGGTGGGCGTTCGGGTTCGCTGCGCTGCTCGGGTTGACGGTGGCGGCAACCGTGCCCCGGGGCAGTCTCGCCCGGGCCGACCCGGCGGCCATGCACTCGGAGGCCGCCGGACCGTTCCGGCGCGCGCCACTCGTGGTCCTCTCGTTCGCACTGATGCTGGGCGCAGCGGGGGGAAACTCCCTGGGCGCGTTCTTCGTCCCCACCGCTGTCGCCGCCGGGATCGCTCCTGGTGCGGCCGGTCTGCTCATCGCGGGTGCGAGCGGCGCGGGGATCCTGGTGCGCGTGCTGGTCGGCTGGCTCGCCGACCGTGTCCGTGCCCGGTGGCTGCTGGTGGTGGCGGTTCAGCTGGCGGTGGGCAGCGCCGCGTACGCCCTGCTGGCCACCGACAGCGGAGCCCTCATCGGCGTCGCGGTGCTCGTCGCCTACTGCTCCGGGTGGGCATGGGCCGGCCTGGCGACCTATGCGGTCGCCCGGATGCATCCCGGCATGGCCGCTCGAGCCACGTCGATCACCCAGGGCGGAATGGGACTGGGCGCCGCTCTCGGACCGCTGTCCTTCGGCGCCACGGTCGCCGCGACGTCCTACACGGTCGCCTGGTCCGCCCTGGCTGCGCTGTCGCTGGTCGCCGCGGTGATCTGCGTCATCGCCCGCCGGATGATGCTGCGGGAGCGGCCCGCCCTCGTGGCCGCGCAGCGGCAGCGGCGCGCGTCCGATCAGCGCTCCACGTAGCTGACCCGGGCCAGCAACGAGGAGATCAGCGTGATCACCGCCGCGGTGAGGACGGCGGCTTGCACGTTCACGGCATCCGCGATCAGCCCGTCGAGCAGAGCGGCGGCCGGCCGGGTGCCCAGGAAGGCCAGCCCCCACAGGGCCATCACCCGGCCGCGCAATTCGTCGGGCACCCGGCGCTGGATGCGCGTGGTCAGGACGACGGTGGCCAGGATGAAGCCCGTGCCGGCCACCACGAAACCTGCAGTGGCCGAGCCGACCGCAGGACTCAGGGCGACCACGACCAGGCCCGCGGCCAGAACCCAGAAGCCGTAGACGCCCAGCGGTCGGAGCGTCACCACCTTCCGGAGCGGTCGCAGGGCGACGACGGCGATCACGGCGCCGACACCGAAGGCGGTGGCGAACAGTCCCACCGTCTCGTCGCCGCCCCCCAACCCGGCTGCGAGCGCCGGAGTCAGCGTCAGCACCGGGTCGGCGCCGAAGGACACCGCGGCTCCGCCGAGCATGAGCATGGCCGCCTTGCGGTCGGCCCTCAGGTACCTGAACCCACCGAGGATGCGGACCCGGGCGCTGGGTCTGGCCGCCGCCCGTGGCTTGATGGCCAACAGGATGACGGCGAATGCCAGGTGCGCCGGTCCTGCGACCGCGAACGCCAGCGCGGGTCCCCCCAGCACTAGCAGGCCGGCGCCGAGGGCCGGACCGATCGTTCGGCCCAGGCTGGGTGCCACGGCGTTGAGCGCGAGCGCCTGCTCGAGATCACGAGCCGGCACCAGCGCAGGCACCATGGCCTGCATCGGCGGCATGCTCAACGCCCATCCCGTACCGGCGAGGAAGACCGCCACCAGGAGCACGGCCTCGCCGCCGAAGCCCTTCGTCCCACGGACGAGCAGCAACGTCGCCAGCATCACCACCGTGACACCGGACATCACCCGCCCGGCGATGAGGAGCCGACGGCGGTCGATCCGGTCGGTCAGCGCACCGGCCCAGAGGGAGAACAGCAGCATGGGCACGAACTGCGCGGTGCTGACGGCACCGACCATGAGGTTCGATCCGGTGAGGTCGTACATCAGCACGGCAGCGGCGATGTTCTGCACCCACATGCCGCAGGTGGAGACCACCTTGCCGCCGAGGAAACCCCCGAACATCGGATCTCGCAGGAGCGCCAGTGCCCCCCGGGGTGGTCCCGGCTCGTCCGTCATCGTGTGCAGGCCAAGCCGCGCCGCCTTCCGGACGGGATGGTCGTCGGTGTCTCGCAGGGTGAACCTACCCAGCACGGCGCTGACGCCTTGTCGGGAGCGGTACGCACGCCCCTGGGCACAACACGCTGGTGCGGCCATGGGGCTGGTCACCTATGTACGCCTATGTATACAGTCAGGTGTCGCCCGACGAAGGAGTGCCGGTGCCCTGCCCGACGTCCACCGGTCCTGATGGTCTCCGGGCTGCGCCCTGCTGCGCGGTACCGGCGAGCGAGGCCCGGCCGTGAGGCTCCGGCGCGGCAGGACGCCGGCGGGGAGGCCGGAAGGCGACGAGCGTGGCGAGCACCGCGCCCGCCGTGCTGACCGTGACACGCTGGCGCTCTCGACCCTGGCCGTGTTGTTCGCCTCGGCGCTCGGCCTGTCGAGTGTCGCCCTTCCGTTGCGCGCTCTCGACGCCGGACACGGCGCGGGGATCATCGGACTCCTCGTGGCGCTGTCCGCCTTCGTCCAGATCGTCACCCGGTCGCGGTTGGGCGCGGTGATGCGCCGCGTTCCGGACAGCGTGCTCCTGGCGTTCGCGCCGGTCGCACTGGCCCTCTGCTTCGCGGTTGTGCTGGCATCACCGTCCGTGGCTTCGCTGGCGGTGGGCTGGGTCCTGCTCGCCCTCGCTCGGGCCTGCTTCTGGACGGCGGGGCAGACTCATGCGGTCCGGGGGCGGAGCAGCTCGTTGCGCGGCATGGCGAGGCTCAACTTCTGGGGCAGCCTCGGCGCACTGGTCGGTCCGGTCCTCGCCGGCGTGCTCGCCGAGTCCGGGATCGAGACTGCGCTCGTCACCGGCATCGCGCTGGCGGGGTTGGGGATCGCACCCTCCCTGGCGCTCGAGCGGTACCCGCCTTTCGCGAAGCGGCAGGCGAAGGCCAAGGGGGCCATCTGGCGCCGTCCGGGCGTCGACGCGGCCTGTTACTCCGGCGCCACCGCGGGCGCGTGGCGTGGACTGATGGACGGCTACGTCCCGGTCGTCCTGGAGGCGGCTCGCCACTCGTCGACCACGATCGGGGCCCTGGTGTCGGTGGCCAATGCGACGTCCGTCGTCGGCACGGTCGTCATCGGCAAGCTGCGGGCGAGCTGGACCGCTCCCACGTTCGTGCTGTCGACGCTCGCCGCGGGCCTCGGCCTCGCGGTGCTCGGTTACGTCTCCGGTTCGGTCCCCGTCGCCGCCCTTGCGCTCGGCCTGTCGGGACTGGGTGCGGGGGTCATCCAGACTCTCGGGCCGGCGCTGGCGGCGACGTCCGTGGGGGAACAGGAGAAGGGGGAAGTCATGGCGGCCTACGGCACCGTGCGCACGTCAGCGATGTTCCTCGCGCCGCTGGCCGTAGCGGGCGGGATCGTCGTCGTGCCGATCCCACTCGCGCTGCTGATCGTGGGCGCCGGCCTGGCGTTGCCGTCCTTCGCCGTAGGCTCGCTGAAGCGGGTGCCGGCTCCGGCCCCAACAGCTTCTTGACGCTCCGCGGGGGGTATGCAAGCGTATACAGACCAGGATGGATCGGTCGCCGGCGACCGCAGTCAAGGCCGCGCCGGCATTCGTGAACTGGTGGACGCCGGCTGGCGTCCCTTCGTACGCGCCTAGGGAGAAACCGTGACAGACAACCAGTACGACCTCGTCGTCCGCTCCACCGAGATCTACACACCGGCCGGCCGCGTGAACGGCCAGATCGCGGTTCGTGGCGAGAAGATCGTCGGCATCCTCGGCCCGGAGGAGCCGGCCGCGGCACGCAAGACGATCGATGCAGGCACGAACCCGGTCATCCCCGGCCTGATCGACACGCACTGCCACTTCCGCGACCCGGGCTACACGCACAAGGAGGACTACTACAACGGCACGATCGCCGCGGCCGCCGGCGGCGTGACCACGGTCTTCGACATGCCCAACGTCGACCCGCCGACGACCACCGTCGACCGGCTGAAGGCCCACCTCGAGAACGCCCAGTCCAAGGCAGTCGTGGACTTCGGGCACAACGCCTCGGGCGTCGTCCCGGAGAACATCAAGGGCCTGGCCGAGGCAGGCGCGACCGCGTTCAAGGTCTGGATGATGCAGGACATCGGCCGCGACTACCCGCACCCGCCCGGCACCTCGCTGACCAACCACGCGATCCTCTACCGGGTGTTCGAGGAGGTCGCCGAGACCGGCCTGCCGCTCTACATCCATCCGCACGACCACAACCTCTACGAGCTGTTCGTCGAGCGGGCGCAGAAGCAGTGGGGCATGGACTTCCGCTCCTACGCGCGGGCGCTGCGCGGTGGCGACGGCGTCGTCCTCAACACCGCCATCTCGACCATCCTCGAGTTCCAGCGGTCGGTGGGCACCAAGCTGCACGTGCTGCACCTGTCCACCCGCGAGGGCGTTCGAATGGTCCGCGAGGCCAAGGCGCAGGGCCGGCCGATCACGGCCGAGGCCAACCCCTTCGCGATGTTCGTGACCAACGACTGGGCCAACATCGAGAAGAAGGGCCCGTACGCCCTCGGCTTCTGGGTGCCCGAGGAGGACAACCCCGCGATGTGGGGTGCGGTCGTCGACGGGACCATCGACGTCATCGGCAGCGACCATGGCCCACACACCAAGGAGGAGAAGGAGGTCGGTTGGACGGACATGTACACCGCCCCCGGTGGCAGCCCGATGATCGAGCAGTACCTCCGCCTCATGCTGACCGAGGTGAACAAGGGCCGCCTCACCATGGAGCGGATCGTCGAGATGACGTCCTCGAACCCTGCCAAGCTGACCGGCTTCTACGGCAAGAAGGGCGCCATCCAGGTCGGTGCCGACGCCGACCTGGTCGTCCTCGACATGGACCACGAAGAGACGCTCCGGGCCGAGCACAGCCACTACCGGTGCGGCTGGATGCCGAGCGAGGACTTCGAGACCAAGGGCCGTCCGGTCAAGACCATCCTGCGCGGTCGCGTGATCATGGAGGACGGCAACGTCACCGCCGAGAAGGGCTCCGGTCAGCTGCTGCGCCCGCAGCGCTGAGCCCAACGCCCACGGCGGGCGGTCGCACCCCTGGCACGGGGTTGCGACCGCCCGCTCGTCGTGTCGGCCCACCTCGTCCGGCGCGCGCGGAAGCCGCCGCGATCGGGTTCGACGTGCCATGGGGGCTGCCGAGTCAGGCGGGTCCGGTTCGCACGGAGGCCCCGCGTCCCCGTCGGCCCGGCAGCACGAGGCTGAGCAGGGCGGTCGCGACCCAGACCGCGGCGCCGGTCGCGCCGGCGACGACGAACCCCTGTCCGGTCGGCAGCGCATCGCCGGACGGTGTGTACAGCTGCAGGACCGCGGCGCTCAGTACGCTTCCCATCGAGAACCCCGCCATCCGCAGAACCTGGTTGAACCCCATGGCGCTTCCGCTCTCCGAGGGGGTACCGCGGCCAGGATGAGTCCGGGCAGGGCGGCGAAGGTGCAGCCGACCCCGAGTCCCGTGAGCCCCATCGCCGCGAACACCGGCCAGAGAGAGTCGTGCGCGACGGTGAACAGGGACGCGCCGGCAAGGGCCGTCACGGCCCCCAGGGGTAGCACGGCCCGCGGGCCGATCCGGCGGCCGATCAGTGCGGCGCATCGGCTGCCACCGACGCTGGCCAGGGAGAACGGCAGCAGGGTCAGGCCGGCTACGACCACCGAGGCGCCGAACCCGTATCCCGCTGCGGTCGGTGTCTGCACCAGCCGGATGACGATCGAGAACAGCAGATACATGCCGATACCGGTCAGGATCCCGGTGACGGCCGCGGTGAGTACCGGACGGTGACGCAGGAGCCGGACGTCGACCAGTGGGACGGCGGTGCGCAGCTCCTGGCGAACCCAGACGACCAGCGCGATCAGGGAGCCGGCCGCCAGCGCCGGCAGCTGCCAGGAGGCCACCCCCCACTGCGGCCCCTGGCTGAGCAGGACGAGGACGCCGGCCAGTCCGGCCCCCAGCAGCAGCGCCCCGAGCACATCGAAGCGCTGCGCGGGTCCTTCGGGCGGCGCAGGCAGGATCCAGATCGTCAGGAGCGCCGCGACGGCGCACAGCGCCGCCCCCAGCCAGAAACCCGCAGACAGCCCGAAGAGGTCCGTCAGCAGCCCCGTCACCGGAAAACCGAACCCGACTCCGGCCGTCGTCGTGATCGACAGCATCGCGACGGCCGACCGAGCCCGGTGCACCGGCACGTGGTCCAGGGCGGTCACCACCGCGAGGGCGGACAGTCCCATGGCGAGGCCCTGGAGGGCCCGCCCGGCCAGCAGTGTGGGAAAGCCGAGCGGCAGGGCCGCCAGGACACAGCCGGCCAGCACCACGAGCAGGACGCCGACGACGGCCTTCTTCCGCCAGGGTCCGTCTCCCAGCCGTCCCAGGCCCGGCGTGGTCACCGCGGCCACGAGCAGCGTGACGGTGAGCGCCCACTGTGCAGCCGTGGGGGAGACCCCGTACTCGTGGGCGATGGTGGGGATCAGGGGGACGCCGAGACTGGCGACGAGGGCGGCCACCGTCACCACGAACACCAGGGGCGGCACGAGGGCACGGCTGCGGACCGGTTCTCGCATGCGTCCCTCCGCTCTCGCGGTATGGCGCCCGGAGAACGGGGCGGCCGGCCGCTCCGGGGAGGTGCCGGTCAGAACACCGACACCATGACGTCACGGCCTCCGATCGAGAGGTCGGGGCAGGCGCTCAGGGCGACGAGGCAGTCCATCTCGGCGCGGAAGGTGACATAGGCCCCGTCGCCGTCCGGCGGGCGGAGCCGGCTGTTCGTCATGTGGCCCGACACGGCGTCGATGGACATGTGCTGGAAGATGTTGAGCGGGCTCGGGATGTCCTCGGGGGCGATCCCGTGCGGCTGGAGCGTCCGGCTCAGGTTCTCCCAGCAGCCGTGGTCGGGCAGTTCCTCCCACGAGATGTCCCGCAGGAACGACTCCTTCATCAGACCCTTGCGGAAGGCCAGCTCGTGCACCTGCCGGCTGCACATGCCCTTCTGCATGTCGTGGGTGCCCTCGAAGGTGTCCTCGGTGATCGTCATCATCACCTGGTTCGACTTCGAGTAGAGGACGTGGCCCGCCGTCACGAACAGCGTGTTCTGGTTGGTCTTCGTGCGCGCCTGGTCGAAGCGGTGGCGCAGGTCGTGTGCGTCGAAGACGACGAAGTCGACGATGGTCCAGCCGCGCACCCGGATGCTCCGACCCGCAGGGACACTGGTCGACCACCCGGTGTTCCGGGGGACCACGATCTCCCGGTGGTTCTCCGTGGCGCTGCTCATGGGGCACTCCTCCGGTATCCGGGCGGCACCGCCGGGCGGTCCCGGCAGACCCTGACGGGACCGCCGCAGGCACCGAGGCCATGCCTGTTCGACCCGACTCGTCCGTTGCGTGCGGGCCAGGCTATTGACCTTGCGTCCAGTTGTATACATAGTGATGTCCATCTCACGCACACCTGCCGGCGCGGGCGTCGGCCCCAGGACATCCTCGATGAAGGAAGTGATCCGAGTGCACGTTGGACCCGCACGGAACCAGCGGCGAGGGGGCCGAGGCGCCCTCGTCGCGACGCTCACGCTCGTCGCCCTGGTGGCGACCGCGTGTGGCGGTTCGTCGGACGACGGCGGCGGCGGAGGGGGAGGGGGAGGGGGCGCCGACAGCGCCGACGGCGGCGACCTCGGCACGCTGAAGGTCGTCACCGTCGTGCCCAACTCGCTGCTGTTCATCGGCGTCCAGGCCGCCGAGCAGCTCGGCACCTGGGAGGGCACCGGCCTCGAGGTCGAGGTCATCAACGGCACCTCACCGACGGCCGGCCAGATCATGGCCTCAGGTGAAGCCGACATCGGGCTGATGGACGGGAACCGGGCTGCCGCCAACATCACGCAGGGCCTCGACGCCACGATCATGGGCTCGGCCATCTCCCCCTGGGTGCAGTACATCATCGCTAGCAGCGAGTCAGGCGCCACGGAACTCGAGGACCTCAAGGGCGGTACGTTCGGCACCTCGGGTGAGGGCTCTGGCGGCCACTACGCGACGTACAAGGTGGCCGAGGATCTCGGCTGGTCCGAGGACGAGTGGACGGCAACCCCGCTCGGGAACCTCGAGTCACTGCGCGCCGCCCTGGCGTCGGGCTCCATCGACGCGTTCGCCTGGAGCAGCACCACGGCCTTCAGCCTCGAAGAGCGGGGCGAGGGCGTCGTGCTGGAGTCAGCCGTCGACTACGTCGGCCCGAACCTCTTCGAGTCGTTCGCCGTCATGAACGACGTGGCCGAGGAGCGCCCCGAGGCCTTGCGTGTCTTCTTCGAGGGCTACTACGACGCCATCGAGCGGATCCAGGAGGACCCGCAGCTGGCCATCGACGTGCTCGTCAACGAGTGGGACGTGGACCCGCAGGCGGCAGAACGGGCCGTCGAGGCTGACGTCCCGCTCCTCTCCACGACGGGCGAGGTCTCCGAGGAGGAACTCCAAGGAGTCGCCGAGGCGGTCACCTTCGCCACCGGCGCCGAGGCTCCCGACCCGAGTGAGTTCTACGAGTACTGGCAGGACGTCCTCGAGGGCTGATCCCACCTCCCACGACCCACCACGACGACGAGGCGGTGCGACAGATGGCAGTTCCCTCCGTGTACGCCGGCCGGCTCGGGGCCTCCACCCGGACCCGCCGGGGGACGTCGCGCGCGGAGGCCAGAGTCTGGCGCACCGCCTTCATCGTCGGCGTGGTGGTCCTGTGGGAGCTGCTCGCCAGGACGGGCGTGATCGACGAGCGCTTCGCCTCGAAGCCCTCGTCGATCGTGATGGCAGTCCCGCCTCTGCTCTCGGACCCGCAGGTCCTGGAGGCGTTGGGCATGACGCTCTACGCGGTTGGTGCCAGCTTCGCCATCGGCACGGCGGGCGGCATGCTGGTCGGCGTCATCTTGGGGCTGCAACCGATGCTGCGCACTGCGTACTTCCCGATCGTCATGATGCTGCTGGGCACGCCGAAGTCGCTGTTCCTCCCCGTGATCATGCTGTTCTTCGGGCTGGGCGTGGAGTCGGCGATCGTCTTCGGATCGATCCTCACCTTCGTCCACGTGACCGTGAACGTCGTCGCCGGCGTCGACCTGGTCGAGCCGAAGCACCTGATGGTGGCGAAGGCATACCGGGCCAGCCGGTGGAAGCGGTTCAGACACGTGATCCTCCCCGGCGCCTCCCCGGGGCTGTTCACCGCCATCTGGCACGGATTGCGCAACGGCTTCACCGGTGTGGTCATCGCGCAGCTGTTCACGGCCACGGCGGGCATCGGCTATCTGGTCCGCGTGTACAGCAACAACTTCCAGACCGACCGAGCACTCACGCTCATCCTCATGGTGTCGCTCGTGCTGATCCTCGTCGGCACGGGCTGGAACCACGTCGAGAAGCGGCTGACCAGCTGGCGCCCGGACGCGACGCAGTGACCGTCGTCGCCCGGCACGAGTTCCGCACCCGGGTTGGTCCCCGCGGCCACGAGAGAATCACAGGAAGGCGGACGTCATGACCGACTTGCGTGTCGAGGGCCTGCAGGTCGCCTACGAGACCCGGCCGGGCGAGCGTCTCGTCGCCTGCCAGGACATCAGTCTGACCGTCGCGTCGGGCGAGTTCGTGACGATCATCGGCCCCAGTGGGTGCGGCAAGTCCACGGTGCTGCACTGCATGGGAGGTCTGCTCCCGCCGACCCAGGGCCGCGTCCTCTTCGGCGGGGACGAGGTCGTCCAGCCCAATCCGCACAACGCGGCCTTCGTCTTCCAGGACTACAGCCTCTTCCCGTGGAAGAACATCCTGGAGAACGTCGGTATGGGTCTGACCTTTGCGGGAGCGGGCAAGACCGAGATCGCCGGCAAGGCAGCCGAGAAGCTCGACTTCGTCGGCCTGGGCGAGTTCGCCCACGCGCTGCCGCGGGAGCTGTCCGGCGGCATGCAGCAGCGGGTGGCCGTGGCGCGTGCGCTGGCGATGGAACCGCGCGTCCTGCTCATGGACGAGCCGTTCGGTGCTCTCGACGAGCAGTCCCGGCGCACCCTTGGCTCGGACATGGCCCGCATCCTGGAGCAGACCCAGCGCAGCGTCGTACTCATCACGCACAGCCTGGACGAGGCCATCTTCTGGGCCGACCGGATCATCGTGATGTCGGCACGGCCCGGGACCATCATCGAGGAGATCGAGGTCAAAGCGCCGCGGCCGCGTGACTTGTCGATGATGACCGAACCGGAGTTCCAGGCGATCCGCGTCCGGCTCTTCGACCTCATCCAGCTCCAACAGGCCAAGAAGGCTCCGCAGCCCCTGGCCGGCGGGCGGTAGGCGACGTGGCGACGACGGAGTCCGCCTTCAGGGCCAGGGCGTTCCGGGCACGGGCGAAGCACTCGAGCACCGTGTGGGCCCTGCGCCTCCTGCTCCTGCTGATCGTCGTGGGCGCGTGGCTGTACGGCACCGGACCGGGGGAGATCTCCTTCCTGATCCTGCCCCCCCTCGGTGAGGTGTTCAGCGCGATCGGCGGCCTGGTGACCACCCAGGTCTTCTGGACGGCGCTGGGCGTGACGGTCTTCGAGATGCTCGTCGCGTTTCTTCTCGCCGCGGTGGTCGGCGTGAGCCTCGGCTTCTTCCTCAGCCGGACGCCATTGCGAGCGCAGGCATCGGAGCCGCTGCTGTCCTGGGGCTACATGTTCCCGGTCGTGCTGCTCTATCCCTTGTTCCTGCTCTGGGTGGGCGTCGGGATCGGCTCCAAGATCGCCTACGCGGCGACGGCGGCCTTCTTCCCTATCGCATACAACACCCTGCGCGGGCTGCGGTCCGTCGACGAGAAGTACCTCAAGGTGGGTGTAGCGTTCGGTGCCTCGCGACTCGCCACGGACCGCCACATCAAGGCGGGCGCCGCCCGCCCGATGATCCTGTCCGGTCTCCGCATCGGCGTCTCGGTCGTGATGATCTCCGTGGTGCTGGCCGAGTTGCTCGGCTCGAACGCGGGGCTCGGCTACGAGCTCCAGCGGGCGGCCAGCACCTTGCGGCTGCCCGACGAGTACGGCATCGCGCTACTCCTGCTGGTCGTCGCGGTGACGCTGCAGCGGGTGCTGGAGCTGGCGCTGCGGCCGCGGCGGCCGGGACAGAAGGCGCCATCGCGCGCGACCGAGCCGGCTGCCCAGCTCGACGAATGACGACAGGAGAGGGATGAGAGCCCCAGCGGCGATGCACCGTCCGGAGACCCTTGAGGAGCTGCTCGCGATACTTCGCGAGCACGGCGACTCAGCCAAGATCGTCGCCGGTGGGACGGCGTTCACCATCCTCTGGAAGGCCGGGCTCCTGCAGGCCGAGCACATCGTCAGCGCCACCGGCCTGCACGGCCTGACCGATGTGCGGGCGGACGACGAGGCGCTGACCGTCGGCGCGCTGGCGCGGGTCCGGGACGTGGAGCGCGCCGAGGCCACCCGGAGGAATTCTCCCGTGCTCGCATCGGCGCTGCGGCTGGTGGCGAACGTGCGCGTGCGCAATGTGGCCACCATGGGCGGGAACGTCGCCGAGGCCGACTACACGTCCGATCCGCCGGCGGTCCTCAGCGCACTGGACGCGGTGGTCACCATCCGCGACAAGGACGGCGGGCGCGACCTTCCGCTGCGCGAGTTCCTCGTGGACTACTTCGAGACGGCCCTCCGGCCCGACGAGTTCGTGACCGGCGTCCGGATCCCGATCCTCGCTGCGGACTGGGGCGGTACCTACCTGAAGCTGCTGTCGCGCTCGGCCGAGGACCGTACCTGCATCGGCGTGGCCGCGTTCCTCCAGCATGCGACGGACGGCACCTGCGCCGGTGTCCGCGTCGCCGTCGTCGGAGGGAATCCGGTGCCCCTTCGACTTCCCGAGGTGGAGAGGCAGTTCGTGGGCCAGGAACCGAGCATGGAGGCCTTCGCGGCACTCGCCGCGGAGTACGCGGCAGCCGCCGATCCCGTGGCGGACAACCGCGGCACGGCGTCCTACCGGCGCCGGGTCATGGCTCCGCTCATCGTGCGGGCGCTGCGGCGGGCCGCGCGCGGGACGAACGACGCGGTGTTCGCATGATCGGGCAGCGGCAGACCCTCCTGGACGCGAGGGACCGGGTCACCGGGCGCATCCCGTACACGATCAACTTGGAGCCGCCCGGCACCCTGCACGTGGCGATCCTCCGGAGCACCGTGCCGCACGCCCGCCTCGTCCGGGTGGACGCCTCCGCGGCGTCCCAGCTGCCCGGCGTCGCCGCGGTGCTCACCCGGGACGACTTCGCCGGATCCTCCATCCGTCCGCTCTTCGGACCGGTGTTCCGTGACCAGCCGATCGTCGCCATGGACCGCGTGCGCTACGTCGGCGAGCCGGTGGCGGCCGTGGCCGCGACCGACCTGCGTGCGGCCGAGGCCGCGCTGGAGTCCATCGAGGTGGAGTACGAGGAACTGCCGGCGGTGTTCACGCCGCAGGATGCCCTGGCCGCCGGTGCGCCGCTGTTGCACGAGAGCTTCGACGACCGGGCGCCCGGCTACGCCGACATCGTCCTCCAGGGTCAGGGCGGGAACGTCTGCAACAAGTTCCAGCTGCGGAAGGGCGATGGGCTGGCCGGGTTCGAGCTCGCGGACGAGATCTTCGAACACGAGTTCAGCTCTCCGCCGGTCCAGCACGTGTCGATGGAGCCGCACGCCGCGGTCGCCTCCTTCGAGGGTGACTACCTCACGGTGCACACCTGCACCCAGACCCCGTACGCGGTCCGCGACGCGCTGGCCTACATGTTCCGGTTGCCCGCGTCGCACGTCCGCGTCGTCGTGCCCCCCGTCGGCGGCGGGTTCGGCGGCAAGACCTACGCCAAGGTGGAACCGCTGGCCGCGGTGCTGTCCAAGATGACGCACCGCCCGGTGAAGGTGCACCTCACCCGCGAGGAAGAGTTCGTCACCAACCGCAAGCACCAGGCGTTCATCAAGCTCCGTACCGGGATGCGCCGCGACGGGACGATCGTGGCGCGGGAGGTCCAGGCGCTGTTCAACGCCGGTGCCTACACCGACATCAGCCCGCGGCTGATCAAGAACGGCGGGTACGGTGCCGTGGGCCCGTACCGGATCTCGCACGTGCACATCGACTCCTACGCCGTCTTCACGAACCTGCCGTCCGCCGGCGCGTTCCGGGGTTACGGCGTCTCCCAGGGCTCATGGGCCTACGAGTCGCAGATGGACATGATCGCCGAGGCCATGGGGTTCGACCCGATCGAGCTCCGCATGCGGAACCTGCTCCTCGAGGGTGACACCTTCGCGACCGGAGAGACCCTGCACGGCATCCGGTTCCCGGAGGTACTCCGCGACGCGACCACCCTGTTCGAGGCCGGGCGGGTGCCGCCGCCCGCGGAGGACGACGGCTCGGTGAAGCGCGGCCGCGGGTGCGCGGTGATCATCAAGTCCACGATCACTCCATCGACGTCTGCGGCCTCGGTCAAGCTCAACAGCGACGGCAGCCTCCAGGTGCTCACCTCCACCGTCGACATGGGGCAGGGGGCGCACACGGCACTCAGCCAGATCGCCGCGTCCGCCCTCGGTGTCGGCGTCGGCAGTATCGGGGTGGTGGGGCCGGACACCGACGTGACGCCGTTCGACCTGACCACCAGCTCGAGCCGGTCGACCGCAGCGATGGGCGCGGCGGTCCGCGAGGCCGTCTTCGACGTCCGCCGGCAGCTGCTGGACCTGGCCGCTCAGCAGATGGAGGTCGACGTCACCGACCTGGAGCTCGCCGACGGCCGGATCTCGGTCGTGGGCGACCCGGCGTCGGGGCGTTCCATCGCCGAGGTCGTGACCGCCTCGCGTCGCGGGACGCTGGCCGGGAACGGCAGCTTCGTCACCGAGGGCGGCCTGCACCCGGAGACCGGCCAGGGAATCGCTTCCGAGCACTGGCACCAGGGGGCGGTGGCCGCGGAGGTCGACGTCGACGTGGCGACCGGCAAGGTCACCGTGCGCGGGCTGCGCGCCTCCGTGTACGCCGGGACGGTCGTCAACCCGATCAACGCCCGGATGCAGATCGACGGCAGCGTGTCGTTCGGTATCAGCCAGGCGCTCTTCGAGCAGCTCATCCACGACGAGGGGCATCCGGCCAACTCGTCGCTGTCCGAGTACGCGCTCGCCGGGCTGGCCGACCTGCCGGAGGTCTTCGAGGTCTCGCTGATCGAGGACCCGGACAACGACGAGATGCACGGGCTGGGAGAGACGTGCCTGCCCCCGGTGATGCCGGCGATCGCCAACGCCGTCGCGGATGCGGTCGGTGTGCGCATCCGCCACCTCCCGCTCACAGCCGAACGCGTCCTCGACGCACTGGAGGAGCAGCGATGAGCGACGGCTCGGAGATCTTCCTGCTGAACCTGCGGGTCAACGGCAGGGCCCATCGGGTTCCGGTGTCAGCCGATGACACGCTGCTCGACGTCCTTCGCCGCGACCTGCGGTTCTTCAGCTGCCGGGAGACCTGCGGTCTGGGCCTGTGCGGCAGCTGCACCGTCGTGGTAGATGGTCGGGCGGTCAGCGCCTGCCTCGCGCCGGCCTTCACCCAGGACGGCTGCGAGGTGCGCACCGCCGAAGGGCTGGAGGACACGGACGATCTGCATCCGGTACAGCAGGCATTCGTCGACGAACAGGCGTTCCAGTGCTCGTTCTGCACGCCCGGATTCCTCATGAGCACGGTGGCGATGCTCGAGGAGGACGGCCCCGCCGACGTGGAGTCCGCCCTGACCGGGCACCTCTGCCGATGCGGCAGCTACCGGCAGATCATGGCCGCCGTGGGCAAGGTCGCCGGCGATGGAAGGGACGGCACCGGTGAGTGACGTGTTCGGTCGCATCCGCGACGAGGTACCGGCCGGCGAGCTGGTGCCGTGGCCGACGGAAGCCCCAACTCTTCCGGAGGGCGCGATCTTCGACGTCCTCGGCATCCGTCCCACGCACCTCGGCCGCGGAACCGCGCGCGCGGAGATGGTGATCGCCCCGCAGCACCTCAACCAGCGGGGACTGCTGCAGGGTGGGGTGCTCGTGACCCTCGCCGATGCGACCGCCGGTTGGGCGAGCTACTGCCTCGTGCCCGACGGGCACGCATTCACGACGCTCGAGATGCACACGAACCTGCTGGGCGGTGCCAGGCTCGGCGACCCGCTGGTCGCAATCGCTCGGACGGTGCACGCCGGCCGGCGGACGGCGGTCCTGGCCGTCGAGGTCATGCAGGAGGCACAGGGGGACCGCCCGCCCACGGACCGGAGGCTGACCGCGATGTTCACCTGCACCCAGATGATCCTGCCGCCGGCGGGGGCCTGAGATGGCCGCCATCCTGCCGCCACTCGAGGAGCGCACGGTGCTCCGCGTCCTGCAACGCGGGGCGCGCGAGGCGCCCGACCGGGTGGCCGTCCTGGACGAGACGCGCAGCCTCACCTACCGCGAGGTATACGACGAGGCGTTGCGCCTCGGTGGGGGGTTCCGGTGGCTCGGGGTCGGCCGGCAGGAGCCGGTCCTGCTGATGCTCGACAACCACGTCGATCACGCGATGTGCTGGTTCGGGCTCGGTGCAGTGGCGGCCATCGAGGTGCCCGTGAACGTCGCGCTGCGTGCCGAGCAGCTCGCGCACGTGATCCGCGACTCCGGGGCCAAGGTGCTGGTGATGGAGGACCACTACCTCGACCGGCTCGACGGGCTAGAGGACGCGGTGGCCGGGCTGACCCACCTCGTCGTCCGCGGCGCCCTTCCGGACCGGCAGTTTCCGCCGCAGGTCCTGGGGCTCGACGAGCTGGCGGCGTCGGAGCCGTCGGAGCCGGCGGAGTCCAACCCGTGGGACATCTCGGGCGTGCTCTACACCTCGGGCACCACGGGGCGGGCGAAGGGGGTGCTGGTGCACGAGGCCCAGACCTACGGCCGCCAGTGGCCGACCGGGCCCGGCTCACCGGAGCCCGGTGACGTCACCCTCGTGGTCCTGCCGATCTTCCACGTCATCGGCCAGTGCGGCGGTCTCTACAACAGCATGATCGCACTCGCCACGGCGGTGATCCTGCCGCGGTTCAGCGCATCCACGTTCTGGGACACCTGCCGGAAGTACGGGATCACCTGCGCACCGCTGGTCGGCGTCATGGGCACCTACCTCATGCGCCAGCCACGCTCCCCGCGTGACCGCGACCACTCCCTCCAGCGGATCGCGGTCGGCACGACCTTCGCGGAGGTAGAGGAGTTCCGGGAGCGCTTCGGTGTGGAGGTGTACTCGACGTACGGCCTCACCGAGGCCGGCGGGATGATCCGGGGACGGGCCGAGCCCACCGGGATCGGCTGGATACGACCCGACGTCGAGGCGCGGCTCGTCGACGAGTTCGACCGTGACGTGGCGCCCGGTGAGCCCGGGGAACTCGTCCTGCGGCCGACCGAGCCGTGGACGTTCATGGCCGGCTACCACAACCGGCCGGACGCCACGGTGGAGAAGTGGCGCAACCTGTGGCTGCACACCGGCGACGTCATGCGGGAGCGCCCGGACGGTCAGCTGGTCTTCGTGGACCGGCGCGTCGACACCATCCGGCGCGGCGGCGAGAACATCTCCACGTTCGAGGTCGAGCACCAGATCTCGCTGCACCCCGACATCGCCGAGTGCGCCGTCGTCGCCGTCCGGGAGGAGGGCGCGGAACCGGAGGTCAAGGCCGTCGTCGTGCCCGCCCCCGGAAAGGAGCTCGACCCCGTGGACCTGACGATCTGGATGGCCGAGCGGATCCCGCACTACGCGGTTCCACGCTTCCTGGAGTTCCTCGCGGAACTGCCGCGAACGCCGTCCACCCAGCGCGTCACCAAGGCGGAGCTCGTCGCCCGCGGATGGAGCTCGGCCTGGGACCGCCAGGCCGCCGGCCTGGCCGTGACCAGAGACGGCGTCAGAGAGCTCAAACCGGCACCAGGCTCGTCCTGACCGCTCGCACGTTCGTCGTCCGCGGCCCACGGGGCCGACAATTGATAGAGGAGAAGCAACTCGTGAAAGCACTGATCATCGGCGGCACCGGTCCGACTGGCCCGTTCGTAGTGGAAGGACTCGTCCAGCGCGGTTACGAGCCCGTGATCCTGCACCGGGGAACCCACGAGGTGCCCTTCGTCGAGCCCTTCGAGCACATCCATGCCGACCCGCACTTCGGCGAGCCGGTGGCCGAGGCGCTCCAGGGCCGCACGTTCGACCTCGTCATCGCCTCCTACGGTCGCCTGCGCCTGCTCGTGGACACGCTCGCCACGACGACCGACCGGCTGATCACCATCGGCGGAACCGTCTACGGCAAGACGGAGTGGTCCAAGCCGGCGGACGAGTCAGCGGCCCGGGCGTTGACGCACAAGATCGTCCAGCGGGTCCAGGAGACCGAAGAGTTCCTGCGCGAGAGCCACGCCGCGGAGAAGTTCAACCTGACGCACTTCCGCTACCCCAACCTCTACGGACCGCGGCAGCTGGCGCCGCGTGAGTGGAGCATCATCCGGCGGCTGCTGGACGGACGCCGCGAGATCCCGGTCATGGACGGCGGCCTGACCCTGGAGAGCCGGGCGTACGTGGAGAACGCCGCCCATGCGGTGCTCCTCGGCGTCGACGACGCCGAGTCGTCAGCGGGCGCGTTCTACAACGTGGCCGACGAACTGACGCCCACGGACGCGCAGCGGGCGGAGGCGATCGCCGCGGCGATGGAGCTCGACGTCCGGTTGGTGAACTACCCGCGGGAGGCGGCGGCTCCCGCGTATTTCTGGGGGGTCGGCCGCAATCTCGAGTACATGGGCCAGGAGGGTCCGCCGCCGACGCACCACAAGCTGCTCGACATCTCGAAGATGAAGACCGAGCTCGGCTACCGGGACGTGGTCCCCTTCGAGGAAGCGGTGCGGCGGACGGTCGACTGGTACCTCGAGAACCCGCTCGAGCGAGGCGGGTCGGAGGAGGAGAAGATCGGCGACCCGTTCGACTACGAGGGTGAGGACGCCTTCCGCGAGGCCCTCGGCGGTTTCCTCGGGAAGACCGCCTCGCTCCCGCTGAAGGGCGTGGTGTTCCAGCACTCCTACGAGCACCCGAAGGCGCCGGCCAGCGGCGCAGCGAACAACTGAGGAGACGACCATGGCATCCGAACAATTCTCGCGTGAGCTCGTCGTTACCTCTGACCCCGAACGGTGCTGGGCGGTGCTCACCGACGTCGCGCAGGTTGCCTCGTGGGTGACCATCGCCTACGACGTCAAGGAGATCGAGAGGCTGGCCGCCTACACCGCGGTCCTGCAGGACAAGCTCGGTCCGTTCAAGTTGCGAGCGCTGCTGGACATCCGCGTGGACGTCGTCGACGAAGGCCGTCGTGTCCGCATGCGCGCGTCGGGCAAGGACGTGCAGATCAACTCGCAGATCACCGTGGACGCCACGCTCTCGCTGCTCCCGACCGACGACGGCGGCACCGTGGTGGCGACCGAGGGCACCTATCAGGTGGTCGGCCGCGTCGCGACGATGGGCGCCGGTGTCATCCGGAAGAAGGCGGACAAGATCCTCGAGGAGTTCTTCGCGAATGCGGCGCGGGAACTCGCGGCTGCACCCGTCTAGCGGCGCTGGAACTCGCGGTTGCACCCGTTCAGCGGCGCGGCGACGAGAAGGCTCCAGCAAGCCTTGTCCACTGCCGTGTACGTTGGTATACAGGACCGGACACCAGGCACGTCGTCAGGAGAAGAACCCATGAGTCCGTCGTACGACGTGATCGTCGTCGGTGCTGGCAATGCCGCCCTCTGCGCTGCCCTCGCGGCCCGCGAGACGGGCAGCTCCGTACTGGTCCTCGAGCGGGCCCCGTACGAGGAGCGCGGTGGGAACAGCACCTACACCGCCGGGGCGATGCGGGTCGCCTACCGTGGCGTGGACGACATCAAGGAGCTCTCGCCCGACCTCACGGACGAAGAACTGGCGAGCACAGACTTCGGCACCTACACCGAGGAGCAGTTCTTCGATGACATGGCTCGGGTCACCGAGAACCGCACCGACCCGGACCTGACCGACATCATCGTGAAGCGCAGCTTCGAGACACTGCGCTGGATGCGCACCAAGGGCGTCAAGTTCCTGCCGATCTACGGGCGCCAGGCGTTCAAGGTCGAGGGGAAGTTCAAGTTCTGGGGTGGGCTCACCCTCGAGACCTGGGGCGGCGGCCCCGGCCTGGTGGATGCGCTGACCAAGGCGGCGCTCGACGCCGGGATCGAGATCCGCTACGAGACCGCGGCGACCGCGCTCCTGACGGACGACGCTCGTGTCTCCGGGGTACGCGTCAAGCGTCACGGAGTCACCGAGGAGATCTCGGCCGGCGCGGTGGTTCTGGCGTGCGGGGGGTTCCAGGCCAACTCTGAATGGCGCACGCGGTACCTGGGTCCCGGCTGGGACCTGGCCAAGGTCCGTGGGTCCCGCTTCAACATGGGTGACGGCATCAAGATGGCCCTGGAGATCGGCGCGATGCCGTGGGGCCACTGGTCCGGGGCGCACGCCGTCGGGTGGGAGCTGAACGCCCCGACCTTCGGGGATCTGGCGGTGGGCGACGGGTTCCAGAAGCACAGCTACCCGTTCAGCATCATGGTCAACGCCAAGGGTGAGCGGTTCGTCGACGAGGGGGCTGACTTCCGCAACTACACCTACGCGAAGTACGGGCGGGAGATCCTGGCCCAGCCCGGGCACTTCGCCTGGCAGATCTTCGACCAGAAGACCACCCATCTGCAGCGCGACGAGTACCGCATCCGCGAGGTCACCAAGGTGACGGGGAAGACGCTGGAGGAGCTCGCCGGCAAGCTCGACGGCGTCGACGCAGAGGCCTTCCTGCGCACGGTTGCGGAGTACAACGCGGCGGTCCAGAAGGACGTCCCGTTCAACCCGAACGTCAAGGACGGCCGGGGGACCACGGGTCTGGCGTTGCCCAAGTCCAACTGGGCCAACACGATCGACGAGGGCCCGTTCGAGGCCTATGCCATCACCTGTGGGATCACGTTCACCTTCGGCGGCCTCCGCATCACCGAGGAGGCCCAGGTGGTCAACGCCGATCAGGAGGTCATCCCCGGGCTCTACGCATGTGGTGAGCTCGTCGGTGGGATCTTCTACCACAACTATCCCGGTGGTTCCGGCTTGACGAACGGTTCCGTGTTCGGCCGCATCGCCGGCACGAGTGCCGGCGCAGCGGCCCAGACGTCCGCCTGAATCGTCCGGACGGGCGTGGTGCGTCACGCCGGCAGATCTCGACAGTCCATGACCGAAGGAGAGTGACGTGGCGGCGGACGGCAACCGAATGCCCGACGACCGGCTGGCGGAGTGGTTCCTGCGGTGATGGCCGACTTCGAGCTCCGCCGCCCCACATCCGTGGCGGAGGCCGTGGAGCACCTCGCCGAGGGGGGTCTGCCCTACTGCGGCGGTACCGAGCTGATCCCGGTCATGCAGCTGGGTCTGATGGCTCCCGACATCCTCGTCGACCTCAAGCGGATCGAGCCGCTCGGCGGGATCCGTGAGGACGCGGCCGAGATCGTGCTCGGGGCCCGGGTCACCCACGACGAGACCGCGGCGTCTCCTCTCGTCCGCCGGCATGCGCGGGTCCTGGCGGAGGCGACGTCCCGCCTCGGCAACGCCAGGGTCCGGGCCACCGGCACCTTGGCGGGCAACATCTGCTTCGCGGAGCCGCGCTCAGACGTGCTGACCGCTCTCCTCGCGCTCGAGGCGCGGGTGGACCTCCGGTCGGCGACGGACAGCCGCACGGTCGATGTGGCGGACTTCGTCGAGGGGCCGTTCGCGACCGTCCGCCAGGAGGAAGAGCTGTTGGAGGCGATCCGCATCCCGGTGCGCGCCTCCCGCAGCTCCTATATCCGCTTCCAACCGGGGGAGTACCCGACGGTCACGGTCGCGGCGGTGCAGGGCGATGGCGGGTGCCGGGTCGTCGTCGGCGCAGTCGGGGAGATCCCCGGTGTCTTCACGTTCCCGAGCGCCGAGGACGTGGACGCCGCGGAGATCGCCGCGCAGGTCGACGTGACCGAGGACCTGGGGGGCCGCGAGGACTACAAGCGCCACGTGACCGAAGTGTTCGTCCGCCGGGCGATGGCCCAGCTGGCAGAGGGGAGCGCCGCGTGAGCGAGACACTGGTCCGGACGACGGTCAACGGGCGGCCGGTCGAGGCCCGCATCCCCAACCGGATGCTGCTGGTCGAGTTCCTGCGTGACCGGCTGGGGCTCACCGGCACCAAGGTCAGCTGCGGCATGCAGGTCTGTGGCGCCTGCACGGTGTTCGTCGACGAGCGGCCGGTCAGCTCCTGCGGCGTCCTCGCCTGCGACATCGATGGTGCCGACGTCGTGACGGTCGAGGGGCTCGCCACCGACGACGGACTCACGCCGGTGCAGCAGGCCTTCGTCGACTGTTCCGCCCTGCAGTGCGGTTTCTGCACACCCGGGTTCGTGATGATGTGCACCGCGTTGCTGCGGAAGACCCCGAACCCCACCGAGGAGCAGGTGGCCCACCACCTCGAGGGCAACCTGTGCCGGTGCACGGGCTACGAGCCGATCGTCGAGGCCGTGATGCACGCCGCCGAGAGCATGTCCTCCGCAGAGTCGGGCACCCGCCATGACTGAGCGGCGGATCGTCGGCAGGTCCGTGCCGCGCACCGACGCGGTCGCCAAGGTCACCGGAGCAGCGGTGTACGCGGTCGACGTCGTGATGCCGGACATGCTGCACGCGAAGGTGGTGCGGTCCGACCGGGCCCACGCGCGGATCCGCGGCGTGGCCAAGGACGCGGCGCTCGCCGTCCCCGGCGTCCTCGCGGTGGTGACCGGCGGCGACCTCACGGGTCTCTTCCCCCGGTTCGGCCACATCGTCGCCGACCACGCGATCCTGGCGATCGACAAGGTGCGGTACTACGGCGAGCCCGTGGCCCTCGTCATCGCCACCGACCCGCTGATCGCCCGCGACGCCGTGCCGCTGGTCGAGGTCGACTACGAGGAGCTGCCGGCCGTGATGGACGTCTCGGCCGCGCTGGCGGCCGACGCGCCCGTACTGCACGAGGACGACTACTCCGACGTCCCGGACGCCGACACCCCGCCCGGCGGGAACATGAGCCGCACCCCGGTCAAGGTCACGTCCTCGCACCCGAACGTCGCCCACGAGTCCCAGAAGGGCTGGGGCGACGTGGACGTCGCGTTCACCGACGCGCACCGGATCGTCGAGACGACCGTGCACCACCCGATGCTCTACGCGTACGCGATGGAGCCCTACAACGCCGTCGCCCGCTTCGTCGAGGGCACCCTCGAGGTCGTCTCGACCGCCCAGCACCCGTTCATGGTGGCCAGCGACCTGGCCCGCGTCTTCTCGTTGCCGCTGAGCCACGTGCGCGTCAGCGTTCCCTACGTGGGGGGTGGCTACGGCTCGAAGTCCTACACGAAGGTCGAGCCGCTGACCGCCGTCGGCTCCTGGGCGGTGGGCGGCCGGCCGGTCAAACTGGTCCTCGACGTGGAGGAGGCCATCTACACCACGCGGGCCGACAGCGCCGACATCGTGGTCCGCAGCGCCTTCGCGGCCGACGGCAGCATCCTCGCGCGCGACTTCGAGATCACGCTGGACACCGGCGCATACGCGGACAACAGCCCTCTCGTGCTCGACAAGGCCGTCAACCGCTGCTTCGGCCCGTACCGCATCCCGAACCTCCGGGTACGGGGCAAGGCGGTGTACACCTCGACGTCGCCGGCGTCCTCCTACCGGGGTTTCGGCGCCTTCCAGGGGAACCTCGCCGGCGAGACGAACATCGACCAGGCCGCCGAGCAGCTGGGCATCGACCCCGCCGAGATCCGGCGCCGCAACCTCGTGCACCGCGGCGAGCGACTGATCCCCGGCAACCGGGCCATGGACGCCGACCTCGTCGACGACCTCGATCTGCTGGTGGCGGAACTGGACGCCGGGTCGTCCGGCGAGGGCCGGCTGCGCGGGACGGGCTTCGGTTGCGCAGCCACCGACGCCGGCGCCGTGCCCAGCTCCACCGCTCTGGTGAAGCTGCTCAGCGACGGTTCGGTACTGGTGCTCACCGGGTCCTCGGAGCTCGGCCAGGGCAGTCGCACCGTGCTCGCGCAGATCGCCGCCGAGGAGCTCGGGGTCGGCATGGAGCGGGTCCGGGTGCTGCAGTCGGACACCGCGACCACGGTGTTCGAGCGGACCACGGGCGCCAGCCGGACCACTACGCTGAGCGGCCTCGCTGTGCAGCGGGCCTGCCGCGACGTCATCGAGCGCGTGTGCCTCGCCGCCCGAGACGTATGGACCGACGCCGCCGGACCGATCGAGGTGCGCGACGGTACGGTGCACGGCCCGGGTGGTCGGTCGATGAGCCTCGCCGAAGCTGTGCAGGGCTGGTTCGGGCCCGGTGGCGGCGAGATCCTGGGACAGGGTGTCGTGCGCCGCACCGGCGAGCTCGCGGAGCTGCCCCCGTTCTGGGAGATCGGCATGGTCGGCGTCAGCCTCGAGATCGACCCGGACACCGGCGTGATCGAGGTCGACCAGCTGGTCACCGTCGCGGACGTGGGCTGCGCCATCAATCCCACCCTGGTCGAGGGCCAGGACCTCGGTGCGGCGACCCAGGGGCTCGGCGGCACCATCACCGAGCACCTGGTCTACGACGGCATCCAGATCGCCAACGCGAACATGGTCGAGTACCGCGTCCCGCGGATCACCGACCGGCCGCGGCGGTTCCGGTCCCTGATCGTGGAGCGCGCCGACGGCCCCGGGCCCTACGGCGCGAAGGGGGTGGGGGAGGGGGCGCGCAACCCGGTTCCAGGCGCGGTCGCCGCCGCGGTCGCCCGTGCCGTCGGCGTGTGGCCGGACACCCTGCCGCTCAATCCCGAGCGCGTCTGGCGGCTCATCCAGCGAGCCAAGTCGACCGGCACCGCCTCTCCCGGATCCCACGGCTCCGACAGCGGGCCGCAATGACCGCGAGACGCGGTCGCACGAACCCGAGCGCCCGGGCCTCCGGGCCGGCGTCGTAGCTCGCCCTGCCGAGCGCATCAGCGCAATCCGCCACAAGGAGGACACATGAGTGAGGCACAGAACACCGCCGAGGTGATGGCCGAGTCGCTGGTGGCGGCGGGCGTGAGCAGCATCTTCGCGTACCCGGGCGACCCGATCATCGAGTTCATGGAGAAGTCGCGGGCTCGGGGCATCGACGTCGTCCTGGCCCGTCGAGAGGGCACCGCTGCCTTCATGGCCGAGGGGTATGCGATGGCCACGGGCGGGCTAGGGGTCTGCCTGTCGACTCTCGGTCCAGGCTCCACCGCGATGCTGAACGGCGTCGCCGCGGCGTACCTGGACCGGGTTCCCATGCTGGCCATCTCCGGTCAGATCGAGTCCGCTCGGGAGCAGTTCTTCACCCACCAGGTCATCGACCACAAGCTGCTCTACAGCCCCGTCACCAAGTGGGCGGGCAAGATCGAGGCCTCCGCGGTCGCGACGACGATGCGCAAGGCGATCAGCCTCGCGACGGCCGAGCGGCCAGGGCCGGTGCACCTCACCATCGGCGGCGACACCAGCAAGCTGCCGGCCACGGACGCCAACTTCGTCATGCCGCCGACGTCGTCGTCGGTGAGTGCGGTGCGGGTGCACCGTGCCGAGGGCGGCCAGGACCCGATGGCGCTGCTCAAGGGCGCGCGCCGCCCGGTCGTGCTGGCCGGCATCGGCGCTGTGCGCAACCAGTCGACCGAGGCGCTGGTCCGGTTCGCGGAGTCCACGTCGGTCCCGGTCGTCGTCGCCCCCATGGCCAAGGGCGTCTTCCCCGAGGACCACCCGCTCTTCGCCGGCGTGCTGGACATGGCCTGCAACCAGGTCCTCTGGGACTTCCTCGGCGCGGCCGACCTGATCGTCACGGTCGGCTTCGACGCCGTCGAGCTCATCAAGCCGTGGACGGCGAAGGCCGCGGTCCTGCACATCGACATGACGCCGAACACCGACCAGATCTACGCCAGCCAGTGCGAGTGCATCGGCGACATCTCCGGGATCCTGGACTGGCTGACCGATGACTGGTCGGGTGAGCCGCGCTGGGACGAGGGCGACGTCCGGAAGCACCGTGAGGCGCTGCGCGCGGCCTACTACGAGGGCCGGGTCGACGGCGTGATGAACCCGACCGACGTCGTCGACGCCGTCCGCGAGGCCGCCCCGCGCAACACGCTGGCGACCTGCGACGTCGGCTCGCACAAGCTGCTGGTCGGCCAGGGATGGCAGACCTACGAGCCGCGATCGATGCTGATGACCAACGGCCTGTCCTCGATGGGTTTCGGCGTGCCGGCGGCGATCGCGGCGAAGATCGCCGACCCGTCCCGTCCCGTCGTGGCCATGATCGGCGACGGCGGCTTCGCGATGACCGCCACCGAGGTGCGCCTCGCCGCGGCCATGGGGCTGCCGGTCGCCTTCGTCGTCTTCGTCGACGGCAGCCTGAACCGGATCGAGCTCAAGCAGATGGTCCAGGGCTACGAGAGCACGGCCACCCGCATCGAGGACATGGACCTGGTCGCCGTCGCCGAGGCGATGGACTGCGACGGCGTCCGGGCCGACTCGCGGGCCGAGCTCGACAAGGCACTGAACGGCATCGGGAACCTCACCCGGCCGCTGGTCGTCGAGGCCCGGATCAGCCCGTCCCAGTACGAGTCCCAGTTCTGATCGGAGCGGACATGGTGCTACGACGTTTCGCCGAGTTCGCGGTCGCTGAGCGCGATCGCGGGCTCGGTCCTGAGGTGCAGCAGGCGGCCAACCGGGCGGTCGTGGACTGGTTCGCGGCCACCGTGGCCGGATCGGTGATGGATGCCGCCCGCATCATGCGCGGGACGCTGCTGGAGGGCGACGGTGCCGAGGGACCCGCCCGACTCGTTCCGGGCGGGGAGCGGACGAGCGCCCGGACGGCGGCCCTGATCAACGCCACGGCGTCGCACATCGCGGAGATGGACGACATCTTCCGCGAGGGCATCTACCACCCCGGCTCGCCCACCGTGGGCGCCGTCCTGGCAGCCGCCGAGCTGACCGGGGCAAGCGGTGCGGACCTGCTCCGCGCGGTGGCCGTCGGGTACGAGATCGGGGACCGGATCGCTGCGGCGATGCAGCCGGCGCACTACTCGTTCTGGCACACCACCGGCACGGTCGGCACGATCGGGGCGGCTGCGGGCGTAGCCGAGCTTCTGCGGCTGGACACCGAGCAGTTCGCGCACGCCCTGGCCACCGCCACCACCATGGCGGCCGGTCTGCAGCAGGCATTCCGCTCCGACGCGATGAGCAAGCCGTTGCACGCCGGGCACGCCGCGGAGCAGGGCGTGCTCGCGGCGCTGCTCGCGGCGAGGGGCTTCACCGGCGCGCTCGACGTCCTCGACGGCGAGGCCGGCTTCGGTGCAGCGATGGGGAAGAGCCCGGACTGGAACGCCGCTATCGCCGACCTGGGGTCCCCGTGGGGGATCACGCAACCCACGGTGAAGAACCACTCGTGCTGCGGGCACACCTTCGCCGCTGTCGACGCCGCCCTGGAGCTGCGCAACCAGGGGGTCGCCACCGACGACGTCCAGGAGATCCGGGTCGCGACCTACACGATGGCGACCAAGGTCGCGGGCAACCCGGACCCGAAGAC
Organism: Blastococcus saxobsidens; assembly: GCF_002938435.1. GTDB lineage: Bacteria > Actinomycetota > Actinomycetes > Mycobacteriales > Geodermatophilaceae > Blastococcus > Blastococcus saxobsidens. The sequence continues at coordinate 71,425 of NZ_POQT01000015.1, forward strand.
GGCGTTCGAGGCGAAGTTCAGCACGGCGTACTGCGTCGCGGCCGCGCTGGAGCTGGGCTCGGTGCGGCTGCGCGCCTTCGAGGACGATCGGCTGTCCGACCCCCGCCTGCGGAACCTGGTCGAGCGCACCACCGTGGTGGCAGATCCTGAGTACGACGCCGCCTTCCCAGGCAAACGAGCTGCGCGCGTCACCGTGGTGGACCGCAGCGGGGTGGAGCACGAGTACGAGCGCGACACGCGCAAGGGCGACCCGGACGACCCGCTGACCGATGCCGAGCTGCGCGAGAAGTTCGACGACCTGACCGTGCCGGTCCTCGGGGAGACGGGATCGGCGGAACTCGGCGAGGCGTTGTGGGGGCTGCCGGAGCTGGGCGACGTACGCGACCTCGCCGGACTGGGCCGGCGATGACCGCACGAATCGGCCTGGTCGGCGCCCTGCAGAGGTCCGGCGACCTCGGCGTCGCGGCGGACATGGACGACGACGGCGTACTGCACGCCGTGGCGAAGGCGAGGAGCTGACGTGGTGAAGAAGGCGCGACTATTCTACGGCGGCACCTGGGCCGACGGCGAATCGACCACCGAGATGCGGGACAAGTACTCGGGGCAGCCGGTCGCCGAGGTGCACCAGGCGAGCACGGCGCAGGTCACCGAGGCGCTCGAGGGCGTCGCCCGCGGCCAGGAGAGGCACCTGCTGACGCCGTACGAGCGGTACGAGGTGCTGTACCGGACCGCCGGGATCCTGCAGAGCAGGTACGACGAGTTCGTCGAGACCGTCATCCTCGACGCCGGCTTCACCCTCGCCGACGCGCGGCGCGAGGCGGACCGCGCCGTGCAGACGCTGGTGATCTCGGGCGAGGAGGCCAAGCGGATCCACGGCGAGGTCGTGCCGTGGGGCGCCGCCCCCGGCGCCTCCCAGGATCGTTACGCGTTCACCGTGCGCCGCCCGCTGGGCGTCGTCTGCGCGATCACGCCGTTCAACTCTCCGCTGAACACCCTGGTGCACAAGGTCGCCCCGGCGCTGGCCGCCGGAAACAGCGTCATCGTCAAGCCGGCGACCTACACCCCGCTCAGCGCCGGGCTGCTGGTGGAGGCTCTGCTGGAGGCCGGTCTGCCGGAGGACCTCGTCGCCGTCGTCACCGGTGGCGGCGGGACGGTGGGTCAGGCCTTGCTCGAGAGCCCCGTGCCGGCGTTCTACGCCTTCACCGGCAGCACCGAGGTCGGCGAGCACATCCAGCGGACGGTGGGCCTGCGCAAGACCCAGCTCGAGATGGGCAGCCTCTCGAGCACCCTGGTGTGCGACGACGCCGACATCGCGAAGGCGGCCCGGCTCAGCGTCTATGCCGGGTTCCGGAAGGCCGGCCAGGTCTGCACCTCCGTGCAGCGGCTCTACGTCCAGACGGGGGTGCTGCCCGAGTTCGTGCAGGCCCTGCAGGACGTGCTCGCCACGCAGACGGCCGGCGACCCCCGTGACGAGAAGACGCTCGTCGGCCCCGTGATCAGCGAGAAGGACGCCGACCGGATCGAGTCCTGGATCACCCGGGCCGTCGACAGCGGTGCATCGGTGCTCGCCGGTGGGAAGCGGCAGCAGCAGGTCATCGAACCCACGGTGCTCAGCGACGTCACGCTGGACATGGACGTCCTGTGCAAGGAGATCTTCGGGCCGGTGCTCTCCATCCGGCCGTTCAGCGACCTCGACGAGGCGATCACCGAGATCAACGACACGCCGTACGGTCTGTCGGCCGGTATCTTCACCGCCGACATCGGGCGGGCGCTGTCTGCGACGGAGAAGCTGCGCATGGGCTCGGTCCACGTGAACGAGACGTCGAGCAACCGCGTCGACCTGATGCCCTACGGGGGAGTCAAGCGCAGCGGGATGGGGATCGAGGGCCCCAAGTACGCCATCGAGGAGATGACCGAACACCGACTCATCACGCTGGCGCGGCCGTGAGCCCCCGGCAGACGAAGGGCTGAGGAATGCGCACCGAGAAGGTCGAGTACTTCAGCGGTCCCGACAGGGTCCGCGCGCTGTGGCGGACGCCCGACGTGGTCGACGGCCCGACGCCGGCGATCATCCAGGGTCCCGGCTGGCTGGGGCTCAAGGACGCCCAGGCCTACGACCGGTACCACCAGGGCTTCACCGACGCCGGCTTCGCCGTCCTCTCGATCGACTACCGGGGTTTCGGTGAGTCGGAGGGCAGCGACCGCGGCATCGTCAACCCGACGCACCAGCTCGAGGACCTCGTCAACGGGGTCACCTACCTGACGACCCGGGACGACGTGGGGGCGATCGGTGCGTACGCGACCGGCGGGACCGGTGGCGGGAACGTCGTCCTGCTGGCTGCCACCGACCCGCGGGTGCGGGCTGTGATCAGCCAGATGCCGGTGGCCGACGGGCGCGACTGGCTGCACCGGATGCGCACCGAGTTCGAGTGGGTGGAGTACCAGGCCCTGCTGGAGCAGGACCGGCGCGAACGCGTGCTGACCGGCAAGAGCCGCCTCGTGCACCCGCGCAACGAGGTGATGGTCGAGACGCTCGAGCGCAAGCAGTCGAACTTCAAGAAGGACGTCGATGTCAAGATCCGCATGGAAGTGCCGCTGTCGATGGTCGACCCGCTGCTGCACTACCGCCCGGGACAGGCGGCGATCGGGTTGATCACGCCGCTCATGGTGGTCGCCGTCGAGAACGACGCCACCACTCCCACGGACCATGCCGTCGCCATCTACGAGGCGGCGGCCGGACCGAAGTCGCTGGTCCTCCAGCGCAACACCAGCCACTACGCCGCCTACGCCAAGTACGCCGACGTGGTCATCCCGCAGATGGTTGCGTGGTTCCGTGAACACCTGCACGCCCCGGGCGACGTCGTGGTCCGGTCGGACAAGCCGTCTCGGTCGTAAACCGAACAGTCGAAGGAGAACCCTGTGCGTTTCGGATTGTTGCTGCCCCACTTCGGGGAGCACGCAGATGCCGCCAAGATCATCCGCGGGTCCCAGTTGGCGGAGTCGCTCGGCTTCGATTCGGTCTGGGTGCGCGACCATCTGCTCTTCGAGCCGCACGGCGAGTTCGAGAGCCCGAATGCGACCTTCTACGACGCCTTGACCGTGCTCACGGCGGTCGGGGCAGCGACCGAGCGCCTGCAGCTGGGCACCGGTGCACTCATCCCGTTCCGGCACCCGCTGCACACGGCCCTGATCACCACGACGATGACCCAGTTCTTCGGTCCCCGCGTCATTCTCGGAATGGGCGCCGGAAACTTCGACCACGAGTTCGACGCAATCGGACTGTCCGGAATTCCGCGGCCCGAGCTGGTGCAGACCAACATGGAGATCATGCGGCGGATCTGGACCGAGAATGGTGTGTCATGGAACGATTCGCCATTCGACTTCGAGGACGCGACGATCGAGCCGAAGCCCGTCGGAGGGCCGCCGCCCCTCTGGTACTGCGGTGCCACCCCGAAGTCGGCGCGCATCGCCGCGACGTCGGCCGACGGCTGGCTGCCGGGCCGGATCGCGCTCGAGACCCTCAAGGCGCGCGTGCAGACGCTGACGGACACGTCCACTGAAAACGGCCGGTCGCGGCCGACGGTGGGCATCATCCCGACCACGTCGATCGCCGACACGCGTGAGGAGGCCATCTCCCGGGTCAACGTGCCGGGACTGCTCACGTGGGCCAACAACTCACGCTTCTGGGTCAAGCCGGAGTCGGGAAGCTTCCAGACCGTGGAAGATCTGCAGGGCGTGCTCATCCACGGAACGGCGAAGGACGTCATCGAGCAGTGCCGCACGCTCCAGGATGTGGGCGTGGACCACCTGGTCTTCGACTTCCGGTTGAACTTCCCGATCTGGGAAGATCAGATCCGCCGGATCGGGGAGGAAGTTCTTCCTGCTCTGCGCGCAGACTGAGGGCATAGGCCGTGGCGCGCCCGCGCCGGAGAGAATCGGTGATAACGATGTCGGGACCGGCATTGTCAGACGGCAAGGCGTACCGGGTCGCGGGGCGGAAGGCGGCGCCCTACGAGAAGGTGTATCAAGCGATCATGACCGGTGAGCTCGCGCCCGGTCAGCCCCTCATCGAGACGGCGCTGGCGGAATGGTGCGAGGTCAGCCGGACGCCGATCCGCGAGGCGCTGACCCGCCTGGAGCAGGATGGACTCGTCGTCCGAGGCGATCGGGGCCTGATGGTCCGGGAACGGAGTCCGGAGGAGATCCTCGATCTGTACGAGACCCGCATCGTCCTGGAGGCGATGGCCTCGCGTGTCGCGGCCGTGCGCAGGTCGTACATGGACCTCATCACGTTGCGCCGCATCGCCCAGCGACTGGAAACGATGGACGTCAGCGACGAGCACGCCATGGCGGCCGGCAATCGCGAGTTCCACCAGGCGATCTGGCGAGCCAGCCACAACGACTCGTTGAGCGACCTTCTCCAGCGACTGGACATGCACCTGGCTCGCTACCCGTCCACCACGCTGTCGCAGCCGGGGCGGTGGGCCGAGGCGAACGGCGAGCACCAGGAGATCATCACCGCCATCGAGGCGCAGGACGCCGACCGGGCGCACGACCTGACGGCAGCGCACTTCGCGAAGGCTCGGGAGCTGCGGCTGGCACTGTGGGCGAAGGGGCAGGAATGAGCATCATCGCAGTACTGGGAGGCACCGGAGCGCAGGGCAAGGGGCTCGCGTTGCAGTTCGCCAAGGCAGGCCACGAGGTCGTCCTCGGCTCGCGCTCGGCCGAGCGTGCGGCCGAGGTGGCACAGGCGATCAACGAGCGGGTCGACGCAGCTCCGGAGGTCACCGGGCAGGCCAACGCCGATGCGTGCCGCGGTGCGGAGGTCGTCGTCCTCGCCGTCCCCTACGACGGGCACGCCGAACTCGTCGACGGTCTCCGGTCCGAACTGGCGGGCAAGGTCGTGGTCAGCCCGGTGAACCCGCTCGGCTTCGATGGCAATGGGCCCTTCGGTCTCGCGGTGCCCGACGGCAGCGCGGCAGAGGAGGCCGCTCGCATCGTCCCCGACGCCCGCGTCGTGGGTGCGTTCCACCACGTCTCGGCCACGAGCTTGTGGAAGGACGACGGACTGGAGCACGAGGACGTCCTCGTCTGCGGCGACGACGCCGATGCCAAGGCGCAGGTGCTCCAGCTGGCCGCTGCCCTGACTGGTCATGCCGGTGTAGATGCCGGCCCGCTGCGCATGGCGCGTCAGCTCGAACCGCTGACCGCTGTGCTGATCAACATCAACAAGCGGTACAAGATCCGGTCCGGTCTGGCGGTCACCGGGCTGGAGCGCGAGCGGCATTGACCCGCTGCATCCCTCCGCGTACCGTTGCATACAGTCTTTCTCCCACGATATGAACCGGCGGTCTCGTTATCGCCGCGAGAAGAGGTTGACGGTGGCCCAGCGTCTCTACCTGCAAGAGGTCGGAAGCACGAAGTACAAGCTCACGGCTCTGCTCGACCAGCGCCGCACCCTGCCCCGCACGTGGAGCGGGCACACTGACTACGACGACTTCAGCGAGGGCTATTACGCGTCCGATCCGTCGAAGGAGTCCTTTACCGAGTGGGTGATCAGCCCCGAGGAGGAGCCGCTCCGGACGCAAAGCCTGCAGGTGCACTACAAGCGCCTGTCGCCGGGTGGATCGAACACCGGCCACGGTCACCAGAACGAGGCGGCCTTCTACATCATCTCCGGCAACGGCTACGAGATCCATGACGGCAAGCGTTACGACTGGCAGGCCGGCGACTTCTGCTTCGTGCACTCCGACTCGGTGCACCGGCATTTCAACGCAGACCCCGATGAGCCGGCTGTCGCGCTGGTCATGAAGGCGAAGAGCACGTGGATGGCCATGGGGCTCTACCAGCAGGGCGGCATCGAGCCGTGGACCTCCAAGGTGGAGGGCTACGGGCCGCGCGAGGACTGGAGCCAGCTGTGGACACCGGGATCGAACGAGATGAGCAAGGTCGTCCGCTCGCCCGAGCTGGAATACCAGCTGACCGCCGACGGCTTCGTCAAGACGATCTGCTCCCCGCGTACTCCCGATGTCCGTAGCTGGGGGCTGGACCTCGACATGCTCCGCATCCCGCCGGGCAGCAAGACCGCGCTGCACTGGCACATGGCCGACGAGTACCTGTACGTGCTGCAAGGCACCGGCCGCTCCCGTCAGTGGGACGTCGCGATGGAGCTCGACGACAAGTACTACGCCCACGTCGCGGAGGAGCCTGTCGTCGCAGACTTCACCACCGACAACCACATCTACGTGCCGCCGAACACGCAGCACGTCTTCGAGAACACCGGTGACGAGGACGTCGTCCTCATCTCGGCGCAGAACCGCCTCTTCAAGCACATGGGTTACGACAAGACCGTGGTGCTCGAGGCCGCTCCGGAGTACCAGGGCGACTGAGTCGGAACGCGCGACGGCCCCTGTCCGGAGGACAGGGGCCGTCGCGCATCGTGGCCGCTCCGAAAGCGGGCGAGGGAGCGTTCTCACCTGCCCATCCGCGCCGACAAGCGGTTGAGAACAGCGCGTCGCGCTGCGCGGGTGTGCGCCTGCTCGTAGGCGGTCGCGGCATCGAACGCCGAGCGCGCGGCGTCGGACTGCTGGGTCATGTACCGAGCCAGGCGGTCGCCGGCGGATGAGGCGCGGCTGCCCCTGGGCGAAGTCGGCAGAAGGCGTTCCAGGCTGAGCGCGGTCATGCGGGGCAACTCCTTGCGCTGGCAGGTCGAGCGTGTCTTGCGCTCGTGCTAGACAGTTCCGAAACGGCACACTCTCTTTCGACCTTGAGTGTGACCATGGGCATGCGGGCGTTGCCCCAGCCGCGAAAGTTGCGGCGGTGCAACGCCCGTCAGGTCACGCCCGTCAGGTCACGCGTCGTCCAGGGCGGCACCGGCGCAGACCTGGAGCATCGTGAGAGCGTAGATCTTGGCGGCGTCGAGAAGTTCGGACATGGCCAGCCCACCGGTGCCCTGCACCGACGCTTTTCCGCGTCCGGGGCCGAAGGTGAGGGCCGGGACGCCCATCCGGTTGTAGACGTTGGTGTCCCGCCACATCGACACGACGGCGGTCTCGGCCGTCGTCGGCATCGGCTCTCCGCGGACGACGCGGTGCGCCGCGTCGAGGGCGTCGAGGACGGGCGTCAGTGCGCCGGCATCGGCGGTGTGTCCGCTCTTCTCCATGAACACCTCCACGTCGGCCGCGATCCCGGTCTCGGCGATGGCGCCGCGAAGGGAATCGACGAGTGCCTCGGTGTCCTCGCCGGGAACGGTGCGGATGTCGACGTAGACCGCCGCGTACGGTGCGGAACGGTTGGGCCGCCACGGGAGGCCGCCTCTGACCGCGCCGACCTGAGCCTTGGGTTCCATGGTGCCGCAGGCGGTCTCGTGCGTCCGCTCCTTCTGCACCCGGATGCCCCACTCCTCGATGGCGTCGATGACGACGGCCAGCTTCACGATGGCGTTCGGGTGCTCCGGCAGCGAATCCCCGCGGACGAGCCGGGGCGTGTACATGTTCCGACCACGGACGGTGACTTTGGCGTAGATGGCTCCCGTCTGTACCCAGCAGGGGGCGAAGTCGGTCGTCTCGGAGATGATCGCGTAGTCGGGCCGGTAGCCGTGCTGGATCAGGTGCTCCGTGCCCGTGCCCTTGCCGACGTAGGAGAGCCCTTCGTACTCGTCGACCGGCGCGGCTCCGGTCTCACCGAGTACGGCTTTGACGACCACGTCGCCACGTAGCGTCACGCCGGAGTCGTGAATTGCGGCAGCGGCGATCATCTGTGCAGCCATGCATGCCCGGTCGTTCTGCGCCACGTGCCCGTAGACGACGCCGTCCTCGATGCGGGCGCCCACCTTGTTCGGGTCGGGGATCGCCATCAGCCGGTCGTACTCGGGACCGGAGGCCTCCGTGTCAAGGTGCGCGTTGAAGACCAGGGACGGCCCGGTGCCGTCGCCGGGCAGGCGCGCTACGCAGCTGGCGCGGTCCTCGGTGAGCGGCACCAAGCGTGCCGGCATGCGCCGCTCGGCGAACCAGTCGTGCACCTGCTGTGCGGTCGCTGCTTCGTACCCGAAGGGCCCGAAGGTGTTGCCCAGGCGCAGCGTGAGGGCACTGAGCTCCTCCCGCAGCGACTCGACCCGCCGGAGCACGTCGGTGACTACCTCGTTCATGGCTGCTCTCCTTCTTCGGTGCTGCTTTGCAATGGCTGGGGGACGGATCAGCGGTAGGGGCGGAGCCGGAGCGACATCCAGAGGGTCATGCCGGCCAGCAGGACCCCCGAGACGGGGAATGCGAGTCCCAGCCCGAACGCCGCCGCGAGGCCGCCGAAGACGAGCGGTTGCGCCACCTGGCCGGAGCGGTTGGCCACCATCCGGAGACCGACGGCGAGGCCGCGGTCGCGGGCGTCGGAGTGCTCCGCCAGCAGGCTGACGGTGATCGGCGGGTTAGCCCCCAGGCCGACTCCGATGAGCGCCGCGCCGGCGGTGAGGACGACGACGTTCGTGGTCAGTGGAATGCTGGCGGCGCCGATGATCGCCAGCCAGGTGCTGTAGATGAGCACGCGCAGCGTGCCGAACCGGCGCTCGACCAGCGGCAGGATGGTCCGGACCGCCAGCGAGGAGATGCCGATGACGGACAGCAGCAGGCCGATCTGGGTGATCGTCACGCCGGCCCGCTCCAGGTAGACCGGATAGAACGAGATCCGCATCGAGAGCACGAACAGGTTGATGAAGCTGGAGATGAGGACGCTGACGAGAATCGGATTCTCGAACGCTCGCGCCAGCGCGGCGCGGATGCCGGCATCCTCTGGAGCGGCGTCACCGTCCGTGGCTCCAGGGGGCCTGACCGAGGGGGCCGCGGCGGCGGCCAGCCCGCCCACGAGCGTGACGACGCCCATGATCAGGCACAGGCCGGTGAAGTCGAGCCGGTCGTAGAGGACTGCGCCCACCGAGGGGCCGGCCGCCAGGCCGATGCCCCACGTGAGCGAGAACAGGGCCATCTGGTTACGCCGCACCCGACCCTCACCGGTGCTGCTGATCATGGACTGGAGCACCAGCCACACCCACATGGCGAAGAGTCCGTTGACGATCATCCCGAGCGACAGCAGCAGCACCGATCGGAACAGGGGGAGCGCCGCCGTCGTCACGGCGAGGCCGAGCATCGCGCCGACCAGGAGCCCCCGCTGGGACAACCGGTCGAGCAGCCGGCCGCTGGGAATGGCGAGCAGGAGCCCGACGACCGCGTAGGCGGCGACGGCCAGGCCGATGACGAAGTCGGAGGCGCCGAGCCTTTCGAGCCGGATGGGCAGGAAGGGGCGGATTCCCTGGCTGGTGACCCAGTACAGCAGGGTGACCAGGGAGAGGAACGCCCAGCGGGAGCTGAGAGCATGCCAGGCGGGGAAACGGCTGTCCTCCGGGGGAGGAGGAGGACCGCCCGTCACCGCGCAGCGGCATACGTCGGTGGACGGTCCCGGGTCGACGGCCAGAAGAGGTCGGCCGGCTCGATGGCCCGGTCGACCAGTCCCTGTTCGTAGCTGTAGCGCATCGCCGTCCGCAACTCGGGGAGGTTCTCCTCGAGCCCGTAGCGCCACGGGTCGGCACCGATGATCCCGCCCTGCTCGTCCAGCGCCTGCTCACCCCAGGCCAGCGGCAACCACCGCGGGTTGGCGGTGAGCCGCAACGCCGCGCGTTTCGCCTCCTCGAAGGCCGTGACGAGTTCGTTGGCGAGCCATGGGTGCTGCGCGACGAGCTCCCTGCGGACGGCGACGAGGTGCATGATCGGGAAGAGCCCGGTGCGCCGGGCGTAAGCCCGTTCCGCCGCGGCCGCATCGGGGAAGATCGGCTGGATGTCGGCTCCGTGGATGCGCTCGGGATAGATGACCGCCTGCAGTTCACCGTCGAGCAGCATCGTCCGCAGGTTCCCACCGTCGGGCATCCGTTCGATGGAGTAGCCGGACGGGGGAGCTCCCGCGCTCTCCAGGTGCTCGGTCACCCAGCGAACGCCCCGGAGGTCCACGCCGTGCTCGTCCTGGAGGATGCCTCGCATCCAGAGACCGGCGGTCGTCCCCCAGGTGCGCAACCCGATGGCCGCTCCTGTGAGTTCCTCGGGGGAGTGGACCGCCGACCGTGCAGAGATGAACACGTAGCCGTGCCGGAAGCGGCGGTGCGGAAACACCGGGATGGCCGCCCACTTGTCGGGCTCGCGCGCGAACACCTTCGAGTAGCCGGCGAGGGAGAGCTCGCAGACGTCGAACTCCTGGTGTCTCAGCATCCGCCAGTGGCGCTCGGGGGAAGGCATGGCGAAAGGGCGCAGGCGTACGCCACGCGGCGCGACGGTGCCGTTCAGCAGCCCCTCCGTGATCGCGTAGCGGCCGACGGCGAGCGTCAGATCGAGATCATTCACGTCGGGTCGCTGACTTCAGGCCGGTGCACGGTGGTGCCCTTCGTCTCAGGGGTCGCAGGGGCCGAGGCGAGCTGGAGCAGGGTGGGCCAGCGCCAGGTCTGCCGCGGAAGGATCAGCTGAGCAGGACGCCGCCGGGGAGGAGGATGTCCAGCAGTTCCTGGGCGGCGAAGAGCGTCCCACCGAGCACCAGCGCGTAGCCCACCGCGACGATCCAGCTGGTGCGGGCCTCGAACAGCAGGTAGAGCACCGTAAAGGCCAGGACCGAGGGGATTGCGCCGACCAGGAAGAACGCAACGAAGAATCCGCCGGCCCACGCCAGCACGCGCAACCAGTCGACTCGCGACGCGGTCTCGAAGACGTACTCGAGGGCTTCGTCGGCCTCGTCGTCCTCGTCGGTGAGTTCGACGCCGGCCAGCGCGTGGCCGGTGGTCGCAGCCGGGGCCCGCGGCGGCCGGAGCGCCAGGACCATCTTGACCAGGGCAAGGGTCATCCCGACCCCCGAGACGATCATCGGGAAGATCTTCGCGTCAAAAGGCCACTGCTGAGCGCCGATGAAGGCGGCCGCGAAGATGACCAGCAGCACACCGGCCATGAGGAAGTCCGCACTGACCATCCGGCTGAGCAGTCCATGTCCGCGTGCGGCCGTTCCGCCGTCGGTGGGCGATGGCTGCTGATGAACGGTCATCGCTTGCCGCTCTTCTCTGACGTCGTCGTCGGGGTCTCTGCGGGGGAAGACGGGTTAACGGTGGACGCCCCGGGGGAGTCGGGCCCCGCGGTGGGGGAGTCGGGCCCCGCGGCCCGTGCCCGCCGGCGCGCGCGTGCGTTCTTGATGAACGGGCGGACGATGGCGGCGGCGCTGATGAGGAACAGCACGATCACGATCGGGTCCGCCAGCCAGTCCCAGCCGGTCAGGGAATAGGAGAGGAACAGGTACCGCTCGGCGATCGCGCCCAGGATCACGGCCAACAGGAAGGGCACCCGTGGCCAGTCGAACCGGATGGCGAGCACCCCGACCGCGGACGCGGCGAGCATCACGAACACGTCGAAGTAGGAGTTGCTCGATGTGTAGGCGCCGATCGCGAGCAGCACGAGGAGGAACGGCACCAGCAGTGTGCCGCGGATGTACGTGAGCTTCGCGAGCGGCTTGAGCACCAGGAAGGCGACGCCGACGGCGATCGCGTTGGCGATGACCATCACCCAGACCATCGACATGGTCACCGGGAGCTGGGTGGTGAGCATCTCCGGTCCGGGGGTGAGGCCGGCGACGAGGAACGCGCCCAGCAGGACGGCCGTGCCGACGCTGCCCGGGATGCCGAAGGCGATCGTCGGGATGAGGGACCCGCTGTCCTTCGCGTTGTTGTTGGCGCCGGCTGCGATGACGCCCTCGACGTTGCCCTTGCCGAAGGTCTCCGGGGACTTCGACGCGCTCTGGGCCTGCCCGTAGGCGATGAATTGGGAGACCGAACCGCCCATGCCGGGGACGACACCGAGGCCCACGCCGATCGCGCTGGACCGGACCCAGACCCACGAATGACGGAGGGTGTCCTTCACGCCGTCGAGCACGCCGGTCACCTGGGTGTCGCCGCTGGTCGGCACCTGCGCCACGCTCTTCTTGCTGAGCATGAGCTGGAGGACCTCGGCGCCGCCGAAGAGCCCCACGACGAGGGGCACCAGGCCGATGCCGTCCCAGAGGTCCAGTTGACCGAACGTGTACCGGGGAATGCCGGTCGCGGAGTCGATGCCGATCATGCCGACCACGAAGCCGAGGGCCGCCATCAGGAAGCCACGCAGGAGGTTCTTGCCGGCCAGCGCGATGATGAAGGTCAGGCCGACCAGGGTCAGCGCGAAGAACGAGGGTGGGCCGAGCGACAGGATGATCGGCCGGATGATCGGGATCGATGCCGCGAGCACGATCGCCCCGAAGACCGCGCCGAAGAAGGAGCTGCTCAGCACCGCGCCGAGCGCACGCCCCGCCTGTCCCTTGCGACTCATGGGGTAGCCGTCGAGCATCGCCGCGGCGGATGTCGACTCCCCGGGAATGCCGAAGAGCACGGAGGTGATGTCACCCGTCGTCGACGTGACCACCCACATGCCCAGGAGGAACGCGAAGACCTGGGCCGGTTCCATGTCGAACGTGAACGGGATCATCAGAGCGAGGGTGACCGCGCCACCGAGCCCGGGAAGCACACCGACGGCGAAGCCGATGGCCACGCCGAGCAGCATGAGGGCGAACGTCGCAGGCTCAAGGAGCAGTTCCAGGCCCGACCACAGGGCGTCGATCACTGCTCGATTCCTCCTGCACGGCCCGTCGTCGGCGAAGTCGAACGGAAGGGGCCGGAACCCTCGAGCTGGCGGGTCCAGGACACCAGTGCGTCGACCACCACCTCGGGAGCCTGCCAGAACATGCCGTGCGAGAGCCCCGGCAGCAAGTTCAGGGTCGCGCCGGGGATGTGGGCGTGCAGGAACCTGGACTGGTCGACGTGGGACCCGGTCGGGCCCCGGCGCAGGTCCTTGTCGCCGATCAGCACCAGGCTGGGCACGCCGATGTCGCCCAGGAGGCCGCTGGTGTCGTGGTTCTGGCGCGCCGAGACGTGGCGGAGATAGCTCTCCACGGTCGGTCGGTGCTCCCAGAAGGCGTCGACGAGCCAGCGGACGCGGTCGGGATGTTCTGCGGCGTACTCGGGGGTGAAGAACGTGGCCTCGATGTGCGTCTCCATGTAGCCGCGGTAGCCCCGCTCGATCATGGCGGTCATCGCCCCGATCGGGAGCCCCGCGGGCTGGTCCGGGTTGCCGCTGCCGCCCGAGCCGGAGGCAGCGAGCACGAGGGACCGGACGAGTTCCGGCGCGTCGAGGGCCATCCACTGGCCCACCCGACCACCCATCGAGTGCCCGACGACGTGTGCCGGCCCCAGGTCGAGGGTCCTGAGCAGCGCGCAGGCGTCCGCCGCGAACGACCGCGTCGTGAACGGCTCGTCACCGCCCGGGGTGCCGCCGGTACCGCGATGGTCGAACGTGATCACCGTGTGGTGCCCGGCGAGTTCGTCGATGAAGTCCGGTAGGTGCCAGGTAGACCCGGGGTAGCCGGTTCCGGCCACCAATAACAGCGGGGAACCCTCTCCCCGGAGCGAGTAGGTCAGCTCGGAACTGCCGGTGACGCTGGAATTCATGCGGAGTGAATCTTTTCTGGGAGTAGGCGGAGCGGATGGGCCGGACCGGCCGTGCAGCGGCGAGGGCGGCTGTGCCTGCAGAGGGCTGCAGGCACAGCCGCCCGGGTTCGCCGTTAGAGGCCGTAGGCATCCTTGAGGAACTCGATATAGATGTCCGGCGGCGAGGCGGACTGCTCAGCCAGCTCCGCGGTCTCCTCTCCGGTCATGTAGCTGATCGGACGCTCCTGCTCCTCGGCGGCTGCCTGCAGCTCCTCGCCCTCGAAGACGCACTTCATGGCACCGCGCAGGTCGGCGGTGGCCTCCTCGTCCATTCCGGGCGGACCGATGAGCGGGCGGCCGATCTCCGACAGTGCCAGGTGCGCCTCGAACAGCTCCTGCTTCTCGTCGCTGAGTTCGTAGTCACCGACCGCCGCCATGTCGGGCAGCGCCTCGACGGGCTCCGGCTCGACCGCTAGCAGGCCGATGGCGTCACCGGACTCGATCTGCTTGAGCCGGCTGTCGATGTTGCCCGGGAACAGCTGGATGTCGCCGGCCAGCAGGCCGAGTTCGGCCTCGCTGGCCGAGTCGTAGCCGGCGATGACCTCGCCGCCGAGGTCGAACAGCTCGTTGACGAGGGCCCCGTTGATGTAGGCCTCCGATCCGAGACCCGTGGACCCGATCTTCGGGGAGTCATCCGCAGCGATGACGTCGTCCCAGTTCTCGTACGGACCGTCGGCTGCGCCCGTGACGATGTAGGGCTCCCGGGCCACCCGGCCGATGTAGGTGAGATCACCCACCGGGAAGCTGGCGCCCTGCACCCCGGCGAGGACGGAACTGATGTTCCCGGTCGCGTTCATGATCATGACATGGGTGCCGTCCTTCTCACCCGCGATCATGCTGTTGACGGCGCTGAGGCCGCCGGCGCCGGGCTGGTTCTCCACGACGACCTCGGCACCCAGCTCGTCGGCGAGGAAGGGCCCGATCATGCGGGCGTAGGCGTCGTAGCCGCCCCCGGGGTCGGTGCCGACAACGAGGCGGACGGTCTCGCCGCTCAGGACGCTCTCGCCGCTGCCGCACTCGAAGTCTGCGGCACTTCCGCCGCCGTTACCTCCGCCGGAGGATTGGTTGTCGGACCCTGCGTCGTCGCCACCACAGGCGGCGAGCAGGAGGGACAGCGCCGCAGTGGCCGTGATGGCTTTGGCGCGATCGAGCGTTTGCTTCGGCATGAAGCCTCCGAGACTCTGGCCGCTGAACGCGGTGTACAGATGGATACCGGCGGACCATATGAGCTCGATCACATGTGGTCAAGCCGTATGGAGCGCCGTGACTAAGCAGCAACATTTGTCGCTCGGAGGGACCGAACGGAGCCGGAAGTGGCCCTGGACACACATGTCTGCAACTCTCGGCGTCCAGCGGGTTCGTCGTTCGCCCCGACGGCAGGCCTCGAATCGACGAACTGGCCGGACGACGTCGGGGCCGAGGAGAGGGCGCAGTGACTCCCAGCTGGACGACTGCCGCGGGCCGGACGCGTGTCGGGATCGTGGGCCTCGGACCCGTGGGGCGGGCCGTCGCCCGCGCCGTGGACGGGTCGCTGGACGGCTATCTCCTCACGGCGCTGTCTGCGCGCCGCCCGGCGCCGGCGCAGGAGTTCGCGGACTCCCTGCCGTCCAGACCCGCCGTCCTCCGGGCGCAGGAGGTCGCCGACGCGTGCGACCTCGTCATCGAGTGCGCGCCGGCGGCGATCTTCGACCAGATCGCGCAGCCGGTCGTGGAGCAGGGCAAGACGCTGGTGGTACTCAGCGCCGGGGCGCTGTTGAACTCCTGGCATCTCGTGGACACGGCGCGCACGACGGGCGCGACGATCCTGGTGCCCACCGGGGCACTGCTCGGGCTGGATGCCGTGCAGGCCGCCGCGGAAGGGGTTGTCCACAGCGTCCGGATGACCACCCGTAAACCACTGCGTGGCCTACTGGACGCGCCGTACCTCCAGGATCGGCGGCACCTCCTCGGCGGGGCCACCGAGCCGGTCCGGGTGTTCAGCGGGACCGCGCGCGAGGCGGCTTCCGGCTTCCCGGCGAACCTGAACGTCGCGGTGGCCCTCGCGCTGGCGGGTGTCGGTCCCGATCGCACGGAGCTGGAGATTTGGGCTGATCCGGACCTCGATCGCAACACCCATCAGATCACCGTGGAAGCCGACTCGGCCTCGTTCTCCATGTCCATCGCCAACGTTCCGTCGGAGAACGTGAAGACGGGCCTGATCACCGCGCTGAGTGTCGTGGTGTTGCTGCGCAAGCGGACGAGCGCACTGCAGATCGGCACCTGAGGGCACGAAAAGAGGATCGGCATGTATCTAGGCATCGACGGGCGCGTGGCACTGGTCATGGGCGCCGGAGGCGGGCTGGGTGCAGCGATCAGCGCGTCCCTGGCCCGGGAGGGGGCCCGGGTCGCGGGTGGCGGCCGCGACCAGGAAGCCCTCGAGCGGACGGGGGCGGCGATCCGGTCGCAGGGCGCCGGCTTCCTGGCCGTCTCCGCCGACCTGGCGCAACCGGCCACGCTCGATGCCGCCCTCGCCACGGTGGAGAGCGCACTCGGCCCCGTCGAGATCCTGATCAACAACACCGGTGGGCCGCCGCCCGGCCCGGTGGTGGGGGTGGCGGCAGAGCAGTGGCGCCGGCACTTCGACGCCATGGTCGCGTCGGTCTTCCATCTCACCGATGCCGTGCTGCCGGGGATGCGCCGCCGGGGCTGGGGGCGCGTCATCACCAGCACGTCATCGGGCGTGGTGGCACCCATCCCGAATCTCGGGATCTCGAACACCCTGCGCTCGGCGCTCGTCGCGTGGTCCAAGACGCTCGCGGGGGAGGTGGGTCGTGACGGCGTCACGAGCAACATCGTCCTGCCTGGCCGGATCGCCACCAGCCGGGTAGTCGCCCTCGACCACGCGCGCAGCGAGCGCGAGGGGCGGCCGGTCGAGGACGTGACGGCCCAGAGCATCGCCACCATCCCGATCGGCCGTTACGGCTCGCCGGAGGAGTACGGCGACGCCGTCGCGTTCCTCGCCAGCGAGCGCGCGTCCTACATCACTGGCTCGGTGATCCGGGTCGACGGAGGAATGATCCCCAGTGTCTGACCGACCAGTCCCCGGCGGCGACGACCGCGCCTCCGTGCGCCGTCGCTTCCTCGCCGTCGACGCGTCCAACGTCGCCGACGTGCTCGACGCCCGCGGGCTGCCCGACCAAGGCCTCGCAGCGGACTTCCGGCCCGAGTCGGGAGACAGGATCGCAGGCTGGGCCTACACCATCCGGGGGCAGATGACCCCCTACGAGGGCACCGGCGACCCGGAGAAGATGCGGGCCTGCGCGGGCGTGGGCCTCGACGAGCTCACCGTGTGGAGCGGCGACGGCGACGGCGTCTGCTACTTCGGCGAGCTCATCGCGCTCGGGATGATGGAGCGCGGCTGCGTGGGCGCGCTCGTGGACGGTGGCGTGCGTGACACCCGCTGGCTGGCGGAGCACGGCTTCCCGGTGTTCGCCCGCTATCGCACCCCCGTGCAGTCGATCGGCCGGTGGCGGGTGACGGGCTGGCAGGAGCCGGTGTACGTCGCTGGGGCGACGTCGCGCCGGGTCGCAGTCCGGCCCGGTGACTTCGTCCTCGGTGACCACGACGGCTGCATCGTCGTCCCCGCCGAACACGTGGTCGAAGTCCTGGCGGAGGCCGAGAGACTCACCGGGATCGAGGCGCAGGTGCGGACCGCCCTCGCCGAGGGGGTCTCGCTCGAGGAGTGTCTGCAGCGATTCGGTCATGTCTGAGCGGCAGCACCCTGTACCTGGCGACGGTAATCGACTGCTTCTCCCGCCGGCTGGTGAGCTGGTCGATCGCCGACCACATGCGCACCGAGCTCGTCGCCGACGCGCTGCTTGCCGCGGCCGCGACCCCGCGGCAGTCTGGCCGGGGCGGTCTTCCACGGCGACCACGGCGCACAGCACACCTCTCGGGCCTGCGCCGCCCTCTGCGAGCGGCTGGGGGTGATCCAGTAGATGGGCGCGGTCGGCTCGAGTGCGGACAACGCGCTGGCGGAGTCGTTCAACGCCACGCTCAAGCGCGAGACGCTGGCCGGCGCCACTGGCTGGAACACGCCGGCCGAGGCCCGCCGGGCGGTGTTCGCCTGGGCGACCCGCTACAACACCCGCCGCCGACACTCCGCCTGCGGCCAGGCCAGCCCGAACGACTACGAGGCCCGGAGAGCTCCGGCTACGCTGCCGAGCGCGGCGTAGGCACCCCACGCGTGTCCAAGATCAAGGGTCAAGGCCCCAGGTCGATCTCGGCGACGGTGAGCCAGGAGCTGTGCTTGGGGGTGTCGTGGATCTCCAGGCGCTGCGCCAGGGCTAAGGCCTTCGCGGGGGGCGAACGCCTGGTAGAGGGAGCCGATGGTGTGGGTGTTGAGGTTCTCCATCACCAGCACCACGGTCTCCGCGTCGGCCGACGGAGGAGCGGCGGACTGATCCGATCTCGGTCGCACCCGAGTCCTTCGGGACGTTTGCAGGTGGCTAACCGCTCCAGGCCCTCTCGGCGGCCGAGTGGCCGGCCGACCAGGATTCCCGTTCCGACCGGCGCGGAAGGCCGTCGAGATCGATCATCAGGAGATGTCCTACGTACGGCCTGAGGTCAGCCAGCAAGGATTTCGGAGCCGACTGCCGTCGCGTCACGCAGCTCGACCAGGAGGTCGCGGGCGGCCGGAGCGACTCGGGCCGGGACGCCAAGTTCCTGGAGCTGCTCGGTGGCAGCCGCCATCTCGTCGGCCCGTCGCCGAGCGTGGGTCCGCGTGCCCTCGACCAGCCGGTCGATCGTGTGCGTGTCGAAGCCAGCCAATTCCGCGGAGATGTTCTCGTGAAGCCACTCGGCACAGCCTGCCGCTTCAGCACCCCTGAGTGCTTCGACGACAGCGGCGGCCAGCCCCTTGTAGAAGACGCTCCGGAGCAGCTTGCGCGAGATGGCGCTGCCTACGGGACCTGCCTGAATCTCGACGTGGGCGCCGTAGCCGGACATGAGGTCCGCGTACCGGGCGGCCGCCTCGCCGGACACGAGCATCGGCGTACGGAGGCCCTTGCCCGGCACTGTCGCCATCAGTGCCACGTCGACGACCAAGACGCCGAGTTTCTCGGTGCGCTCAGCCAGAGCGACCTTCATGCCGGGACTGGCGGTGTTGAGGTCAGCCCAGAGCGTGCCCGGGCGCAAGGCGGCCGTCGCGTTCTCCAGCGCCGTCATCGCATCGTGTGAACTGTTGAGGCTGAGCACGAGGCCGGCATCAATCACAGCCTCTGCCTCGCTGCTACGGGGACCCACTCCTTCGACCTGGATCCCCTTCGGGTCGTAGCCACATACGTCGGCACCCGCCGTCGCCAAGTCGTACGCAATCTCCGACCCGGCCTCGCCGAGTCCTAGGACCGCGATGCGCATGCTCAACCCACTCCCTTGGATCAGCGGTATACCGGCGTCATGATGAGCGACACAGCTCTGGTTTGCCGTGCGTCCCAGGCTAGCTGCAGTGCCTCAGAAGGTCGTTGATCGGGTGCGGCTGATCGGGGGATGTCTGCTGGGGGCGAGGGGTGGGCCCGGTGATTCCGCCCTGAACGGCGGGCAGACCGAGCAGGGGACCGCAGGATCGTCGTACCGTCTGGCTCGCTCGTGGGCTTGTGCTGTTGACCTTCATCCATCCCATCGTCAGCATCGAGCGCCACGGCTTCTCAGCCCGAGGCCGGACACTCGCCGGGGCGTTGCCAGGCCGGCGGGGTCTCGGTCTAGCGTGCAGTCGCACGGAGTGCGACGCGTCCGGTGCACAAATCGACGTCGAGAATTCCGCGTTTCTCCGCGTTCGCGATCAATCGCAGCGTGAATCGCTGTCCGCGTAAGACATGCACTGTCGTGACGGGGCGGCGTTGGAGGAAGTCGACGAGCTCCTGCTGGGATCGCGGTCGGGAGCGCTGGACGAATGAAGTGCGCGACGTTGTGCCGTCGTTTCCATGGGCGTGATCCACAGGGCAGAACCCGTGTCGACGACACGGGACGACATCGCCCTGGCGCGGCACCAGATTCCGCGTCTCGTAGCTGAGGGCGGTTCCGCAACAGAGGATCGCGGTGTACATCTGTCAGTCCAGCTTCCAGCATGGTGCACCGAACCGTCGACGGTGAGTTCCAGTGGGCCCCGTTCGGGTCGCAGCCCTTCGCGAGACCGCGGCGGCGTCACCTTCGTGGCCACGGCAGATCCCTTCGACGCAACCTCGGGTGCTGTCGCAGCCAGACCGACGGGCCCGGATGAGTTGCCGGTCGAGCCTGGGGCGCGAAGTGGGCGTGGCTCGCGCGGAGTCGGCGAGTCGGAAGTCGACGACCCGGCCTAGTTGGTGTGCCGCCGGTGGTGCGGGACAGCTTTCCCATCCCTGTGGAGATTGGCGGAGCGCCCTCGAACGCACCTGATGCTTCACCGGTAGCAGGGCTTCCGAGAAGGCTGCCTCAGCCCTGGAGGCCAGGCTGTGAACAGCCTGCTGGACGGCGCTTTCTTCGCGGAGGCCGGTGCGGTGGGGATCGGCGGCCCGATGGCATGGCGCGTCGTAGGCAGCAAGGTGCGTAGGGGAAGCAAGCCCGTTGATGAGGATGATTGCTGGCCACCCCCTTCAGCCGGTGCCGTCAGTGCAGTGGCAGGCTTGATCTCGGTCTTGCGGGCGCGGTCTTTGACGCGCCATGATGCCGCCCATAGGATACAACGGCATCCGCTTGTACACCGGCATGTGTGCTCATCTCCGGTGTGCATGCACGTGGGCGTCCTCGCAGTCGCCTGCGTACGTCCTGAGTCGCCTCTAGTGATTCGGATTCCATGAGTCCCCTTGTCGCCCCGTCCGAGTCCGCCGTCCGCCGTGCGCTGGTGCGCGCCGAGCGGGGGGTGAGCCTCGACGCGGTCGAGGCCGAGACCCTGCTGCACGCCCGCGGACTGGGCGAGGGCGAGCCCTTGGACCGGCTGCTCACCGCTGCCGGCCGGGTGCGCGACGCGGGCCTCGCCTCGGCCGGCCGGCCGGGTGTGGTGACCTACAGCCGCAAGGTGTTCATCCCGCTCACCC
>NZ_POQT01000016.1 GCF_002938435.1 Blastococcus saxobsidens
GCCGAGGGCGGGGCGGTCGCCGTCGCGGTGGCCGCGCTGGCGGGGTTCGCGTTGCAGGGCCCCTACGCGGCGGGCGCCGGGCTCGGCTCGCTCGCCGATCCCGCGCTGATCGCGGCCACGGCCGGCTCCGGCGCCGGCTGGGCCGCCCTCGCGCGGGCCGTGCTCGCAGTCGCCCTCCTGCTCGTCCTGCGCCGGTCCTGGCGGCGGACCACGCCGCCGGGCCGGCCCGTTCTCGCAGCCGCGGCAGCGGTGGCCGGTGCGCTCGTCGTCGCCACCGCCGCCACCGGGCACCCGGTCGCCGGTCCGTGGCCCGGGCTGGCCGTGGCCGTGGCCGTCGTGCACGCGGCAGCGATGTGCGTGTGGCTCGGTGGTCTGGTCGGGCTGCTGGTCGCGGTCCTGCGGCCGGGCACCTCCGCGGCGGACGTGTCCACCGCGCTGCCGGCCTGGTCCCGGCTGGCGTTCGCGGCCGTCGTCGCCCTGGTCGTGTCCGGGGTCGTCCAGTCGGTGCGCGAGGTGGGCTCGCCGGCCGCGCTGGCGCAGACCGGCTACGGGCAGCTGCTCGTGGCCAAGCTGCTGCTGGTGGTCCTGGTCCTGGCGGCTGCCGGCGTCTCCCGGGTGTGGGTCCAGCAGCGGCTGGGCGTCCGCCGGCCCCGCCGGCGCCGGACGGTCACCGCGCACGCCTTCTCCGCCACGGCCCCCGGCGAGCGGACGGAGCCGGCAGCCGAGTCGCTCGCGGCCGCGGCCGAGCGGGACCGGGCGCAGGCGGCCAACGCCGCCGAGCACCTGCCCTCGCTGCGCCGCTCGGTGCTGGTCGAGGTGGTGCTGGCAGCGGTGGTCCTCGCCCTCTCCGCGGTGCTGGTCGGCACGCCGCCCGCCCGGTCGGCCGTGGCCCAGCCGGTGGACGCCGTGCTGCCGCTGCAGGGCGCCGCGGGCGCGTCGGCGGGCAGCGTGCAGGTCTCGGTCGACCCCGCGCGCCCGGGGGAGAACGCCCTGCACGTCTACCTCTTCGACGACGCCGGCCGGCTCGCCCAGCCGGCCGAGATCCGGGTGACCCTCACCGAGCGCAGCCAGGAGATCGGTCCGCTCGACGTCGCCCTCCAGCCGGCCGGGCCCGGCCACTTCGTCGGCGACGGCATGACGATCCCGGGCGCCGGCACGTGGGCGCTGACCGTCAGCGTCCGCCTCGACGAGTTCACCGCCCTCAGCGCGACCACCGACTTCCCGGTGCGCTGACCGCCAGCTGTGCACCACCCCCGTCCCCCGAACAGGAGTTCCGTGTCCCTGCCCCGCCCGCTCGCCCGACCCGCCGTCCTGCTGCTGGCCGTCCTGACCGCACTGGCCGCATCGGTGGCGGCTGCGACGTCGGCCGCCGCCCACGTCACCGTGTCCTCGGCCGACGCCGCTCCCGGCGGGTACGGGAAGCTGACCTTCCGCGTGCCCAACGAGAGCGACACCGCCAGCACCGTGGCGCTGCGGATCCAGATCCCCGAGGCCTCGGCGATGGGGTCGCTGCGGGCCCAGCCGGTGCCCGGCTGGACCGTGTCACTGACCACCGCCGACCTCGCCGAGCCCGGCGAGGTGCACGGCCGGGAGATCACCTCCTACGTGTCGGTCGTCGAGTACCGCGCGGTCGACGGCGGCGGGATCGCGCCCGGCCAGTTCCAGGAGTTCGCCCTGTCCGGCGGCCCCATCCCCGAGGTCGAGGAGCTGAGCTTCCCGGCGGTGCAGAGCTACAGCGACGGCAGCGAGTCGGCGTGGATCGAGCCCACCGTGGCCGGCCAGGAGGAGCCCGAGCGCCCCGCGCCCGTGCTGTCGCTGACCTCGGAGGGGTCCGGCACCGCCACGGACACCGCGGCGAGCGGCCCGGCCGCCACCGGGCACGACGCCGGCGGTCACACCGACGACCCGGGCGCCCCGGCGCTGTTCGTCGCCATCCTCGCGCTGCTCACCGCGCTCGCCGGTGTCGTCCTCGGCGTGCGCGCCCACCGACGTACCGTGTCCTCGTGAGTTCCGCCGCCCGCCGTCGTCCCCGCCGGTCGCTGCCGGCGCTGCTCCTCACCGCCGGGCTGCTCGCCGCCGGGTGCGGGACCTCGGCGGAGGGCGCCACCGACGGTCACGACCACACGGCCGGCGCGCCGGCGGTGGTCGAGGGCCCCGAGGACCGGTACGCCGGCATCGACCTCCCCGAGTCCTACCGCAAGCCGACCTTCACGCTCACCGACACCACCGGTGCGCCGTACGACTTCCGCGCCGAGACGGCCGGCCGGCCGACGCTGCTCTTCTTCGGCTACACCAACTGCCCTGACATCTGCCCGAGCACCATGGCCGACGTGGCAGTGGCGCTGCGCAAGCTGGACCGGTCGCTGGTCGAGCAGATGCAGGTCGTGTTCGTCTCCACCGACCCGGCCACCGACACCCCCGAGGTGCTGGGGGAGTACCTGGGCCGGTTCGACGCCGACCTGGCCACGTCCTTCGTCGGTCTGACCGGCGACCAGGGCGCGATCGAGCAGGCGCAGCTGTCCGCCGGCGTCGTGATGGCCGAGGACGAGGGGCGGCTGCACTCCACGCTGCTGCTGCTGTACGGCACCGACGACGAGGCGCACGTCGCGTTCGACGCGGGAAACACCGCCGACGACATCGTCGAGGACCTGCGGCTGGTGACCGGCGCGTGAACCGGACAGCGGGCCGGCTGCTGACCGTCCTGGCCGGTGTGCTGGCGCTGCTCGGCCTGGCGGGACCGGCGTCCGCGCACGTCGGGGGAGAGGCCGCCGGCAGCGACTTCGATGGCCGGGTGACGTCGGTGAGCCCGGCACTGCCCGGGGTCTCCGTCCGGATCCTGCAGTTCGGCGACGAGCTGGAGCTGGTGAACGAGTCGGACGCCGAGGTGCTGGTGCCCGGGTATTCCGGCGAGCCCTACCTGCGCATCGGGCCCGACGGCGTGTGGCGCAACTCCCAGAGCCCGGCCACCTACATCAACCTCGACCGCTACGGCCGGACGTCGCTGCCCGAGCACGCCGATGCCCTTGCCGAGCCGGAGTGGCAGCAGGTCTCCACCGAGCCGGCGTACGTGTGGCACGACCACCGCACGCACTGGATGAGCGAGCACGTGCTGCCGCCGCAGGTCGCCGCCGACCCGACCCGCGCGCACGTCGTCTCGGAGTGGACCGTCCCGTTGCGCCAGGGCAGCACCGACGCCGAGGTCGCCGGGGTGCTCACCTGGTCCCCGCCGCCGTCGCCGTGGGTGGTGTGGCCGGTGGTGGCCGCGCTCCTGCTGACCGCCGTCGCCGCGGGCCTCGTCGCGCGCACGCCGCGGCTGCTGGCCGCCAGCATGGCCGTGGGGGCCGTCGCGGCCCTGTGGCACGCGGTGGCGACCCCCGAGCCGTCGGTGAGCGCCGGATCGCACGTGGGGGCCGTCGTGTCCGCCCTCATGCCCGCCGGCGCCGCCCTGCTGTGCGCGGTGCTCGGGGTGCGGGCGGCCTACCGCGGCCGGGGCGCCATGACCGGGCTGCTGGCGGTCGTGACCGGCTGGCTGCTGCTGGTGCAGGGACTGCCCGACGTCGACGTCCTCTGGACGGCCACCATCGCCTCGGCCGGCCCGCAGCTGCTCGCGCGGATCGCCGTCACGCTGCTGGTCACCCTGGGCACCGGCCTGGTGCTGGGCGGCATCGCCGCCGCGCGCCGGTTCCGCGAGGCCGACGCGCCGGCCGCGGGGGCCGGTGCCGGACGGGCCCTGCCCGTCTCCTGACACCGGCCCCGCGGCCTCGGCTCAGCTGATGTCGGCGACGATGTTCGGGGCGTTCCGGCCGAACATCGAATTGGCCCGCTGCAGGTCGCCGTCGAAGTCGACCTCGACCGCGGCGTACTGCGAGATGTCCACCGGGAGCACGCGCATCCCCCGCTCGGCGATCGCCGTCTCGATGCCGCGCTCGAAGTAGTCCTCGTGGGAGCACCCCTCGAGATACTCGATGAGCGTCGCCTTGTCGGCCGAGGAGATGTAGTTGATGCCGACCGCCTCGCCGAGCCCGCCGCGGACGATCTTCGACAGCTCGCGGATGCAGCCGTCGCCGTCGAGGGTGTACTTGACCTCCTCCTCGGCGACCGTGCTCGTGTCGACGCAGACGAAGCTCTGGTCCGCGGCGATGTAGGGCTGGGCGACCTCGAGCACCGCCGGGTCGAAGACGACGTCGCCGTTGAGCCACAGCACGCCGCCCTCGCGGGTGGTGCGCAGCCCGCGCAGCAGGCTCTTGGACGTGTTGGTCACGGCGAAGTCGGGGTTGTACGTGAACAGCAGGTCGGGGGCGGCCTTCATGATCCGCTTGCTGCGGTAGCCCACGACCGCGGTCACCGACACGTCGGCGCCCAGGACCGAGCGCAGCCCGTCGAGCTGGCGCTGCAGGATGCTGTGGCCGTCGTCGAGCCGGGTCAGCGGCTTGGGGTCCTTGCGGCCCAGCCGGGTGCCCATCCCGGCGGCCAGGATGACGACCTGGACCGACTGGATGTGCTGTCGTCGGCTCGCCGTGCGGGCCGGCAGGGGGGATCCACCCCGACGGACGGGGTTGAGGACGTGGTCACCGGTCCGCACGGACATCATCTCCTTCAGTGGTCGTGCTCGTGGAGGCCCCGGACGCGGCTGCGGTCGGGATGATCAGGTCGAGGACGCGCTCGGTGGCGTGACCGTCCTCGAGGTGGCAGAACGTCTCCTGGAACCGGGCGTAGGGCTGCACGTACTCCGACCGGATCCGCTCGACGTCGGAGATGGCGGAGACCAGCTCCCGGCTGTCGCGGACCAGCGGGCCGGGCGCGACGTCCTCCAGGTCGAAGTAGAACCCGCGCAGCTCGTCGCGGTAGCTCTCCAGGTCGTAGGTGTAGAAGACCAGCGGACGCCCGGTGATCGCGAAGTCGAACATCGTCGACGAGTAGTCGGTCACCATCAGGTCCGCGGCGAGGTACAGGTCCCGGATGTCCGGGTGGCTGCACACGTCGCGGACGGCGGAGCCGTCGACGATCTCCAGCCGGTCCATGACCATGTTGTGCAGCCGCAGGAGGAGGACGTGGTCCTCGCCCAGGCGGGCCGAGAAGTCCTCGAGGTCGATCGCGAACTCGAAGTCCTTGTCCCCGGCACCAGCGAACACCAGGTCGTCCCGCCAGGTCGGGGTGTAGAGCACCGCCGTCTGCTCCGGTCCGATGCCCAGGTCGGCGCGCACCTGGGCCCGCAGCTCGTCCCGCCGGGGGCTGGACAGCAGGTCGTTGCGCGGCAGACCGGTCTCGTGGACGGGCCCGGTGTAGCCGAAGGCCTTGCGCAGCCGCTCGGTGGTGATCGAGTTCGGCGAGAGCAGCAGGTCCCACCGGGCGATGTCCTGGTCGAGGTAGGCCAGCCGGCCCTCCGGCGCCCACAGCACGTCGTAGTGGATGCGCTTGAGCATCGTGCCGTGCCAGGTCTGCAGGTAGGTCGTCCCCGGCCGCTTCTCCCAGTCCAGCGGGATGTGGTCGTTGCTGATGACCAGGTCGGCGGCCTCGAGCGCGGTGATGCACTCGGGGGAGCCGAAGGGCACCGTCGTCACGTCCGGGGGGAAGGTGGCCTGGGTGTGCGGGGCCGCCAGCCAGGTGTGCTCGGCGTCGACGCCCCGCTCGAGCAGCGCCTCGTAGAGGGCGCGCGGGCTGTCGGAGAAGTGGCCGCGGAAGGCGACGTAGACGATCTTCACCGGGCAGCTCCGCTCAGGGCCTCGCCGGCGCCGGGACGACCGGCAACGGTTGGCAGGACGAGGTCGGCCAGCTCCTGCCAGGACTCGACGACGGCCAGCGCACCGGCCGCCAGCAGGGCCTCCGCCCGCGCCGCCCGCTCCTCGGGGAGCACGAACAGCAGGTTGCCGATGGTCGGGCAGCCCGCGACCACGGCCGACCGCACGCCGGCGACCGCGTCCTCGACGGCCAGCCCCTGCTCCGGCTCGATGCCGAGGTCGGCGCAGGCGTGCCGGTAGACCGCCGGGTCCGGCTTGCTCGTCGGCGTGGGGAGCGAGTCCTCCGCGCTGTAGCGCCGCACCGGCGGGATCAGCTCGTCCAGGCCGGTCGCGGTGAAGCAGGCGGCCAGCCGCGACAGCGCGCTGGAGCTCACCCCGGCCAGCTCGAGGGAGCCGGCCAGCGTGGTCAGCGCCGCGAGGGTGGGCGCGTGCGGGCGCAGCGTCGCCCCCAGGTGGGCGGTGACCGCCCGGCGCTCCTCGACCACCCACGGCTCGACGTCGACGTCGGGAACGCCGGCCGCGGCGGCCAGGGAGAGGGCCGTGGACCGGAAGTTCATCCCGGTGGCGGCCGCGCGGAGCTCGTCGGCGGTGTACCGGCGGTCGACGCCGATGGAGGCGAGGAAGGCGTTGGTCACCTCGGCGGAGGCGTCGAACGCCGGCTCCTCGGAGGGGAAGAGGTTGCCGTCGGCGTCGCAGAGCAGGTACTGCACCCGCTCGATGAGCGTCGGCGGAACGGTCGGCACCGGGTGGGCTCCCTTCGGGGTCGGGCTGTCTGGGGTGGGACGGGCGCTCACCGACGCAGCGCCGCGGGAGCGGGGGTCCGTGCGGCGACGGTGGCGCGGACCCCGTCGCGGTCCAGCGCCTCCACCGCCTCGTGCAGCTCGGCGGCGAACCCCGGGACGGAGCCGAGGTCACCGAAGACCGACGTCTCGCCCAGCAGCGGCCGGGGATCGTTGCCTCCCGCACGGGCGAGGGTGCGCAGCCGGTCGGCGAGCACGTCCTCCAGCGGCAGGCGGCGTCCGGCCTCGTCGGTGCCGCGCAGGTACCGGACCCAGCCGGCGACGGCGAGGGTGAGCAGTGCGTGCGGCCGCTCCTCCTCGAGCGCCTGGCGCAGCGAGGGCAGCAGGTGGTGCGGCAGCTTGGTGGACCCGCGCCGGCACAGGCGGGGCAGCCCGTCGGCGATCGCCGGGTTGGCGAACCGCTGGAGCAGGTTCTGCTTGTAGTCGGCGAGGTCGAAGCCGTCCGGCGGGGGCAGCAGCGGCGTGACCTCGACGTCCATGAGCCGCGCCACGTACCCGGCGAAGACCGGGTCGGCCATGACCTCGTCCAGGCTGCTGAGCCCGGCGAGCGAGCCGAGGTAGCCCAGGGCGCAGTGGCTGGCGTTGAGCAGCCGTGTCTTCATCAGCTCGTAGTGGCCGACGTCGTGCACGAAGCGCACGCCCACCGCGTCCAGCGGCGGCCGGCCGTGGGAGAACGAGTCCTCGATGACCCACTGGGAGAACGGTTCGGTGATGACCGGCCAGCGGTCGTCGACGCCGTACCGGCGCGCGACCGCCTCGCGCTCCTCCGGCGTCGTGTGCGGGGTGATGCGGTCGACCATGCTGCTCGGGAAGGCGACGCGGTCGGCGATCCAGCGCGCGAGCACCTCGTCCCGCAGCCGGGCGAAGCCGACGACCGCGGCGCGGGCGGCGTCGCCGTTGCGGTGCATGTTGTCGCAGGAGACGACGGAGAACGGCGGCAGCCCGGCGCGGCGGCGGCGGTCGAGCGCCTCGACGATGAATCCGAAGACGGTGCGGGGGCTGCCCGGCTCTCGGACGTCCCACCGGATGTCGGGGTCGTCGGCGTCGAAGAGGCCGGTGGAGCCCAGCCGGTAGCCGCTGTCGGTGATGGTCAGCGACACCATCCGCGTGCGCTGGTCGCTGAGCAGGTCGAGCACGGTGGCGGGGTCGTCGGGGGCGAAGTGGTAGTCGACCATGACGCCGACGACCCGGGCGCGCTCGCCGTCGGGGCTGCGCTCCACCACCGTGTAGAGGTGGTCCTGGGGGGTCAGTGCGTTCCTCATGGCGGGGCT
Organism: Blastococcus saxobsidens; assembly: GCF_002938435.1. Taxonomy (GTDB): domain Bacteria; phylum Actinomycetota; class Actinomycetes; order Mycobacteriales; family Geodermatophilaceae; genus Blastococcus; species Blastococcus saxobsidens. Next base: position 7,810 of record NZ_POQT01000016.1, read on the forward strand.
GTGCAGCCCCACGCCCACGACGCCCCAGCCGGTGCTGATGCCGCGCTCGGCGACCTCGTCGAAGTACAGCAGCTGGTGGGCGCGGTGGAAGCCCCCGACGCTGAAGTGCACGACCGCCGGGGTCAGGGCCGAGCGGTCGTAGGTCGGCACGCTGAGCTGATGGCCGTGCAGGGAGAGGGTGGCGTCGTTCAGCGGATGGATGTCGGCGGCGCCGGCGACGTTCGCGCCCAGGGAGGGCAGCGGGCTGGTCGGCTCGGTGTCGGCCGGAAGAACGGCTGCGGTGGCGCCGGTCGAGGCTGGGGCAGGCAGGAAGGCCTGTGACATCGCATCCCTCCTTCTCTGTTCTGGACACGGCGCATCGAGCCCCACCCGTTCCGGGGTGCGGAGAGATGAGCAGTACACGGGTGAGCTCGGGTGCCGCGCAATACGGTCCGGCGCAGTGACGCACAAGCGTGATGCGGCGGGCCGGCGCGGATGTTTCACGCCGGAGAAGACTGCTGCCCCGGGCGGTCCGCACGCAAACCTCGGACGGGTGGCAGCGGGGGTGCGCTCGGTCACTGCCGCCTGACCTGCGAAAGCACATCGGTGTCAGTTGCGTGTGCGACTCGTGGGACGTGTGAGGCGGTTCACGGCGGCGTGTCGCGAGAGACGCGCCGTACACGGGGTCACGAACGGGTCACGGAATGTTTCGATGGCACCGGCCCGGATCGGGTCACCCGGACGTGAGACGGACAGGTGCATGGACGCGAGGAACGGCGAGCCCCGCACGGAGCTGCTCGGTGCGGTCGGCTCTCCCTCCGGACGGGCCGCCGCTCGGCAGGCGCGCCGCGCGGCACCGGTGGCCGCCCGCCGGCGCCCGGCCCTCCTGCTCGCCGCCCTGCTGACCGGCGGTGTGGCGGCCGCGGGGCTCGGTCTGCCGGGCGCCCCGGCGGCGTCGGCCGACGCGACCTCGGTCGCCGACGCGCAGGCGATGCTGCTCACTGCGGACGAGGGCGTCGAGATGCTGCCGCAGGCCTCGATCACCGTGGCCGAGGCGGAGGAGCGACTGCGCGAGGTGGCCGCCTCCCGGGCCGAGCGCGACGAGCGCGAGGCGGCCGCGGCGGCCGCTGCGGCGGAGGCCGCCCGGCCCAAGGCGGTGCTGCCGGTCGCCGGCGCGCGCCTCACGAGCGGCTACGGCGGGCGCTGGGGCACCTTCCACTACGGCATCGATCTCGCCGCGCCGATGCGCACCCCGGAGTACGCGGCCATGGACGGCGTCGTCCTCCGGGCCGGCTCGGCCAGCGGGTTCGGCCTGGCCGTCTACATCCTGCACGAGAACGGGGATGTGACCGTCTACGGCCACATGGACAAGATCCTTGTGAAGCCGGGGCAGTACGTGGAGGCGGGGGAGACCATCGCGCTCGTGGGCAACCGCGGTCAGTCGACCGGCCCGCACCTGCACTTCGAGGTGCACCAGGGCGGCCTGGACGGCAAGAGGATCGACCCCATCCCGTGGCTGGCCGCCCGCGGCGTCCGGATCTGAGGCGGTCGCCGGACGCGGGACGGGGCCGGGCCGGGCACTCCGCCCGGGTGCCGCCACGCCCCGGCCCCCCTGCGTCGGCCGTGCCGACCGGGCCTGTATTGTTCTCCCCGGCTCGAACGCACCAGATCGAGTCGGCTTCGGGGCTGTGGCGCAGCTGGTAGCGCACCACACTGGCAGTGTGGGGGTCAGGGGTTCGAGTCCCCTCAGCTCCACCCCGATGACCAGGCCGTTCTCCTTCTGGAGGACGGCCTGAGTCGTCTCTGGTTGCAGTTCTGGTTGCAGTTTGCCCACCCTTACCTGGCAGCAGCAGGGCGCTCATCCGGTCGGCGGCCTCTCTGGCGAGGGCCGGCATCACGTGGCTGTAGATGTCCATCGTGGTGCGCATCTGGCTGTGGCCGAGCAGCTCCATGACCACCCGCGGGTGGACGTTCTCGCTCAGCAGGAGCGTCGCGGCGGTGTGTCGTCCGTCGTGCAGCCGCACGTGCCGGACGCCGGCGGTCTGGAGCAGCCGGGTCCAGTCGTCGTAGTCGGTCTTCTTGTCGATCGGCCGGCCGTTGGGCTGGGCGAAGACCAGGTCCTCGTCGTGCCACTCGGACCCGGCCAGCATCCGCTCGCCGAGTTGGGCGGCCTTGTGCTCTCTGAGTGCGTCAAGCAGGGGTAGCGGCAGCGCCAGCGTGCGCTGGCTGCGGCGGGTCTTGGGTTCCTCGTAGATGAGCCCGCCGCCGCGGACCCGGTGGATGCTGCGCCGCACGGTGAGGGTGCCGGCTAGCGGGTCGATGTCCTTCCACTGCAGCGCCAGGGCCTCGGACTGCCGCAGGCCGAGGGCGAGGGCGACGGTCCAGCGGGCGGAGTTGCGCGCGTGCGCAGCCGCCTGCAAGACGGCGCGGGCCTCGCCGAGGTCGAGGGCGGTGGCGATGTCGCTCTGCTTCTGTGCGGGTGGGTCGACGAGGCTGGCCACGTTGCGGGGAACGTGCCCGCGCTGGACGGCGATGGTGAGCGCCCGGGACAGGATGCGGTGGTGGCGCAGCACGGTGGCGGGGGAGTAGCCGGCATCGAGGAGCGCGGTGTAGAGCTGGTCGAGGTGCTCGGGGCGCAGCCGGTCGAGGCGGTGCCGTCCGAGTCCGGGGACCAGGTGCTTGCGGACGGCGGACTCGTAACTCTCCAGGGTCCGCTGGCGCACGCGGCGCGGGGCGATGGTGGTGAGCCAGTGCTCGAGCCACTCGGCGACCGTCGGGGTCGATGTCTCGGTGATCGTTCCGGCGTCCCGCGAGCGCTCCAGGTCGCGGACCTTGGCGACCACGACGCCGCGGCTCTTGCTGCTGACGTGCCGGCGGTCGGGCTTGCCGGTGAGCGTGAAGCCGACGGAGACGTAGCCGTGCCAGCGTCCGTCGGCGCCCTTGTAGATCGTCGACTCGCCGTTCGAGGCGCGTCCCGCCATCGGTCACCCCTGGGTCGTGGGCTGGAGTGTCAGTCTCGCCGAGCGATCCGACACCGGCGGAGCGGTTGTGGACTCACGCCGCATCGGGCGGTGTCGGGCCCAGTTCGAGGAGTCCGCGCTGGTCCGTGGTGGTCTGGGCTCGGCGCAGCGCACGAGGAGCGGTGCGGGGAGCTTCCAGGCCGCGAACGTAACGTTCGAGCTCCCTGCGGGAGAGGCGACAGCTCCGGCCGATGTGGACGGGGTGCAGGTCGCCGGCTTTCATCAGCGCGTAGACCGTCGTGCGCCCGAGGCGGAGCACCGTGGCCGCCTCCTCGGGTGTGAACAACAGCGGGTCGCCGGAGACCGACTCCCTAGGTTGCTCCGCGTCGCCCATCTCGCCCTCCTCGTCGCGTGGCCTCGTGCGCCGGCGTCCGGCGCCGCACGCCCACCTGGAGAAGGCGCCATTCCCGGCCAGTTGATGACAGTGCCCGGCGAGGTTCCTGTTTTTCTCCAGTCCTGGCTGTCCGACTTCCTGATCACCTCGGGCCGACGTCCGTCGAGCTGCTCGGTCTCCTGGCCTGCTCCGGCGCGTCTCCGGTTTTCCTCCCGTACGTCGAGCGGTTCGGGCGGTGTCATGCGGTCGCAGCGCAGGCATCGAGGGTCCCGCTCGACGAGGTCCGCACGGTCCTCGCTGGCGTGCTGGGCGTAGATCGCGGGCGCGGGGCACCGGGCGCATGAGTTCCGACCACCTGGCGTTGATCACTACTGATCGGGCCGTGCTGAGCGGTCAGGCGGTGATCGCTGGCACCCGCGTGCCGGTCAGCGTGGTGCTCTAGTGCCTTACCGCAGGGATGAGTGCCGAAGAGATCGTTGCGGAGCTTCCGACTCTGACCTCGGAAGGCGTGCAGGCGGTCGCCGCCTACGGGGCGTTGCTGGCCCGTGAGCAACTGGTGCCGCGACCGCCTGAGTGAGGGTCCAACCGCACGTCCTCGGCAGGGTCGCCGAAGCGTGCGGCGCCACGTCACCCCGTCAGCGGCCCTCCGCACCGTCGACCCGATCAGCTACGTACCCGTGTCCTCGCCCGCGCGCTCTCCGCGGCCATCTCGACTTTCGAACCGGACAAGATCACGAGCCGACACACCTTATGCATCCAGGAGTGCGCAATCCGTTGTGACGAGTAGCCGACGACGGGGTGACATAAGTGCGGTCAGCCGCCCTAACGGCATGCCGCGCGGGCGACAGCGGCGCACGCAACCTCTCGCACAGGATCGGTGCGCCTCTCGGCGGGGCGTGCTGCGCGGCCACAGGGCCCTGCCGTCCAGCAGGGCCGGGATTCACGTGGCCAGCGAGGGCCAGTGGCGCGCCGGTTGGGGTGACGTCGGGCCGGTCGGGTCGTCACCGCCCCCGCCACCTACGTCACCCCCCCGCCGACCTCCCGCTTCACGACAACTCTCCCAACGTCACCGTCGACGCCGGTGCCCTACAGGAGCAATAAGGGAGCTCCGCCTCCCGGCACTTAGGGGAGGTGCCTGCGGGCACTCAGGGGAGGTCAGGTGCGCCGCTCCAGCGCGCCCGCCGCCGGTAAGACCGCAGCACCGGGTCCAGTGCCCGGCCGAGGGCGGGCATGTCCCGGTCGTAGACGCGGCCGTCATCCAGTTGACCGGCGAGCTCGCCGAGCAACCGCGGCCAGTCCCGGCGGGTCGGCTCGAGGGGTACACGAATCTCGACCCGCCGCTCGACCACCTGCACTGCCGTCCGACCGGAGTTCGCGGCGCGGCTCTGCTCCCAGGCTCGATGCCGGCAGGCGGCCGAGCACCACTTCGGGATGGGGCCGCGGCTGCGCGGGGTGATCGGTCCGCCGCACCATCCGCAGATCGTCGCGGCGGTGCGTCGTTCAGACCCGTCCGCCGCTGGGGCGCCCCGGTCCGGACGGGGGCGTTCCACCGAGGCGTGCTGGCGTTGTTGGCGGTGTTGTTGCTCGCGCGCCCGCCGTCGAGCCCGGTACTCGGGGGTGCCGCTGGTTCCCATGGCCTGAAGTCTGCTGGCAGTTCTCCTGTAACCCGTCACCACGAGTCTTCGACCCGGAAGACGTGTGATGCCTTGTGATCTTGGCGTCTCCAGTGTGTGCTCGGCCCCGGGGCGGTTGCTCCCTGTACGCGGGTGGCAAGCGATCCTTGGTTGGAGGGCCGGCTCAGGCCTCGAGCCTCCTGGCGTCCCGGAAGGCGGCCTGGGCAGACCCCTCGACTCGTCTCGTCAGCCGCGGCGGCGGGCTGGTCCCGGTTGTGCGTCGAGACGGGAGCGCCTGGCACCATCGAACTTCAAGCGCACGGGTTGCATAGGCGGCCTCTTAGCAAGGACCTGTCGCCGGGTGGCTCGCCTGGCGACAGTGTGCCCCGTGCTCGGAGAGGCTGAAAAGGTGCCGGATTTCGCCACGATCACCAGCTTGATCGGCGCCCTCGGCTTGGGCTCCGTGCTAGGCCAGTGGATCAATTCGGCCAGGGACCGGCGGTCAAGCCGCGCAAACGCGCTTCTCGCCCTGGGTCGAGTTGAGACTGCTCGGTGGGCGCCTGTCCCTGCAGGAGGAATCAGTTTCCAAGATGCGGCTCGCGCACTTATGACCGCAGCGCTACTGGCACGCATCCCGAACGCCGCGGTCCGGGAGTATCTGACGCTGGCTCAGGCCGCCGCGTGGCTCAGCGCGACGTCCTGGGAGGAAGACCCCGACCAAGAAATTGGAGGCGGCGCGATCGACAGCGAGTTCTCCCAGATCGTCCGCGATGCTGCCCATCACCTCGCGGGGATCATATGGGCGCCTGCACCTCTGCGTCGGCTTACCCTTTCGCGACGGCTGCGGGAGCTTCAGAGCCGAGCCGAAGCACTGACGCGCCTAGAAACCAGCGAAGCGCTGAAGCGATCTCGCTCCTACGGAGTTGCCTGATTGTTGGATCCATGCGCATCAGGCGTGGCAGTGCTCAACAGGTTGCCGCCGGCCTGCAGCAGCGACTTCGTTCGGGAAACTCATCGGGCGGTGAACCAGCCGCTGGCTGCGGCGTGATCGATGCCGCTAAGTGGGCTGCCCCGGGGACAAGAGCGCCGACGCGCCTCACAGGGCGGCCTCACAGACAGCGCCGATGCGAAAGCTCAGCGGCTCAGTGAGGCGTCATGTTAGCCGCCGACGCCGCAGACTCCAGGCGAGGCCGAGCAGAAGGAACAGGGCGACGACTGTTGAGGCGGTGCCACCAAGCGATACCCAAAAGAAGAAGGGAGACCTTCTGTCAAGGTTCCAGAGGACCCACTCACCGACTGCGTTAGCTCCCAAAATCAGCGAGGTGTACATGCCTATAACGGCGATATACCCGAGATCAGCCTTCCCCTTCCACGCTGCCGAGGATTCAAGCAAGGATTCCCAGACGAGAGGCAGGTTCGCGAAGTAATCCCCTTCCGACTTTGGCCAGCCCCCAAGACTGTCGGCGAAGGCGTTCTCGCGCGCCCGAAGGTACTGTGCAGCGCGGAGCATTCGAGACACCTCGCTCAACCACACAGCAAGGGCGCAGAGCAAGATGAGAGGGACGGCCGTGCACATGACGAACGCCACGGCGAGTCGGTATTCCTCGGAGTTGTCTCGGGCGCCTGTTATGACCCCGGCGACGACAATGCCCGCGACCGCAAGGCTCCATTGCATGATCGTCTGCTGGTTATTTCTTGCCTCCGCCGACTTAGCGCGGATCGCCTTATACTCCTCGACAAGGAGACTTCGTCGGATTTCCGGGTCGGCATTCACCGCCACAGCCTGAGGCGCCACAGCATCGGACTCTCCAGCCCCGGCCAGCAAGAGGGTGATGTCGACATGGAGTGGCTGCTCAGGCTCCGTCCGTGCAGGTCGCGGCAAGCCCCAGGGCACTTGCGCAGGATACGGTGAATCCGTGCCCAACGCCCACGCCAGCAGGGGGAGGCCCGAGGTGCTCGAGGCGCAAGGCGCTCCCTGTAAGTGCCGTGTCGCAGTCCTGGTTCCCGCCCGCAACGAGGCGGCGACCATCCAGGACGTGGTCAGGCGCGCAACTCTGGCTTTGCGTGGGATGGGGCTGGGCCCGAAGGATGCCGTCATCTTCGTCATCGCCGACCGTTGCGATGACGGGACACCGGAGCTCGCAGCAGCCGCCGGTGCAGTCGTGGTTCAAACACCTCCCCGGGAAGCGGGGCTTGGCAACGCATATAGACGTGGCGTCACCGCCGCCTTGGATTGGGGCGCTGAGTTCATAGTTCATATCGACGGGGACGGGCAATACTGCGCCGACGATATCGGCAGATTGCTTCGGACGGTGCTTGCAGGTCGCGCAGACATCGTCATCGGTGACCGACTTGGCGATCGCCCGGACTGGATGCCGCCATCTAGGTTCTTTGCCAATAAGGTCGCGTCACGGATAGTGCTAGCGGGGCTGAAGTGCGCCCGAGTGGACGCACAGTCGGGTTTTCGAGTTTTCACGGCAGACGTGGCGGCAAATTGCCATGTCAGAGGCTCGTATACCTATACCCATGAGCAACTGCTCGCCGCCGTGGGTAAAGGGTACAGGGTCAAGTCAATACCAGTCAGCTTCCTGGTGCGCTCACATGGACAGAGCCGACTTGCCTCATCGATCCTCAAGTACTCCGTACTGACGGCCTCCACGATCGTCAGAGTGAGGCTCGCAAGACTATTCATGGTGTCTCGTCGATTCGTCGACCAGCTGTGCTGACGTCAAGCCCAGTCGCCCATCCTCCTGCGGCGTCCCCCAACGCGGACCCAGTCGGGCTGAGGGGGTGGTTGCGGGCGGTAGAACATCGCGCCTGCATCGAGGCTAGCGAACGCCCCACGTCCATAGTGGCCGCTGGGGGTAGTTAAAATCGACTTATTCTCGAGCCGGTAGCGCGTCAGCTTGGCCATTCGTCACAACGAGTCCCGACACCGTGGATGCAAGACGTGTGTCCTTCTTGATCTTGCAAGTCTCCGGTGCTTCCGGGCGGGTTCGAGGTCGCTGTCTCGGCAGCCAGCGCGTCGTCGGTTCTCGGATGCGCGAGCTCGGGGCCGGGCTCGCGCATCCGCCGGAGACCGGCCGCGCCGTGTGCGCACAAGGGATCCGTCGCGGTGGCAAGTCGCTGCCCACCAATCCCGCGTGGCCTTGGAGCCCAGATGCCAGGAAGGTCAGCGCCTCTGCAGAAGGGCAGCGACGCAGGCGATGATCGCCGTGGCGTCCTGGCGGGTATAGCGGAAGTTGGCGGTGACGGTGTCGTCATGGTGGGCGCCGCTGGCGAGCGAGAACAGCGTCGTACGTAGCGCTGCAAACCTTTGGTCCAGGTCACGTTGCCGGGGGGCGCCCTGGGGGTCGTACGTAGAGGTTGGGTCGAGTTGGTCGTACAGATCGAGGGCCAGTCGCGCGTCCCGCACCGCGTCCTCGGCGCGCCCGTCGGTCTGCGCCCGCATCGCCGATTGAAGCCGACGACCGGCCCGCGCACGCAGGCTGTCGGGATCGCCAAGGGGCAGCGGAACCAGCAGCGGCACGCTGACCAAGGCGCCGAGCCGCTCGGCGTGGACGGCCCAGATCGGACCGGGAACGCGGACCCAGTCCTGGGCGTCTCCGGCCGGGTAGTCCAGCGGTGGCGCATTAGCGAGAGTCACGTTGAGATCGACGAGCAGTTCCAGGTCACTTCCCTGGCGCGCCGTTTCGATGCCGGCCAACTGCGCGTCGCTGATCGTGGTGGTCAGGAGTACCGAGCGCGGATAGGCGGCCGTGCCGCTGATTGGAAGCTGCTGCGCAGCATGCAGCACCCCCACCCAGCTCATCGTGCTCTGCAACCGCAGTGCGCCGGAGATAAACGCGACCGATCCAGGCGGCAGCCCGACCGGGGTCGCCTTGTAACGGAGCGCGAGTCGGTGGCCGCCAAAGCCCGCTTCGGCTGCGATCTCGTCAAAGGCAAGCCGAAGTTCCGCACCCGGGCCTAGATAGATGCTTGTCACGCCGATCATCGTCCCGAATTCCGAGGCCCCGTGGTGGATGGGTCACGCGGCAGCGAAGTGGGAGAAAGGACGACGACCGTCGGGCCTGGCTGAACGCCGGCCGTGCGCTCGACCGGCGGCACGGGGTCCGCGGCGGCAGCGGACGGCTACGTGGGCTGGTCTCTTCGGGTTAGCGTCGGCGTGTGGGAAGGGGGTCACAGTCGCGGAAGCTGACGCGGCAGCGGAGGGTGCCCACGGAGCCGCCGCAGGAGCTATGGGTGTCGCGACGGGCGGGTGCGCGGAACGTCGCCGGGGTCAGGTACCAGTTGCGGTTGACGGCGGCGCTTCTCGTCCGGGCGGCGCAAGGAGTGTTCCCGGCAACTGCGCTAACCCCGGAGGGGCTGGAGGACGTCGACACGGTCCCCACGCCGGGCGCCGAGAGGCGGTACGTGCAGGCGAAGGAACAGGCGTCGGCGGACGCGTTCCTGGGTCTGGGAGACCTGGCCGACTTCCTAGCTCATGTCGCGCCGATGCTCCGGGATGATCCTGACGCCACGGGGTGCCTGGTAACAAACGGCGGGTTCGGTGGCGGCCTTGCGGCCACGGGGTGGGAGCAGTGCCTGGAGCCGGCGCCGAATGTAGTGGCGAACATCGCCGCGGTAGTGGATGGGGTGGGCGAGGCCGAGGTGGGGTCGCTGCTGCGTCGAGTTCGCTTGGTCAAGGACGCAGCCGACCTCACGGGAGCGGCGATGGATCTCGCTGATCTTCGCGACATCGATCCTGCGGTAGCGCAACTTGCGCTCGACCGGTGCCTGATGGTGGCGGCGGACGCGTCCGCAGAGCAAGCCAGCCGGCCAGCGGGGCGGCCGGTAACGCTCGCGCTGGGCGAGCTGGATGTGGCCGTAGACGCTGCCATGCGGGCAGTCGCGACGGCCGCGGTGCCGATGGACCGGCTGCGTCGTGTCGTCGCACCGTTGACGTTCCGGGTGGAGTCTGCGCTGCCGGTGGAGGATTTCCTCAGCGGCGTCGACGTACGGCCTGAGCACATCGCGGCCGGGCTCGACGTGGCGCGGCGAGACGAGTTGGACGCGATCGCGAACGGGCTGGCAAGCGATCGTCTGGCGCTGATCGTGGGACCTAGCGGGACTGGGAAGTCGGCGCTGCTGTGGCGGGCCGCGGCCGAGCATGCGCAGCGGATGCGTGTCTGGCGAGTGCACGCAATTGCGGAGGCGAACGTGGACATGGTGGTCGCGGCGATCGAGCAGCAGCGTCCCTCAGAGTCGTATCCGCTCCTGGTCTGTGTGGACGACATCGGCAGGGCCAGCCGTGCGGGGTGGCGTCGGGCCGGGGAGGCGTTGCTCGAGATGTCAGGGGTCTACATCGTGGGAGCGGCGCGCGAGGAGGACTTCGCCGTCGCGGACGCGCTGCGGCGAGCGGTGATCGTGCGCCCGACCCTGACGCGGCAGGCCGCAAAGGAAATCGGGCGGCTCCTGCGGGAGCGCGGGGTCCGTCCGGTGATGGCAGTCGATGAGGCATGGGGCCAGGCGCGCGGTCTGTTGATGGAGTTCCTGCATCTGGTGGTGGCGGGGCGTCGGCTGTCGACAGTGCTGGCGGAGCAGGCGGCCGGGCTTGAAGATCCTGCGCGGGCGACGGAGCTGGCGGTGGCGCGCTATGTGACGGCGGCGCATAGCGTCGGCCTGGATGTGGATCCCGGCACGCTCCTGCGGCGGGGCGGCGGCCCGGATCTCGCGGCAGCGCTGAGCCGGCTGAACCGGGAGCATCTGATCGTCGAATCAAAAGCCGGCACCTGGTCGGGACTGCACGAGCTGCGGTCGGCGAAGCTGCGCGCACTGCTGCACGAACGCCCCCCGCCGCGCATCGCGGACACTCTCGCAGCAGTCGTGGAGGACGCTCCGGCTGCAGCTGTCGCGGCCCGACTGCCAGTCATCGTCAGAGAAGCAGGCGACTCTATGACGATCGCGGACGCCGTGACACGGCGGGTCGCCTCGGCGGGCACGGATTCGGCACAGTGGCTGGAAGCGGCGCGGTTGGCCGATGTGGCCGAGCATGCACGCGCGTGCGTGCGCGTCGCCCGGACGCTGCCGCTGTCGATGAATCTTGGCCAATGGCTGATGCTCGCAGTTGGAGCGCGGTTCGCTGGGGTTGACCTGTCGGTTCTGCCCGAGACATTCCACCAGCAGGCGGCCGCACTGCCCGCCCCCGACCCCGCTTTGTTCAGGCGAGCGGCCGCCGCAGTCGACGAGGACGAATGGCTGCGGCGGATCACTGCGGCCACGCCTGTAGACGGTGCCCGCCTGCTGGAGGCGTTAGAGACCGGCGTGGCCTGGACGACCACCGCCTCGGCGCGCCTCGCGGGCGCGGCCCCGTCCGGGGACGTACGGGTAGCCGCGCGATGGATCGCTAGCGCGCATCGCGCATGCGCAGACGACGCTGCTCGAGCTGCGCTGCTCACAGCGCTGCCGCCGCCAGCCGCCCGGCTCGACGCCCTACGGGACGAATGGCCGCTGCTCATCGACGCCGAACTCGACCACGCGAACGGGACCGCGCGGACCAGGTTCATCCACCCCATCGACGGGGCCCAGTCGCCGGAGGCGCGCGCCGCCGAGCTCGCGTCGACGGTGCTCGACCTGCTGCCGGAAGCACACGTGGCAGAGGTGACCGTGGCGCGCTACGACGGCGCCGACCTGCCGATTCTCGGCCGGACCGGGCCACACAAGGCAATACCGCGCGAGAACATGCCGCCGCAGGTCGTGACCCGATGGAACCGCGGGTTCAACGACTGGGTGGAGCGCGAGCTCTCCTCCACGTCGCTGACCGCGCGGCTGCGGCAGCAGGCCGCGGCCGTCACGCTGGCCCGCGACGTAGTGCTGACAATGGTCGAACGCCTGGTGCGGCCGGGCGACGCCGACCGGAAAAGCTTGAGGCGATGGGAGCAACGTCGTCAGCAGCTGCAGCGCGACGCCGCTGCGCTCGGTGCCATGCCGGCGACCGAACCGGTCCTCCTCGCGCCTCTCGGCTCGCCGCCCAGCAAGCGCGGAGACGACGCCGCACAAGCATTGGATACGGCGGCCTCGGCTGCGCAGCAGTTCGCAGAAGCCGCCGCGGACCCCGACGCGGCCGCGAGTCGTCAACGGATGCGGCTCGTCGGCTCGCAGTTACGAGACGCCGGTGAGCACTTCCGCGCCGCGACCGCTACCGGGGCTGCGCGGCTGGCGGGAGAGCCGGATCCGCTCGACCCGACCCTTACCGCCGTCCTCGGCGACGCTGCGACCGTTCTGATCGGGTTCGCCGACGGCGCCACGATCGACCCTCCGCCGGAGCGGCTGACGGCGGCCGCCCTTCGGGACGTGGCAGCCGCCATTCGCGACCGGCAGCTGCGCGACGAGCGAGAGCTGCTCCGCCAGGCGCTCGCCGAAGTCCCCGGCGCCTCCGTCGACGCCGCTCGCCCCGTCAGGTCCGGCGCGAAGCCGAGCATGGTCGCGGAGCCCCGCCGGTGGCTGCTGCCGGTTGCGCCGGCGGCTCATGCCGCCGCCGTCGAAGCGCTACTGCGGCTGGTGCGAGCTGCGCCAAGCGCGCACCCTCTCGCATTCCGCGTCATCGCCGCCCCCGCGGAGGCGGGCGTCCTGTACAGCTACACCGCGACCGTGATCGGAGCCCGCGACCCCTTCCCGGTCATCGACATCGACGAGCTGCACGAGCTCGCACAACAAGCCGGGCTGCCCGTGCGACCCGGCCGGTTCGTCGCGGAGACCGCCGAGATTATCGGGGCACTCGGGCGCGCATCGCGGGCGGCGGTGGCCGCGGCTCTGCTCTCCGGGACGCGGCAGGAGCCCGAGCTCAGGCAGCAAGCCAGTGATGAGCTCCAGCGGGCCCAAGGACTGCTCAGAACCATCGACATTCCCGACGTCGCCGACCCGCTGCGACGCATCGCCGACGCCGTGGCGGCCGAGACCACCGACGTCAGCCCCGGCACCCTTGCGCTCGAGATCGACGACATGCACACGCACGGCACGGTCGGCCCTTGCGTAACGACGCTCGAGGTGGCCGTCCAGGCCGCCGCCACCGCTTGATCCGACCAAGCTGTCGGCCGAGAGGCCGTCGAAGCATGGCGCGCAGGTCTGGACATCCAAGCGACTAAAGCTATGCCGCAACCTGGCCGTATAGACGACTGGACCACCGGACGGCACGTGTCCGGGCCCGCCATGCAGTGAAAGCGGCCGGGCCGACTACTTCAGAGTCGTGTCAAGGGACCAGGAGAAGGCTAGCTCGCCAGGCGCGGTGGGTCGTCGCCCGACGGTTTCACTGAACTGGATGTCCTCGCTGGCTACTTCGGGCGGCATCAAGGCCGCAACCAGCGCGAGGGCCCCACCAGGGGGCCAGGTGATGTTGGGAGGCATGGTTATGCCGACCCAACCTTCTTCGAGGGAGCCGTCGGTCTCGAAGACGAGATCGACCGTGATCGTTGCCGTGCCGACTGCGTCGTGCGCCGCGACGAAATCCTGCCGAATCTCCTGCCCGTTGACTGCGCGGGCCTTCTGAAGGAGCTCGGGTGCCATGCGCCGGAGGGATCTGATCAGCTCCTCCGGCGTGATCGTCTGGAGCTTCTCGTAGTCGTCGGCGGTCGGAGTGAGTAGTCCGTCGTCCTGGAGGCCGGCGAAGTAGTTGTAGACATCCTTGCGATCCCCGTCGGCGTGGTATTCGCCGTATGCCACGAGCCAACAGGTATCGAAGTCGGGGTCCCACAGGGTCGCGCCGCGCGGGCGGCCAACGTGAAGGCTGCGGAAGGCGCCGCGCGGTCTGAGCGCCTGGATCGGTTCGCCGCCGTCGGGGGCCTGAGCACGACGATCAACGAAAGCGCGGACCACCATATGGCGGTCCGCGAAGTCGCGAGCGTCCCGGTCTGCATACAGCTCCGGCAGGCTTAGATCATCTTGCAGGCAGCGCAGAGTGACCCTGAGATGCGGGGAGGGCACTCCTGTCAGACGGCGAAGCGAGCGGCAGCTCGCTCAGCGCGCTGACGGCGTTCGCGCTTCTGACGTTCGACGATCTGGGCGGGGGAGGAGTTGCGAGCTTCCTCGATGCGAGCTGCAAGCTCGGCAGGCGACATCTGGCGGACCTCATCGACGAGTCGGGCGGCAGGAGCGCCATGGTCTGGCTGGATGCGCTGGAGCGTTGCCATGCTGTTCCTTCCTGTCGTCGCCCTTTGCGGGGGCGGCGAGGACCCCACGCTCCTTTACAACGGCGCGTGGGTCAAGTTCTTCCTAGCGTAGACGGCAACCTCACCCTAAGGGGGGACGCGGCTCCAGGCAGATCGGAAGCTCGGATGCGAGGGATAGTGCTGACATCCCAGTTAGGCTTCCCGCGCCCGTTGGGCCGGCGGTTGCGAAGCAACGCGGGAAGCCTAACTGGGATGTCAGGGGCATGGCGAGAAGCTCGCGCGCGCCGTTCGCTAGACTCCGGCGACTGTAAGGAGAGGCAACGATCCGGAGTCTAGCGAACGGGTCAAGCGATACGGCGTTTATGCAGGTCAGCACGGCGTTTCGCGTCACAGCTGGTAAGGGCCGTCTCGTCGATCGACGTCCGCCATTGAATCTTCCGCCCGCCGGCCACGAGACCGGAAGGGCCCGGATCGACCAAGTGATGCAGACCCGCGAGAGTCAGGCGGCCATCGGGTGATGGTGGCAGCGTCCACCGGTGTTGGCCCGGGCCCCGCAAGGCGCACCGGCCTTTGTTCGGCCGCCGCTCTCCCCGCAACGAGCTGGTGACGCAAGGACCGGGCGAGCGAAGGGCAGGACGACCGCGTCGTGGTCCGGGATCGGCGAAACCGCGGGATGGGCTGTGGTGGTGACGGTCGGCACCACGGGAGGGCGATGGCCGGCACGCCGGCGCAGAGTCGCCGCGGCGGTGAGGCCAGCGGTGAAGGCAGCGAGCGCGGTGACGGCCTGGCTGATCCGCATGCCTGGTTCATCGGCAGTCCGGGGGTCCTCCCGCACTCCCTGAGTTCAGGGGTCCGAGGTCGGCCCGACGCGGGACTGGCCTGGGAAGCGTGGGCGTCCTCATAGGTGTCCTACTGAGGCTGCCTAAAGAACTGGATTTATGGTTGCAGTTGCTGTTGCAGTTAACGGTGTTCGCGGTTGTACGTGCACGTTCGCGGCTGTTCAAAGCAGCAGGTGAAGTGGCTTACGGGACCGTAGCGAACCGCTACGAACCTGATCAACTCGGCCTGGCAGTGTGGGGGTCAGGGGTTCGAGTCCCCTCAGCTCCACCCCGATGACCATGCCGTTCTCCTTCCGGGGAGCGGCCTGAGTCGTCTCTGGTGCCAGCGTGGTTGCCACCTGCGCCAGCAGGGTGCCCCTGTCCGTCGTGCTGCGCATCTGTGCGTGGGCGAGCACCCCCATGACGACTCCCGGGTGCGTCCAGCCGGGCAACAGCAGAGGCGCATGAGTGTGCCGGCCCCTCGCGGCGTCGGACCGTGGCGACGCCGGCCGGTTCAGCTCGGTCCGCGCTCAGCGCGGACGGCGAGCAGGGCCATGTCGTCGTCGAGGGCGAGGGTGAAGCGCTGCACGGCGTCGCGCACGGTCGCGACCAGCTGTGCGGCACTGCTCCCGGCTCCGCCCGCCGCGTCGAGCAGCCGCTGGTCCCCGAACTGCTCGGGGCCCCGCCGGCTCTCGGTGATGCCGTCGGTGTAGAGCAGCAGCGTCTCACCGGGCGCGAGCAGGTGCCGGGTGCCGTGCAGGTCGACGGCGTCCATGAGGCCGAGGGCGGTGCCGAAACGGCCGATGAGCTCCGTGCTGCCGTCGGCTCGGACCACGACCGGTTGCGCGTGGCCGGCCAGCACGAGGTCCACCGCGACCCCGCCCCGCCCGTCGGGTCCCTCCCGGCTCAGCATCGCCGCAGCCAGCGTGCAGAACTGCTGCGGGTCGGCCGCCTCCAGCATGACGTCGTTGAGCAGCTCGATCGCCTGCACGAGCGGACGCCCCTCCCGCACCAGCGTGCGGAGCACGTCGCGGACCAGGCCGGTGCGGGCTGCGGCCCGGGCGCCCTTCCCACACACGTCGCCGATGGTGAGCAGCCACCGATCCGAGCCGACGGCGACCACGTCGTAGAAGTCGCCGCCCACGTCGGCTCCGGTGCTCGCGGGCAGGTACTCCGCAGCGAAGTCGACGCCCGGGACGCGCGGCAGCGCGCGGGGCAGCAGGGCCGCCTGCAGCATCTGCGAGACCTGCACGTGCTCCTCGACACTCCGGGCGTTCTGGACCGCGAGGGCGGCGCGACGGGCGATGTCCTCGATCAGGAGGAGGTCCTCGGGCGTGTGCGCGCGGCCCGCGGGTCGGCCGACGAGCAGCACCCCGACCGAGGTCCCGCGGGCCTGCAGCCCGATCGCGACACCGTCGGTCGGGTCGGAGAACCACGAGGGGGCAGCGGCCCGGTGAGCGGCCGCGAGCAGTGCGCTCAGCTCGGGTGGAGGACCGGGTACGCCGTCGGGGTCGAGCACCGTGGTCAGCTCGGGCAGGCGGTCCTCGTCGGCGTGGGTCAGCCCGGCCAGGCGCAGCCGACGTACCGGACCCGGGAGGAGGACCGCGCACCACTCGCCGAGACGGGGCACCACGAGCTGGGGCACGAGCGCGGCCGTGAGGTCGAGATCCAGGGACTGGCCGAGCAGCTCGCTCGCCTCGGCCAGGTAGCTCATCCACGCCCGTCGGCGCTGGTCCACTTCGCGCAGCCAGTGCGCTTCGGCCGTGAGGGCGATCCGGTCGGCGATCAGTTCGGTCAGCTCACGGGCGTGCGGGCTGTCCTCGGCCTCGCGGAGGACGAGCCGGATGCTGCCGCGCAGTCCGGTCGTGGTCGGCAGCGGCACGGTGAGCACGTGCCCGGGACCGGTGTCGTCGGACGCGCCGGCGCGCGCGAGGTCGCGGACCCCCGAACCGTCGCCGGGGTCGACCTCGACGACGATCGCGGTGGCGTCGACCAGGTCGAACAGCCGGGTGGTCAGCTCCTGGACCAGCTCGACCGGTGACAGCCGGCGCGCCAGGGACGCCGGCACGTGCACCAGCCAGCGGGTCTGCTCGGCCGTGGACCAGGCGCGCTCGGGGGCGGGTGCGGACGCCGCCGGCTGCTCCTCACCGGCCACCGGGCGACGGGCCATGGTGAACCAGACGGTGTGCCGGCCGTCGGCGGTGTGCCGGGTGCCCCACGTCGTGGACAGCCGGGCCACCAGGGCCAGCCCGCGACCGTGGGTGGCCGCCCGCCCGTAGCGCTGTCGCGGCTCGGCCAGGTGCAGCTCCAGCGCGCCCGGTCCCTGGTCGGTGACGGACACCGTCACCTCGTCCGCGCCGGCTGCGACGGCGAGGTCGAACGTGGTGCCGGCGTGGATCACGGCGTTCTCCGACAGCTCGCTGGCCAGCAGCACGACGTCGTCGACGAATTCCGACCCGCCTCCGGCAGCGCCGGCGTCCGCCACTTCGGCCAGGGCGTCGTGGATCATCATGCGCACACGTCTGATCGATCGGATGTCGGGCGGGAACCGCATCCGCCGCTCGAGCTGAACGGGCACGCGTGCAGCATGCCTCAGTGGTCACGGGGAACCGGACCAGACCTGCCGACGCCGGCCGGACTGGACGAAGCAAGGGGGAGGCGGCCATGACGGCGACGCAGCACAAGGATCCTGCGGTCCCTGCCGACCCCGGGATGCCCGGGGCGCCGGCCGGGGATGCCGCCGGAGAGGACGTGCCCCTCCTGGAGGAGCTGGCGCAGGCGCTGGCGCAGGTGCGCCGGGGCCGGTTCGACGTCCGGCTGGCCCGGCGCGACGGGCCGGCGAGCGAGGTGGTGGAGCAGTTCAACGAACTGGTGGCCGTGCAGGAGCGGCACAGCCGCGACCTGCTGCGGATCAGCCGGGTCGTCGGCCGCGACGGGCGCATGTCGGAGCGACTGGACGAGGAGTCCTACGACGGCGCGTGGGCGGCCGGCGTCCAGGCCGTGAACGCCCTGATCGACGACCTCGCCGCCCCCACCGCCGAGATCGCCCGGGTGCTCGATGCGGTCGCCGAAGGCGACCTCTCCCAGCACATGGCCCTGGAGATCGAGGGCCGCAGGCTGCGCGGCGAGTTCCGCCGCATCGGCAGCACGGTGAACAGGATGGTCGACCAGCTGTCCTCGTTCGCCGACGAGGTGACCCGGGTGGCCCGGGAGGTGGGCACCGAGGGGAAGCTCGGCGGTCAGGCCGACGTGCGCGGCGTCGCCGGCACCTGGCGGGCGCTCACCGACTCGGTCAACACCATGGCGAGCAACCTGACCAACCAGGTGCGCTCCATCTCCTCGGCGGCCACCGCCATCGCCGAGGGCGACCTCTCCCGCAAGATCACCGTGTCGGCGCGGGGTGAGGTCGCCGAGCTGGCGGAGACGATCAACTCGCTGACCGACACCCTGCGGCTGTTCGCCGACGAGGTGACCCGGGTGGCCCGCGAGGTGGGCACGGAGGGCCGGCTGGGCGGGCAGGCCGTGGTGCCGGACGTGGCCGGCACGTGGAAGAACCTCACCGACGCGGTGAACCTCATGGCCGCCAACCTCACCGGGCAGGTGCGCGGCATCGCACAGGTGGCCACTGCGGTGGCGCGGGGCGACCTGAGCCAGAAGATCGCCGTGGACGCGCGCGGGGAGATCCTGGAGCTGAAGTCGACGGTCAACACGATGGTCGACCAGCTGTCGTCCTTCGCCGACGAGGTCACCCGGGTGGCCCGCGAGGTCGGCATCGAGGGCCAGCTCGGCGGGCAGGCGCAGGTGCCCAACGTCTCGGGCACCTGGCGGGACCTCACCGAGAACGTCAACCAGCTCGCGTCGAACCTGACCGGGCAGGTGCGCAACATCGCCCAGGTGACCACGGCGGTGGCGCGCGGTGACCTGAGCCAGAAGATCACCGTGGACGCGCGCGGGGAGATCCTGGAGCTGAAGTCGACGGTCAACACGATGGTCGACCAGCTGTCCTCGTTCGCCGACGAGGTGACGCGCGTGGCCCGCGAGGTGGGCACGGAGGGCAAACTCGGCGGTCAGGCGCAGGTGCCGAACGTCTCAGGCACCTGGCGCAACCTCACGGACAACGTCAACTACATGGCGTCGAACCTGACCGGCCAGGTGCGCAACATCGCCCAGGTGACGACGGCGGTGGCCCGCGGTGACCTGAGCCAGAAGATCACCGTGGACGCGCGCGGGGAGATCCTGGAACTGAAGTCGACGGTCAACACCATGGTCGACCAGCTGTCGTCCTTCGCCGACGAGGTGACCCGGGTGGCCCGCGAGGTGGGCACCGACGGCAAGCTCGGCGGCCAGGCGCAGGTGCGCGGCGTCGCCGGCACCTGGCGGGACCTCACCGAGAGCGTCAACCAGCTGGCGTTCAACCTGACCGGGCAGGTGCGCAACATCGCCCAGGTGACGACGGCGGTGGCCCGGGGTGACCTGAGCCAGAAGATCACCGTGGACGCCCGCGGGGAGATCCTGGAGCTGAAGTCGACGGTCAACACGATGGTCGACCAGCTGTCCTCGTTCGCCGACGAGGTCACCCGCGTGGCCCGCGAGGTCGGCACCGACGGCAAGCTCGGTGGGCAGGCGAGGGTCAAGGGAGCGGCCGGCACCTGGCGGGACCTCACCGACAGCGTCAACCAGCTCGCGTCGAACCTGACCGGCCAGGTGCGCAACATCGCGCACGTGACGACGGCGGTGGCCCGGGGTGACCTGAGCCAGAAGATCACCGTGGACGCCCGCGGGGAGATCCTGGAACTGAAGTCGACGGTCAACACGATGGTCGACCAGCTGTCCTCCTTCGCCGACGAGGTCACCCGGGTGGCCCGCGAGGTGGGCACCGAGGGCAAGCTCGGCGGCCAGGCGCAGGTGCGGGGTGTCTCGGGCACCTGGCGGGACCTCACCGAGAGCGTCAACCAGCTCGCCGGCACCCTCACCACGCAGCTGCGCGCGATCTCCGCGGTGTCGACCGCGGTCGCGCGCGGTGACCTCACCGAGCAGATCCAGGTCGCCGCCTTCGGCGAGGTGGCGCAGCTCAAGGACACGATCAACCAGATGATCGCGACGTTGCGCGAGACCACCGCGGAGAACGCCGAGCAGGGCTGGCTGGACTCCAACCTCGCCCGCGTCGGGGGGCTGCTGCAGGGCCAGCGCGACCTCGCTGACGTCGGCCGGATGATCATGGAGGAGGTCGCCCCGCTGGTCGGGGCGCAGGTCGGCACCTTCTTCCTGGCGGCCGATCCCGGCGACCTCGTGGAGGCGAGCGCCCCGGCCCGCTGGGTCATGTGCGGCGGCTACGCCGTCCCGGTCGGGGAGTCCGCGCGGGAGTTCCGCTCCGGGGAGGGGCTGGTCGGCCAGGCCGCGCTGAGCAAGCAGAGCATCGTCGTCACCGATCTCCCGGCGGGCTACCTGGACGTGCACTCGGGCACCGGGGCCGTCACACCCGCCGCGGTCGTCGTGCTGCCCATCCTGTTCGAGGGCGAGTCGCTGGGGGTGATCGAGCTGGGCTCCACCACGCCGTTCTCCGGGCTCCACCTCACCTTCCTGGAGCGGCTGGTGGCCACGATCGGCGTGGCGCTGGCGACCATCCAGGCCGGCCGGCGCACCGAGCAGCTGCTCGCGCAGTCCCAGCGGCTGGCCACCGAGCTGCAGGACCAGTCGGCCGAGCTGCAGCGCACCAACGCCGAGCTGGAGGAGAAGGCGCTCCAGCTCTCGGAGCAGAACCGCAACGTCGAGCTCAAGAACATGGAGATCGACGCGGCGCGGCGCGGCGTCGAGGAGAAGGCGCAGCAGCTCACGCTGGCCAACCAGTACAAGTCCGAGTTCCTGGCCAACATGAGCCACGAGCTCCGCACGCCGCTGAACTCGCTGCTGCTGCTGTCCCGGCTGCTCGCGGACAACCAGGACTCGACCCTCACCCCGAAGCAGATCGAGTTCGCCAGCACCATCCACGCGTCCGCGTCGGACCTGCTGCACCTGATCGAGGACATCCTCGACCTCTCCAAGATCGAGGCCGGCCGGGTGGACATCGACCCGGACCCCGTGCTGCTCGCCGAGGTGTGTGCCGACGTGGAGCAGGCTTTCCGTGTGCAGGCCGAGGAGAAGGGCCTCGACCTGCGTGTCGAGGTGGCAGCGGACCTGCCGGCGTCGATCACCACCGATGCCCAGCGGCTGCGGCAGATCCTGCGCAACCTCCTGGCCAACGCCATCAAGTTCACCGCCGCCGGCAGCGTCTGCCTGGAGGTCGGCCCGGCGCCGTCGCGCACGGTCCACGGCGTCCCGTCGCTCGACGGCGCCCGCTCGGTCATCTCCTTCGCGGTGCACGACACCGGCATCGGGATCCCCGGTGACAAGCTGGCGATGATCTTCGAGGCGTTCCAGCAGGCCGACGGCACGACCAGCCGCAAGTACGGCGGCACCGGACTGGGCCTGTCGATCTCCAAGGAGCTGGCCCGGCTCCTGGGCGGCAAGATCGAGGTGTCCTCCGAGCCGGGTGCCGGTTCGGTGTTCACCCTGCTGCTCCCCGATCACGGCCCGGTGGCCACCGCGCCGGCTCCGGCGCAGACCTCCGCCGTCCCGGCCAGGCGCCCGGTCGAGGCGACGCAGGAGGGCGCTGACCGCGGGGCGCCCATCCTGCGGACGACGCCGCGAGCGGCGGTCAGGTCGGCGCCGGAGCTGTCCGGGGCCACGGTGCTCATCGTCGACGACGACGTGCGCAACGTCTTCGCCCTCACCAGCGCGCTCGAGCTGCACGGGCTCGAGGTCCTCTACGCGGACAACGGCCTCGACGGCATCGCCCTGCTGACCGAGCACCCGGAGGTCGCGATCGTGCTGATGGACGCGATGATGCCCGAGCTCGACGGCAACGCGACCACCCGCCGGATCCGTGAACACCCGCAGTGGCAGGACCTGCCGATCGTGTTCCTGACGGCGAAGGCGATGCGCGGTGACCGCGAGTCCAGCCTCGCCGCGGGCGCCACCGACTACGTCACCAAGCCCGTCGACCTCGACGAGCTGCTCGCGATCATGGCGTCGTGGGTGAGCGGCGCCGGGAAGGCGGCCCCCGTGGCCGGGGATCCCGAGTGACCGCGCCGGTCCGGGTCCTGGCGGTCGACGACCGCCGGGAGAACCTGCTGGCTCTGCAGGCGATCCTCGAGGGACTGCCCATCGAGGTCGTGGCCGTGACGAGCGGCGAGGAAGCGCTCAAGCGACTGCTGGTCCACGACTACGCGGTCATCCTCCTCGACGCCCGCATGCCCGGGATGGACGGTTTCGAGACCGCCCGGCACGTCAAGCAGCGGGAGCGGACCCGCCACATCCCGATCCTGTTCCTCACCGCGGCGGACTACGACCCCCACCTGGCCTTCCGCAGCTACCAGGCGGGTGCGGTGGACTACATCACCAAGCCCTTCGATCCGTGGGTGTTGCGCTCGAAGGTCGCGGTGTTCGTCGACCTCCACCTGCTGCACCGCGAACTCGCCGAGCGCGCCGCGGAGCGTGACGCGCTCCGGAAGACCGTGGACCAGGCGATGCAGATCCTCGACGGCGCCGAGCCTGCGGACGCCGCCACCTCTGCACTCGTGGACCGCCTGCACGGTGTTCTCGGCTCGGTGCGCCGCGACCCGCCCTGGTAGCCGTTGCCCGAGGAGGTCCTCCGGCTCGGCCGAGCTCGCGCCGCCACCGCTCGGCGCCCGTCCCGCGTGCCGGGATGAGCGCCGCGGCGACTCACTCCACCAGAGGAGAAGGTCACGCCGATCCACAGGTGATCCCGCTAGGCTCGCCCATCGCGACGGCGCCGGATGGTGGAGGCAAGTGATGGTCGAGCCGGTGGAGACGGCACAGCCCGCTGCCGCGGCTGTCCGTCGGCCGCGCGGACGCGCCAGCGACAGCGCCGCCACCCGCCGGCTGATCGTCGAGGCCGCCGCCGCGCTGTTCAGCGAGCGGGGCTACGCGACCGCCTCGCTGAGCGACATCGTCTCCGGCACGGGCATGACCAAGGGCGCGGTCTACTGGCACTTCCCGTCCAAGGAGGAGATCGCCCTCGACATCGTCCGCACCATGTACGCCAGCTGGCCGCCCATGCTCGGTGCGGTCATGGCCGCCCACGACGACGCGCTGGACGCGCTCGTGGCCGTCACCTACAAGGCCGCGGACCAGTTCACCAACGACCTCACGACGCAGGCGGCCAAGCGGCTGCTGGCCGAGCTGCCCCCCGACGCCCTGGCCAAGCTCCCGCAGCCCTACGTCGGGTGGCAGGGGGCGCTGCAGGCGCTGATCACCCAGGGGCAGCAGCGCGGCCAGATCAACGCCGCGGTCGACCCCGAGGGGACGGCCCAGGCCATCGTGGCCAGCTTCTTCGGCATGCAGCAGGTCTCCTGGGAGCTGACCGGGCGCCGGGACCTGCTCAACCGGCTGGAGAACTTCTGGAAGCTGGTGCTCCCTCAGCTGCGCCCGGCCGCCCGCACCGCGCTGGGCACGGACGAGGAGACGTCGGCGTAGGACCGCACGGTTCCGCGGGCCACCGCGCCGGCCGGCTGGGCCAGCACGACCTCGATACCGCCGTCCGCCACGCGCCGGGTCGCCACCGTGGTGTCGTGCCCGAGTTCGGCGAACCGGTCGAAGCGGAGGTCGAAGCCCCACGGGAAGGCCTCCTCGCCGAGCAGCGGGCGAGCGGCCCGCAGCGCACCGTCGATGAGCAGCATGCCGGGCAGGTGGTCGACCGCGTGGTCGAAGAACGTGGGATGCCGGGAGTCGACGGGAAGCAGTGCGGCGGGGTCGGGGGGCTCGGCAGACGTCCGGGGCAGGGGGATGGCCGGGGCGGCAGCCGCCGGAGGCCGCACCCGGGCGTACACCTCCGGCGGGAGGCAGCGGTAGGCCGCGCGGGCGGTGGCGATCCGCACCGCTCCGGACCACGCCTCGATGTCCAGCGAGGCCCCGGCCACGGCGCCGGCACGGCGCCCGGCGTCGATCCGGACCACCAGGACGACGGTGCCGTCCTGGTCCGGGCCGGGGCGGGGACCGGGGTGCAGGTACTCGGCCGAGATGCTCTCGAACACGAAGTGCGAGCCGAGCGGAACGCCGAGGTGCTCGTGGCTGAGGTAGATGCCGCCCTGGCGCAGCGTCTCGACGAAGAGCAGGGGATCGGGGTCCCGGTCCGGCTCCGGCTGGAAGAGCGGGTGGCGGCGCGGCCACTGGGCGGCCAGCGCCACCAGGTCGTCGGCGAGCGGCCGGAGGTCGGTGATCAGCACCTCGGCCAGGGCCGCCTTGTGCACCAGGCGCCGGTCGACGGTGCGCCAGGTGCTCAGCAGCCCGGCCAGCGCGGCCGCGTCGTCGGCGGACACCAGGCCGCCCCGCGGGCGGCCAGCGTCCGGTGCGGGCGAGGCCGGCACGGGTCACCTCCACGTCGAAGCCGCCGCACCGCCGGGGCGACGGGAGGCGTCGCGACCGATGGTGCCGGTCAGTCCTTCGCGGAGGCGGTGACCACGCCGTGCCGGCGTGCCGTCCGTGCCGCCGTGGGCGCTGCCGCGTACCCGTTGCGCAGCCGGGAGCGGGCGGCGAGCGCACCGGCGCGGTCCATGGTGATCGAGCGCAGCACGTCGTCGAAGGGCGTCTCCACCACGTAGTGGGTGCCGTCGACGAGGTGCAGCACGGTGTCGCCGTGGTGCTCGATGCGCTCGATGTGGTCGGGATCGACGGAGAAGTGCTCACCGTTGCGGCAGGTCACAGCGATCACGGGAGCCCTCCTTTCTCCCTCGGCGGGGCAGTGGGCCGGCGATGGTGCCGGTCCGGCTCCTCGGTCATCGGCGCGCGGCCGTGCGAGCTGTAGCACCGCGCGCCCTTTCGGGTGACGCGGCCGCCCGGCTCCCCGCGTCAGAACCCGAAGAGGAGCCCGAGCCCGCCCACGGTGAACAGCACCATGACGACGACCAGGGGGAGCTGGTCGGACGCGCGGGCGTGCCGTTCGGAGCGCAGCGCCCGCTCGTGCGCGAGCGTCACGCCGGCCACGTGGCCGGCCACCACCCCGCCGACCTGCACGTAGGCGATGGTGTCCGGGTCGACCGCCCTCAGGTCGACGACGTCGTCGTACGTGCCGAACAGGTCGACGCCGGCAACACCGAAGGGGTTGCTGGCGAGGATCCACGTCGTCTGGCCGTCGAGCACCAGCAGGCTGAAGTAGTGGGCGATCGTGTAGCCCAGCGCGATCGGGACGACCGTGGCGGCGTAGCGGCGCGGCTGCACCCGGAGCGGCTGACCCGCCAGACGGCCGGAGAGCCACGTGCCCAGCAGGTACAGCACGGCCACCAGGGCCACCATCGCGACCAGGCCGAGAGTGCCCGACAGGGCGTCGTTCGCCGCGCCGGGACCGGTCTGCCACCAGGCGGTGCGCGACAGCCCGTCGAACGCCGTGGAACCCAGCAGCACGACGACGACGGCCGCCAGCCCCGGCGTCTCCGGCGTCGCGGTGGCGGTCGCCAGCGGGTTGCGGAGCACCAGCCGGCCGTCGGCACGCCGCGCCCAGAGGGAGAGGCGGGCGATGAGCGTGGAGTAGACCTCGAAGCCGTCGCCGCGGGCGAACCAGCCCTCCCCGAACCACAGCGCGAGGCCGGTGTGCACGACCGCCCAGCCGATCAGGAACGCGGCGACGGTGCCCGGTTCGGCCCGGTCGGGGTAGACGAGCTCGAACCAGAGGAAGACCAGCAGCGACGCGGCCGCGGGCCACAGCCCCAGCGCCGGCAGCCGGGCCGCACCCGGGGCCGCGGGAGCCGCTGCCCGCAGAAGGCGGTGCAGCAGCCGCAGCGGGTTCGCCACCCGCCAGACCGGACCGAGCAGGAGGCCGGCCGGCACCAGGCCGACCCAGAACGTCACGTACAGCGCCCAGGGGGCGAGGTTCCGCGAGGTCTCCCCGGGCCCGGCGAGCGCCGCCGCGGTCACCAGGACGAGCAGCGCCAGGGCCACCGCCTGCAGTGCCCGGCGGAGGACGGGGCTGTCCACCGTCGCCTGCACCGCGGCCGGCAGCGGTCTGCCCGAGCCCGGCCCGCCGAGCTTCGGTGTGCGCCAGAACAGCAGGAGCGCCGCGAAGCTGATCAGGATCGCCGCGCCGGCGCCGTAGAGCGCCAGGCCGAGCGGGATCGGCAGGTCGGTCCGTGACCCGACCCCGTGGGCGAGCAGGTTCACGGGGCGGTGCCGCGGGGTGCTCCGCCGTCGCGGAACGCCGCGAGCCCGATCACGAGACCTGCAGCGTCAGCAGCACCGTCCCGGCGTCGTGCAGCTCCAGCTCGAACACCCCGGGGACGGTGGCGTCGAACCGGACCTCCGCCGGTTGCCCGGGGGGCAGGTCGGCGGTGAGGTCGTAGCCGTGCAGGTGCAGCTCGTCGGGGGCGTCGCTGGTGACGACCAGGGTGACCGGCTCGCCGAGCGGGACGGGCACCCGGCCGGTGTCCCCGGTGACCTGGCCAGCGGCGACCTGCACCTCGATCCGCTGCCCGGCCTCCTCCGCCGGCGCCGCGGGGCTCGCGGTCGCCGCGTCCTCGGCGGGCTGCGAGCGATCGGCCGGCGTCGAGGCCGCGGTGCTCTCCGCCGCGGGGGCGTCGGTGCCCGCGCAGCCGGCCAGGGCGAGGGGGACCAGGGCGGCCACGAGCAGCCGTCGGGCGGTCACCGGCCCACCGCGCTGCTGGTGGCCCCCTCGCGCCTGTCCGCTGCCCCGTCGGCGAACGGGTCCGCTGCGCCCGCCCGGCGGGCGTACCGGCCGACCCCCCACGAGATGGCGGCGATCAGGGCCAGCGTGCAGGCCAGGACCACGAGGTTGGAGATCGTCCACAGGCTGCCCTCGGCGTCCTTGAGCTCGCGCTGGAGGATGTCGACCTCCGGGATGGCCGAGCGGGTCATCCCGTCCTCGGCCGGGACCTCGTCCTCGCCGATCGCCTCGTCCTGCGGCAGGTAGATCGGCACCGCGGTGAGCACGCGGCCGTCGTGGACCCGCAGCAGCGTCTTCCACGTGCCGTGCAGCGGCACCGGCTCGGTGGTCCGGTAGGCGCCCTCGCCGGTCTGCTCCAGCTGGGTGACGACCAGGCCGTCGCCCTG
This sequence comes from Blastococcus saxobsidens, assembly GCF_002938435.1. Taxonomy (GTDB): domain Bacteria; phylum Actinomycetota; class Actinomycetes; order Mycobacteriales; family Geodermatophilaceae; genus Blastococcus; species Blastococcus saxobsidens. The sequence continues at coordinate 34,834 of NZ_POQT01000016.1, forward strand.
CCACGAGGTGATCTGGACCCACGCCGGGTCGTCGGCGAAGTCGGCGGGGTCGAGCTGGACGGTGACGTTCGCGGTGCGCGGGTCGGCCTGCACGTCCTCGATGCCGAAGGTGGCCTCGAGGTCGTCGGGCACGGTCGCCGTCAGCCCGTTCGCGGCAGCGGCGGCCAGGACGACCAGCGAGCCGACGACGACGGTCCGCGCGATCGCGGGACGGGGCAGCCGACGGCGCAGCCCGGAGGCGAGCAGCGCGCCCAGCAGACCGCCGGCGACGCCGCCGGCGATGGCCATGAGCGTGCCCTCGACCAGGATGTCGCTGTTCCAGGACAGCGTCTGGGTGAACTGGGTCCAGCCCCACTCGGCGGCGTGCCCGACCGTGCCGATCAGCACCCCGGCGACCGCACCGAAGACCAGCGGACGGCGGGTGAGCGGCACCGCGAAGGCCAGCAGCTCGATGATGATCGCCGAGCCCAGGTAGAGCGGGAACGACGGCGTGATCTCGCCGAAGGCCGGGCCGACGATCAGCGCGATGCCCCCGCGGATGACGAGGAAGAAGGCGACCGCGGCGAGCGCGCCGCCGCGGCCCATGAACAGGCGGGCGGACACGAGCGCGATGCCGGCGGCGGCGGCGATCATCAGCGGCTCGAGCACCAGGCGGAACTGCGGGACGTCGAAGTCGTACTCGCCCTGGAACACCGACATGCCCAGCAGCAGGCCGCCCATCGCCGAGGCCTGGCGGAGAAAGCGGGCGGTGCGGCCGACCTTCCGGTCGCCGTCGTCGGTGGAGAGGCCGCCGTGGCCCTCCTGCTCCAGGAGCAGCAGGCCGACGATGGACAGGCCGGCGCCGCCGATGAGCATCAGGTGGGTGGGGCCCCAGAGGGTGACGTCCTGGCCGAACATCCGGTGCCAGACGTCGTCGAGCGGGAAGCCGAGCAGGGCGTAGAAGCCGGCGGCGGTCAGGATGATGCCGCCCACCGGGACGTCCCAGCCGCGCAGGAACCGGACCGCCGACGGGCCCGGCTTCTCGTCCAGGGGCATCGAGCAGGCGAGCACGCCGCCGGCGAAGACGCCGAAGAGGCCGAAGAGGATGAGGAAGTGCGCGGGGTTGGCCAGCGGCCCCTCGTCGCGGCCGACGCCGATGTGCAGCGCGATGTCCCAGAGCATGCCGAGCAGCGCGGTCAGCAGCGAGACCGTCGTCAGGACGGTCGGCAGCGCCACCCAGGCCGGGACGCCGGTGGCCGACCCGAGCCGGTCGCCGATCCGCGTCAGGACCGTCGAGCGCCGGCTGCGGTGCAGGTACACGAGGGCGAGCAGGGCCACGGTGAGCCCGAGGCCGATCGCGGTGGCGAGGAGGACCTCGCCGATGGCGGCGCCCCCAGCGGGGCGGGTGTCTGCGGCCAGTGGCATGGCACTCCCTCGGGGCATGGGGCTATGGAACACCCAGCACGGTGACATCGACAACTGATACATAGAACGAGCGGCTTACCGTGTGGTGACGACGGGAAGGAGGAGTGGGTGAGCGCACCGGAGATGGACCCCCCAGGCGCGACGGCCGATCGGCAGCTGACCGTCGACGAGCTCGCGGCCCGGGTCGGCGTCACCGTCCGCAACGTGCGCGCCTACTCGGCGCGGGGCCTGCTCCCGCCGCCGCGCATGGTCGGCCGCACCGGCTACTACGGCCGGCAGCACGTCGCCCGGCTGCTGCTCGTCCGGGAGATGCTGGCCGAGGGCTACTCGCTGGCGATGATCGAGCGGACGCTGGCCAGCGCTCCGCCCACGGCCAGCTCGGCCACCCTGGCGCTGCACCGTGCGCTGCTGGCGCCGTGGCTGCCGCCCGAGCCGGAGATCACCACCGGGGCGGAGCTGGCCGCGCGGGCCGGGGTGCCCGAGCAGCCGGAGGTGGTCGACCAGCTGGTCGAGCTCGGCCTGGTGGAGCGGCTCGACGACGGCCGGCTGCGGGTGATCGACCCGGCCCTGCTCATGGCCGGGCTGCAGGTGGTCGGGCTCGGGGTGCCCCCCGCCGCGCTGATCACCGCGCAGGCGGAGGTCAACGAGCACGTGCGGGCCATCGCCCGCACCTACGTGCAGATGTTCGTCGACACCGGCTGGCGGGACTTCGTCGAGGCAGGAGCACCGCGCGAGCGGCTCGACGAGATCCTGGCCACGGTCACCCGGCTGCAGCCGGTGGCTGCCCAGGCGATGCTCGCGGCGTTCCGCACCGAGATGGCGGGCGAGGTGGAGGCGGCGGTGGAGACCGCGCTCAGTCAGCTCGAGGAGGAGTAGGCGGGTCGCCGTCCGGCAGCGCCTCCCGCTCCTTGCCCTGGCGGGCGGCCTCCTCGCCGGCCTCCCGCGCGCTGAGCCGCCGGTCCCGCACCACCGCCCCGGCGACGAGGGCGACGAGGATCGCGGCGGGCACGAAGAAGCCGACGGTCCCGATGAGGCTCAGGCCGTCCATGGCGGCGACGTCGTAGCCAGGCATCCGTCCATGTGACACCGCCCGATGACACGGTGTCAAACCGACGGACGTGCGCCGGGCGCCTCAGTCGCTGTCGCGGCCCTCGCGCCAGTAGCCCATGAAGGCCACCGACCGCCGGTCCACGCCGACGTCCTGCACGAGGTGCCGGCGCAGCCCCTTGACCACGCCGGCCTCGCCCGCGAGCCAGGCATAGACGCCCGAGGAGCCGGGCACGGTGGCGCCGTCGGGCACCTCCCAGAGGATCTCCGAGTCGACGTCGACGTCCGCGAGGTCGGCGGCGGGGGAGGGGGCGAGCCGGTCCCCGAGGTCGTCCACCGCGGCGACGACCGCGGCGGTGAGCAGCGCGCCACGGCGGGCGGGGGCCACGCCGTCGCCGGCCGACCGCGGCAGCCAGGTGATCCGGACCCCCCGGGGCGCGGCCACGTTCAGGGCGTCGGCGGCGGTCGGCACCTCGAGCAGGACGCGGGCCTGCGTCCCCTCGGGCAGGCTCTCGACGATCGCGCAGACGGCCGGGACGGCGGTCTCGTCCCCCGCCACGAGCAGGCAGGAGGCGTCGGCGGGCGGGTGCCACTCGAACCCGCCCGTGGGGCCGGCGAAGCGGGCGTTCGGCCCGACGAGCACGACCTCGTCCCCGGCAGCGGCGCTCTCGGCCCATGCCGACGCCGGTCCCGTCGCGCCGTGCAGGACGAAGTCGACGTCGACCTCGAGCTGCTCGGGCCGGACCGCGCGGACGGTGTAGGTGCGGATGGGCATCTGCCGCTCCGGCGGGAGTGCCCGCCAGGCGCCGTACCAGTCGTCGCCCGCCGGGCAGTCGACGATGCCGCGCCCGGCCAGCGGCAACATCACCTTGATCCGCTGGTCCCAGCCGTTGGAGGCGAAGACGTCCAGCTCGGGGCCGGTGAAGGTGACCCGCAGGAAGCTCGGGCTCAGCCGCTGCACGCGCGCCACCCGCACCGGGAAGGTGCGGTACGCGGGGATCTGCGCGGTCTCGACGGTCACGGCTGCTCCCGGCTCGGGCAGGTGCAGACCGTCTCTCGACTTAGGCTAGCCTCACCTGGCTTCCGGCAGTCTTGCACACGACTGCCGCATGCATCCAGCCCTCCGTGCCACCGATGTGCGCCCACCCTCGAAGGAGAACGGATGACGACGCGCGTCCTGCGGTCGGCCGCTCTGGCCCTCGCCGCCACCCTGTCCCTGACGGCATGCGGGGGAGCGACGAGCCGGAGGGGTCGGCCCAGACCTCCGCCGCGGCCGACGCGGCGTTCCCCCGCACCGTGGAGCACGCCATGGGGAGCACCGAGATCCCGGCGGAGCCCGAGCGCGTCGTCGTCCTCGACACCGGTGAGCTCGACTCGGCCCTCGCCCTCGGCGTGACGCCGGTGGGCGCGGTCACCACGGACGTCTCCGAGCAGTTCCTCAGCTACCTCGCCGAGGACGCCGAGGGCATCGACGTCGTCGGCACCATCGCCGAGCCCGACCTCGAGGCGATCGCCGCGCTGCAGCCGGACCTCATCCTGTCGAACTCGGTCCGGCACGAGGACATCTACGACCAGCTGGCGCAGATCGCGCCGACGGTGTTCGCCGCGGACCTCGGCGACACCTGGAAGGAGAACTTCCTGCTCGACGCCGAGGCGCTCGGCAAGGAGGAGGAGGCCGAGGAGCTGCTCGGCGACTACGAGCAGCAGGCCGCCGAGCTGGGGGAGGCGATCGGCGACGCCGGGGCGACGACGATCAGCCCGCTGCGCTTCGTCGGTGGCCCCATCCGCGCCTACCAGCCGCAGTCCTTCATCGGCACGGTGCTGGCCGACATCGGGCTGGACCTGGTCGAGCTGCCCGGGGGAGAGGGGGCCACCTTCGCCGAGCTCGGCGAGGAGCAGCTCACCCAGGCGAACGGCGACGTCGTCCTGTACTCGTCCTACGGATCGGCCGACGAGTCCGGCGAGGCCGCCGTGGTCGCCGGCCCGCTGTGGTCGCGACTCCCCGCCGTGCAGAACGGGCGCGCCTACGCCGTCGACGACGACGTCTTCTACACCGGGATCGGGCTGCGCGCGGCCACCCTCCAGCTGGAGCAGCTGCGCGACCTGCTGCTCTGAGCCACGGGACGTGCGAGGCCCCCTCTCCCGACGGCGGGAGAGGGGTCCTCGTACGTCAGGTCAGGCGGGCGTCTCGGTGGAGATCTGCGCGGCCAGGTACTGCGGCGCACCCACGCGCTCGATCGCGGCCAGCTGGGCCTCGAACCAGTCGGCGTGCTTCTCCTCGTCGAGGACCATCTCCTCGAAGACCGAGGCGGTGCCGTGGTCGCCCAGCTCGTGGCACTCCTTGGCAGAGGCGTTGAACTGCGCGACGGCGGCCTTCTCGCTGTCGAGGGCGAGCACCAGCATCTCCTCGGCGCTCTCGCCGACGCGGATGGCGCCCAGGCGCTGCACGTTCGGGTGCCCGTCGAAGAGCAGCACCCGCTGGATCAGGGCGTCGGCGTCTCGCATCTCATCGATGGAGAGGTCGTAGAAGACCTTGCCGAGCTTCGGCAGCCCCCACGCGTCGAGCATGCGCGCGTTCAGGAAGTAGGTGTTGGTGACGGTGAGCTCGAAGGTCAGCGCGTCATTGAGTAGTTCGACCACACGGGGGCTAACGGGCTGCACCTGCGACTCCCAGTTCTCGCTCGGCCGGGCGCTCGGTGGTGCGCTCGACGCGGACCGGGCAATGCTTGCACACAAGGTCGCGCAGCGAGCTGATGCAGTTGCCGCACGTACGGCCGGCACCCGTCTCGCGCGCCACGTCGGCGACGCATCTCGCCCCGTTGGCGATGGACTCGAGGATGTCGCGGTCGGTCACCACGTTGCAGTGGCACACGTACACGGTCGCTCGCCTAACGCCGGGGCCGGGGGTCGTGCTGCCTCGGCCGGTGCCGGAGCAACAGGCGGAGGTTAGCCTGGCCTAACCGTTTGCGCCAGCAGTGCAGGTCAGGGCCGCGCCCGCAGCCTCACGCGGCCCGTGTCCTCCCGACGGTCACCCCTGATCGGCGCCCGGCTGTTCCTGGAGGACCTCGGGGACACCCGCATCAGCCCGATGGACCCGACGGTGTCGATCATCGAGCGGGTCGTGAACGAGGTGCGGGCCACGATCGTCCACACCCACTCGCGAAGAGTGCGGTGTCGGGATCGTCGTCGACGACCAGGACGTGCAGAGCACCGTCCACGGATCCGGCTCCCGTCGATCGGGTCCCCCGGTGGAGCCGGGGCGGGGACGGGTGTCCCCGCGGTGGTCGACGGCCGGACGGACCGCAGTCATGAGCCGGGGTGCCGGCGTCTCACCTCTCCGGGTGGTACCGCACGTCCGGGCGACACCACGGGGGCTCAAGCTGTGCTTTCCCCGTGCCGATCACCCGCTCAGGTGACGGAGGACCCCGGTTCCGCTGCGCCGACCAGATCGCATCGTGAGGAGGAGACGCCGTGCCGGAACAGTCCGTGCTCGTCGTCGAGGACACCGAGGAGATCCGCGAGCTCGTGACCACGGTCCTCGAGCGCGCAGGGTTCGCCGTCCGTGCCGTCGGGACCGGTGGCGAGGCGCTCGAGGAGGTGCGGCGCGACCCGCCGGACCTCATCGTGCTCGATCTCGGTCTCCCGGACGCCGACGGCACCGAGGTGTGCCGCCAGATCCGCGCGGAGACGGCCTGCTACGTCCTGATGCTCACCGCCCGCGCGGAGGAGGTCGACCTGCTGATCGGCCTGGCGGTCGGTGCCGACGGCTACATGGCCAAGCCGTTCTCCCCCCGCGAGCTGGCCGCGCGCGTCCAGGCCATGCTGCGCTTCCCCCGGGTGGCGGCACCGGCAGCGCCCGCCGCCGCGGCGGAGGCCGAGTCGGTTCGCCGGCTGGCCGAGCTCGAGGTGGACGAGGACAGCCGTGAGGTCCGGGTGGACGGCGAGGTCGTCGACCTCACCCGCACCGAGTTCGACCTGCTCGCCGCGCTCGCGTCCCGGCCGGGCCGGGTGCTGCAGCGGGAGACGCTGCTGCGCGAGGTCTGGCAGACCGACTGGGAGGGCAACCTCCGCCTGGTCGAGGCGCACATGTCCAACCTGCGCCGCAAGCTGGTCGCCGCGGGCCTGAACTCGCCGGAGATCAAGACCGTGCGCGGGGTCGGCTACCGCCTGGTCGCCGCCTGACGGACGACCCCGGAACGACGGTGGGCCTCCGCATCCGCGGGGGCCCTTCGCCGTGTCAGGCGCCGGCCAGCGCCCGCAGTTCCTGGACCCGGTGGTGGGCGACGATGCCGCGGCGGGCGTCGGCGGCGATGGCCTGGCAGACGGAGGCGACGTCGGGGTGCCCCAGCTGACCGCTCGTGCCGGCCAGCACGTCCGCCGCCGCGACGACGGCCCGGGCGTTGCCGAACCGGGTCGCGCCCTCGATGGCCCCTAACCGGGCGGGCAGCGCCTGGACGTACATGTCGCGCAGCCGGTCGGCGAGGTCGGCCTCGACGTCTGCGTCGTGCAGGTCGTCGACCTCGAGAACCGGCGCGGGCCGTCCCTGCACACCGGCCCCCGTGGCGCGGTCGTGCAGGAAGTTCAGCAGGACCTGAGGACCGACGGGCTTGATCAGGCAGGCCTCGACGCCGGCGGCCGCGCATTCCTCGCGGACCTCGGCGGAGCTGTCCTGGGTGATGACGACGAAGCGGGCGCGGCTTCCGCGGCGGCGCATCCGGTGGAGCATCGCCGTGCCGCTGCAGTCCGGCATCGCCACGTCGGTGACCACCAGGTCGGGGTCGCTCGAGACGCTCTGCCGGAGGGCCTCGGCGGCGCCGGCGGCCTCGCGCACCTCCCAGCCCCCGAGGCGGAGGAGGCCGGCGATCTGGGTACGGGCCTCGGTCTCGTCGTCGACGACCAGCGCGGTCAGCATTTCGGGCCCTCGTAGCCGACGGATCGGGCCGTCCAGCCGTAGCTGGTCAGCGTGGTGACGGTGAAGGCCGGCGAGGACGCCAGCGTGGCGGCGTCGAGGGTGACGAGCACCTCCTTGGTCGAGGCGCCGACCTTCGCGACGACCGACGACGACCCATCGGAGAGGTGGACGCGCACGTGGTAGCCGGACACCCCACGCGAGCCGCTGTACTGCCACTCGACGACCACGGTGTCCTCCGCCGGCATGCAGGAGACCAGGAGCGCCTCAACCTGGGTCGGCGGCTGCACCGTCAGGGTGTCGAGGGTCACCGTGGGCAGTGCGGCGGTGTCGGAGAAGCTGGCGGAGGCGGAGATGCCGCTGCCCACCACCACGGTCACCGCCAGGCCGAGCACGGTGAGGAGGCGCCGGCTGCTGTTCATGCCTGGTCCTCCGTCTTCTCGTCGCTGCCGGCCGCGTCGTCCTCGCGAGGACGCCAGATGGTCATGAGCAGCCAGGTGGCCAGCAGGAACGGTGCTCCGTAGACCAGGAGGTGGCTGAGCCCGGGGGTGCGGAGCAGGGTCACGAGGTGGCCGAGCTCGGGGACCACCATGCGCACCTGGTAGGCGGTGTCGCCCTCCAGCTGGGCCGTCCAGGGGTCGAGCGCCTCGTTGGCGTCGCCCTTGGTGCGCACCTGCACGCGGCCCTCCGGCGTGTGCTCCACCGAGATGACGCGGTGGGTCACGAGGCTGCCGTCGCCGATGGGCATGTGGTAGGCGAGGACCATGCCCTCGGTGACGTCCTCGACGGCGATCGCGGTGACGACGGTGATGTCACCGGACTCGATGTCCGGAGCCATGCTGTCGGTCAGCATGGTCATGGTGCGGTAGCCGAGTACGTGCGGTCCGACGGCCAGCAGGAGGAACACCAGGACGGCGGCTCCCATGACTCCGCGGACCAGCCACGGGGCCGTGCGGCCCAGGATCTGGCGGGCCCGGTCGGCGCGGCGGCCGGCCGTGGAGCGCTCGTCCCCGGCCGGGGGCAGCGGAGCTGCCCCCGGGCGGCGGACGGGGAGGACGGTGGTCATGGGGTTGTCTCCGGGTGGTCGTCAGGCCGCGATCAGCGAGCGGTGCCGGTGCGCTGGGTGCCGGTGAAGGTGAGCGACAGCGCGGCGGACTTCCCCTGGAAGGTGTTGTCGGCCGTGGTGGGCAGGGAGATCGTGTAGGCCAGGTGGTCGGTGCCCTGGGCGGCGAGGGCGGCCGAGCCGGCGAGGTCCACGTTGGCCAGCACCGGGCCGGAGCCGAGGAGCTTCTCGCCGCTGGCACAGGTGTAGGTGTTGCCGGACTGGGTCCAGGCGACGGCGCAGGAGCGGAGGCTCTTCTGCAGGCCGTTGACGGCGTCGGTGGTCAGGACGCTGGAGGCGGTGACGCTGGCGCCCATGGTGATGCTGCCGAAGGACAGGTCGCCGTCGTTGGCGAGGGTGACGGCGCGGGTCATGCTGTCGCCGGGGACGAAGCCGGAGACGGTCAGCGGGAGGGTGCCGACCTGGGTGGCGGTGATGGAGAGCGTGCCGCTGTCGATGGTGGCGTTCACCGGGGTGGTGCTGTCGGTGAAGGTGCCGAAGGTGGCCAGGCCGGCGACGGCGGCTGCGGCGCCGATGACGCCGAGGGAGCCGATGACCTTGCGGGCGGTGGTGCGGTTCTCGGTGGTCGTGGTGCTCATGTCCGGTCGCTCCTGTGTCCGTGGGTGGCACCGGCGTCTCCGGTGGCACCTAGGACTGTGGAGGGGTAACCGCAGGTCACCCGCCAGCGATCCGCAAGGAATCCGCAAGGAATCAAGCCCCTTCCCGCAGCGCGGGTGCCCCGCACCGTGTGCGGGCCTGCTCCCGCGCGGGACACGCCGCGCTCCCGCCCCGTGACCGGGGTGGCGGTCGCGTTGCGCAGGGGCGGCATCCGGGCGGTCCGGCTCAGGACACCGCGGGCAGCGGCAGGGTCATGGTGAAGGTGGTGCCCTCACCCTCGGCACTGACGAGGTCCAGCGAGCCGCCGTGGGCGGTGGTGATCGCCTTCGTGATCGTCAGCCCGAGGCCGACGCCCGGCACGGCGTTGCGCCGGGCGGTCGAGGACCGGAAGAACCGGGTGAAGAGTTCGCCCTGCTCGCCGGCGGGGATGCCCATGCCGGTGTCGGCCACCGACAGCAGCGCGACGGGGACGGCGCCGGGGCGCTCGGCGTCCACCACGGTGCGGTCCTCGGCCTGCCAGGCCCGGCGCACGGTGAGCCGCACCTGGCCGCCGCCCGGCGTGAACTTGACCGCGTTGGAAACCAGGTTGTCGCACGCCTGGCCGAGCCGGACGGCGTCGCCGGAGACGACGAGCCCGTCGGCCGGCACGTCCACGACGATGTCCACCCCGGCGTTGGCGGCGGACACGCGAGCGGTCTCCTCCGCGGCCCACACCACGGCGGCGAGGTCGACGTCGGCGGGCTGCAGCGTGAACCGGCCGCTCTCCACCTGGGCCGTGAACAGCAGGTCGCCGACCAGACGGAGCAGTCGCTGGGCGTTGCGCTCCACGGTGGACAGGTACTGACGCTGCTCGTCGGTCAGCGGCTGGTCCTCGTCGTCCATGACCAGCTCGAGGTAGCCCAGGATCGAGCTGAGCGGCGTCCGCAGCTCGTGGCTGATGAGGCTCACGAACTGGTCCTTCATGCGTTCGGTGGCCCGGGTCTCGGTCATGTCGGTGCCGACGAAGTTCCAGCCGGCGTGCACCCCGCGGTCGTCCGACCGCGGGGTGACGGCGACGGAGACGGTGCGCTCGGTGCCGTCGGCGGCCACGTAGGTCCAGTCACGGACGTCGCTGCCGGACTCGCCCGCGACCTGCACCAGGGCGGCCAGCGGCGTGGGGGCACCGCTGGTCTCGGCGGCGACCGCCAGTTCCTCGGGCTGGTGGAAGTCGAGGATCGAGCGCTTGCGCACCACGTCGGGCCGCAGCAGCCCGAGCATCCGTTCGGCACCGGGGTTCCAGACCCGGATGGTGCCGTCGCGGTCGGTGCCGATGATGGACTGCTGGGTGACCGCGTCGATGACGCTGGTCATGGTCTGGGCGCGCGCGGCCAGGATGCGGGAGGCGGTGTCGAGCTCGTCGGCCCGGCTGCGGACCTGTTCCAGCAGCGCCGCCTGCTCCCGCTGCAGCCGGGTGATGTCGCCGGCCTGGGCGCGGAGGCGGCGGTGGTTCTCGTGCACCGCGAGGCTGCCGACCGCGACGACCAGCGGGGCGAGGGCCAGGGCCGCGGGCAGCGGCGCCGCGCCGCCGAAGGTGTCGCCCACCACGGCCGGGACGAGGAGCACCGCTTGGGCGCCGGCCACCGCGACGGGCACGCCGGCGCGGGTGCGGTGGGTGGCGAGCGCCCACGACGGGCCGGCGAGCAGGAGCAGCACCGACGCCGACGCCGTGCCGGCGTAGAGGGCGGCGACGCCGGCCAGTTGGGCGATCGGCAGGCCGAGAGCGGCCACGGTCGAGGCCGACCGCCGGGCGAACCAGGCGCCCGCCGTGGCCGCGAGGGCGGCGGTCAGGCCGGCGTAGGCGAGCGGAGCGTCCACGACCGGGACGACGCCGAGCAGGAGCAGGGCCGCGCCGGCCGCGAAGCCGACGGTGCTGGGGACCGGCCCGGAGGCGGCGGCCTGCCACGTGCGGTCGTCGGGGAGTCGTCGCCGGATCGGCTCGGTGGCGGGGCGGTCCAGGACGGCGAGGCTCACGCCGGCACCCCGACGGTCAGCGCCTTCACCTGGTGCACCAGGCCGGCGACGGTGAACGGCTTGGCCAGGTAGGCGTCGGCGCCGGCGGACAGCCCGCGGGCGACCTCGTCGAGGGAGGCACCCGCCGACAGCAGGAGGATGCGGATGCCGGCGGTCCCGGGGTGTGCACGCAGTTCGGCGCAGACCTCCAGCCCGGTCGAACCCGGCATCGACACGTCGAGCACCGCCAGGTCGGGCAACTCGTCGCGAGCGGCGGCCAGCGCGAGCGCGCCGTCCGGGACGGAGGCGATCACGTCGCATCCGGCCTTGCGCACGGCCAGGCACACCAGAGCGCGGATGTCGTCCTCGTCGTCGGCCACCAGGACCCGGAAGGCACCGGGGGAGGGCAGGGGCGAGTCCACGAGGGGCTCCCGTCGCTCGTGGCGCGACCGCGGGGGCGGTCACGGCCGGCTGGCTTCGTCCCCAGCAGGAACGGCGCGCCGGGACGGACCCTGCAGCCCGCGTCGGGAGGGCTCACCCGTCGGGGGGAGGCCCCCGGACAGCACTGCGCCCCGCCGGGCGGACCGGCGGGGCGCAGTGGCTGTGCAGCGGGTGTGCAGACCCGCGGATGTCAACTGGAGGACTGGCTCTGCACGGTCTCCTTGGACTGCTGGGCCTGGCCCTGCACGTCCTGGGCCGCGGACTGGCCCTCCTGCTTCACGGTCTCGGCCGCGTCCTGTGCGGTGGCCTTCACCTCTTCCACCGCCTGCTGGGCGGCCGGCTTGAGCTGGTCGCCGATCTCCTGGGCGGCCTGCTTGGCCGGCGCGAGCAGCGTGTCCTTGTTCTCCCGCAGGGCCGTCTCGGCCTGCTGGGCGAGCTGCTGCTCCTTCTGCGAAGCGGGCAGCAGGCTGGACACGAGCCAGCCGACCCCGAAGGCGATCATCCCGGCCGCGAGGGGGTTGCCCTGGGTCTGGCGGATCACCTGGTCGGGCGCCTGCTGGACGGCGCCCACGGCGTTGTTCGCCGCGGACTGCACGCTGTCGGCCGCGTTGGAGGCGGCACCCTGCACGGAACCGGCCGCGTTGGAGGCCATGCCGTGCGCCTGGGACGAGGTGCCGTGGGCGGTGCCCATCACCTTGTCCTTGAGGCCACCGATCCGGCCCTTGGCCGCGGTCACCCGCCGGTCCATGACGCGGGACGGGTTGACCTTCTCGTTGAGGGCGTCGACGTCGTAGCTGAGCTCGCGCCGCGTGTCCTCGATCTGTCGCCGGATGACGTCCGGGTCACTGCTGGTCATGTCTATCGGCTCCTGCCGTGTCGAGATAAGTCAGCGGTCGGGGGTCAGTGGGGCTTGAGGGCGCCGGGCACCTGCTGCAGCGTGTCGACGGTCCGCTCGGGCTTCGGGTTCACCTGCTGGAACTTCTTCTTCCCCATCAGGCCGGCGACTGCGCCGACGACGCCCCAGAGGACGGCGACGATCAGGCTGGCCCACCCGGTGGGGATGGCGCTGGCCAGCGCCCACATCAGGGCGAGGGAGAGGAACAGCGCCACCATGTAGCCGGCGAACCCGGCCAGACCGAACAGCCCGGCGCCCGTGCCGGCCTTCTTCGCCTCGGCCTTCATCTCGACCTTGGCGAGCTCGAGCTCCTGGCGCATCAGCGTGGACAGGTCCTTGCTGACCTCGCCGATCAGCTGGCCGACCGAGGTGCCCTCGACGTCGGGCCGGCCGGAGGCGGTCGTCGGCGTGCCCAGGTCACCGCTGTGCTGGCCCTGGGAGTAGTCGGCCGCGTAGTTCTGCGCAGCCGGCTCGCCGTACTCCTGCGATGTCCCCGCGGCGGTGGCCCCGGTGTACGGAGAGCTCATGTCAGCCCACCTCACCAGGCCGGCGAGCCGGGTCGTCCCAGCCCGCGGGCGTGGTCGGCGGGACCATGCTGCCGCTCGGCGGAACCGTGCCGTACGGCGGCGGGGGCAGCGGTGCGCCGGTGCCCGTCGTCGTGCCGGTGGTGGCGCTCGAGTAGTCGGAGTAGGTGGGGGTCGGGTCCACGTAGTTCGTGGTGCCCCCGTAGGTGCCGGTGGTCCCGTAGGTACCGGTGCCCGTGGTGCCGGAGTCGTTGTGCGCGGCCTTGACGCCGCTGGTCAGCCGACCGGCGAGCACACCCGCGGCGGCGGCACCGAGCAGGAACAGCCCGGGCTTGCGGCGGGCGAAGGAACGAACCTCGTCCAGCAGCTGGGCCGGCTCGCGGTTCTGCAGCTTGTCGGCGAAGCCCTCGACCATGCCCGAGGCCTGCTGGAGCAGGTCGCGAGCGGGGCCAGGAGCACCTTCGCTGGTGCCGTCGGCGAGGCTGCGGAGCTCCTGGGCCAGCGAGGTCAGCCCGGTCGCAGCCTTCTGCTGCTGGCTGACCGCCTGGTCCTTGAGCTGGGCGCGACCCTGGTCGAGCAGGTCCTTGGCCTGGCGCTGGGTCTCGCCCACCACCTGCTTGGCCTGGTCGCCGGCGGTCGCAGCCACCTGGCTGCCGGCCTGCGCCGCGGTCTGCCCGACGTTGCGGGCCTCGTCCTTGGCCGTGTCGGCCTTCGTCTGGCCGGACGTGGAACTGGGGGAGTGGGCGCCCGTGTCGGCGGGAGCCGGCGGGGGGAACGGGGTGTCGATGGAGTGAGTCATCGGTCCTCCTCGGCATGCATCGTGGTCGGTGGAGGCGCTACCCCAGCGGCATCGCGGCACACATCCGACCGGTTCCTGACCTGGCCGGAGAGCCGCTCTGTCAGCGGGCCAGCGCCGCTGTTCTCGGGCGGCAGAGCTGACGAAGTCCACCCGGCGCATCCGTGCGGTCCGGGGCGGGATCGGGGGGGGGACAGGGAAGTGCAGCGCCGTGCGCTGCGCCGTCCTTCTGCCGCTCGGCTAGAGCGCCGTTCCTCGCGGAGGGTCAGGTACCCCGCCAACAGGTGGTGCGAAACCGGAATGATCAGTTCGGCCAGGAAAAGCGCGGCACGCGGCGCTCGGTGAATGCCCGCACGCCCTCGGCCAGCTCGCCTGCGGCGATGGTCTCCCGGTACCGGGACGCGGCGACCGCCTCGCCGTCGTCACCGAGGGTGAGTGCGGCGACGACCTCCTTGGTGGCCCGCTGGGTGAGGGCCGAACGGGAGGCCAGCACGTCGGCGAAGCGCCGCACCTCCTCCTCCAGGCCGTCGGCCTCCACCACCTGGTCGACCAGCCCGGTGCGCAGTGCCGTCGGGGCGTCCAGCAGTTCCCCGCTGTAGAGCAGGTACTTGGTCGTGGCCGGACCGACGAGGTCGAGCAGTGCCCGGGTGGAGGACGGCGTGTAGACGATGCCGACCTTCGCCGGCGTCACCCCGAACACCGCCGTCGGGTCGGCGAACCGCAGGTCGCAGCAGGTGGCCAGCTCGACGCCGCCGCCGATGCAGTGCCCCCGCACCATCGCCAGCGTCGGCTTGGGGAAGTCGCGCAGCGCCGCCTGGGCGGCGAGGTTGTGCCGTCGGACGTCGGCCATCGGGTCGGCCGGGTCGTCACCGCGCAGCAGGTCGGTGATGTCGGCGCCGGCGCAGAAGCTGGGTCCCTCGCCGGTGACGACGAGCACGCGGACGGAGGCGTCGGCGGCCAGCGGTGCGAGCACGCCGGGCAGGGCGGCCCACATGCCGACGGTCATCGCGTTGCGCTTCTCCGGGCGGTCGATGGTCAGCGTGGCCACCTGCCCGTCCCGGGTGACCCGGAGGTTGGTGGCCCCCGTGCAGGGGCCCGACGCGAGCGTGCGAGTGGTGGGGGGCATGGGGGTCCTTCTGTCAGCCGAGGTCGTCCGTGGCGAAGGTGTCGCAGGCACGCGGGTCACCGGTCTCGTACCCGGTCCGGAACCAGAGCTGGCGCTGCTCGGAGGAGCCGTGGGTGAAGGCGTCCTGATCGACGGTCCCACCGCCCAGGTTCTCCTGGATGAAGTCGTCGCCGATGCGGCCGGCGGCGTCGAGGGCCCGGTTGATGTCGTCCTCGGTGATCTCGGCGATCAGCGGCTGACCGGAGTCGTCGGGCACGGTCTCGGCGTGGTCGGCCCACGCCCCGGCGTAGCAGTCGGCCTGCAGCTCCAGGCGCACCGTGCCGCTGGCCGGACCGGTCTCGCCCGGGGTGACCTGCCGGTTGGTGCCCAGCAGGTTCTGGACGTGGTGGGCGTACTCGTGGGCGATGATGTAGGCGTTGACGAACAGCCCGCCCTGCGCGCCGAACTGCTGCTCCAGCTGGTCGAAGAAGCTGAGGTCGATGTACACGAGCTGGTCCGCAGGGCAGTAGAACGGGCCCGACCCGCTGGTCGCACCGCCGCAGCTGGTCTGCACCGAACCGGAGAAGAACACCGTCTGCGTGGGGACGTACCGCTCCCCGAGCGTGCGGCTCCAGAAGTCCTGGACCGACTCGATGTCGGCCACGACGGCGCACTCGACGGACTCGTTGGCGTCCGCCCCCGTGCGGCAGTTCTGCTCGAGCCGCGCGTTGTCGGTGGTCTGCCCCTCGCCGAGCCCGGACAGGGTGCCGAGCCCCGGGCCCGCGCCCTCGCCGCCGCCCCCCAGCACCTGGATGAGCACCACCACGACGAGCCCGACGAGACCGAGCCCGCCACCGCCGACCGCCACGCCACGGCGGCCCCCGAACCCGCCGCCGCCCCGCACGTCCCGCACGTTGGACGTGTCGAGGCTGCCGCCCTCGCTGTACCGCATGCCCGGTGTTCCTCCCGTCGATCAGCCGCCCGAACCGTGCCACCGGTCCCGGGGGGCCGCGACTCGGGTCGTCGAGCCGGGCGGCCGCCGCCGTCCTAGATTCGGGGCATGCCGCTGGAGGGTGAGTACGAGCCGAGTCCGCAGCAGTGGGTCCGCGACCAGGTGGAGCGCTACGAGGCCACGGGCGGCCGGGAGGCCAACACCCTGCGGGACACCGGCCTGCCGGTCGTCATCTTCAGCACCCGCGGCGCGAAGAGCGGGAAGGTGCGCAAGCAGCCGCTGATGCGGGTCGAGCACGAGGGCGTCTACGCCATGGTCGGCTCCCAGGGCGGTGCGCCGACGGACCCGGCCTGGGTGGCCAACCTGCGCGCCCGTCCCGACCAGGTCACCGTGCAGGACGGGCCGGAGCCGTGGGACGGCGTCGCCAGGGAGATCTCCGGCGAGGAGCGCGCCCGGTGGTGGGAGCGCGCAGTGGCGGCCTACCCGCCCTACGCCGAGTACCAGCAGAAGACCGACCGGCGGATCCCGGTCTTCCTCGTCGAGCGGCGCGGCTGACGGCTAGCTAGGGCAGCGCCGCGGCCAACGAGGGGACGGCGGCGGCGAGCCCGTCGTCCCCCGGCTCGAAGAGCTCCGCGACGGCGGTGCGCCGGCGGCCCGTGCCGGTCCACCGCCAGGTGCCCACGATCCGTCCGTCCCTGACCACGGTCGGCCGGAAGACGCCGTTGCGCCCCGGCGCGATCCGCTCGGCGAAACGTGGGTCGAGGACCGCGCCGCGGTCGGCGTAACCCAGCACGAACTCGTCGAAACCGGGCAGCAGTCGAACGGCCCGGGCCGCGTCGCGGTGGACCCGGAGCAGGTCGGGCAGCCCCGGGTCGAGGAGGTGCTCGGTGCCGTCCACCTCCAGCCGGGCCAGCCGGTCCCCGGCGGCCGCCACCCCGGTCCGGACGTCGCGCACGGTGCTGCCGGCCCAGCGGACGAGGTCGGCCACGGTGGCCGGGCCGTGCCCGCGGAAGAAGCGCAGCGCGAGCTCGGCCAGGGCCTCCTCGCCCTGCAGCCGCCGGGGGGCACGCACCCACTCGTCGAGCAGGACGAACTGCTGCTCGCCGTCGTCGGTGGGCCCGAGGCAGAGCGTCCCCGTCTGGGCCAGGAACCACAGCAGGTGGTAGCCCCGCTGACCGGTGGTGGAGACGCCCCCGGCGTCGATGGCCGCGAGCAGGCCGGTGCGGGAGAGCCGCCGGCCCCCGGAGAGGACGGCGACCGCGATGTCGCGGGCGCGCTCGGCCTGCTCCTCGGTGAGCTCCAGTGCGGCCCGGCGCCTCGCCAGACCGGTGAGGGCCCGCGGACCGAGCAGCTCCAGCAGCCACGGGAGGTCCTCGGCGAGCAGCAGGTGCAGCGTTCCCCGCATCGGCCACGACCGCACGACCGTGCCCCCGTCCAGCGCCGCCAGCACGTCCTCGCGCCGGTGGCCCGCGGCACGCAGGGCCACGGAGGTCACCGCGCCGGGGAAGTCCTGCCCCTGCACGGCGGCGAGCCGGCGCACGGCGGCCGCCGGGTCCTCCGCCGGGGGGCCTGCCAGCTGCTGGGCCACCAGACGCATCAGGGCGAGGTCGCGCAGGCTGGTCACGCGCCCACGGTCGCAGGCGGGTACGACGTCGCGGAAGCGACTTCCCGGCGGACGTTCCCGGTAGCCTCCGGACCGTGATGGGGATGGGTGGAGCCGGAGGACGCGACGCGGAGCGACGGCGCAGGTTGATCGCCTCGCTCGTCGTCCTGGCGATGGTCCTCGCGGCCGGCGCGACGGTGCTGTCGATCGCTCTGGGCTGAGGGCTGCGCGGCGCCGGAGATCGACGGTCATGGTCGGCCACGGACTGGTGCCCCACCGGCCGAGGTCGACGGGCCGTACCTGCCCGAGGCCAGGGCGGGGCGGCCGGGCAAGGTCTCGTGCGGGAAGGGCTGCATCCGGTTCCCGTCCCTGACACCGTCGACACCGTCGAGCTGGGCGCCCTGCTGCGCGACGCGGTGGCCGCCACGCACGCCGGCGCCGACGCCTTTCCCGCGTCCTGAGGTGAGACCGGCGGGTTCCCGCGGTGACCTAGGTCCCTGGTCTCCGGCGATGCGGTACGGCACCGTATGGGAATCGCCGGGCCGACCGGCCGGCGATCCCCTCGAAAGACGTGAGGACCGTCCATGACCCTGGCTGTTCCGCCCGGCGCCTCCGGTCCGACGCCGGAGCGTTCCGACGGCTGCCGGCCCGCGGAGGTCACCGACTCCTCGGTCGACCAGGCCGTGGACCGGTTGCACGTGGAGTACGCCGGTCGGCTGCGTCCGCAGCTGGTCGTCCGTGTCGTGCGGGACTGCCGCAAGGATCTGGGCGGGTCCCCGGTCGGGGCGCTGCCCGAGCTGGTCGAGCGGCTGGCCCGCTACCGGCTGGACCGGCACATCGCCTGACCGCGAAAGCGGTTGCCGGGCACGGGAGGATGTCGGCGTGGGCTACGTCGACGTCAGTGCGGTCCGGCACACCCTCTCCGACGGGCGGCTGCTGCTGGACGACGTGAACTTCCGCGTCGGGGAGGGCGCCCGCGCCGCGCTGGTGGGTGAGAACGGCGCCGGGAAGACGACGCTGCTGCGGATCATCGCCGGGGACCTGGTCCCGGAGGCGGGTTCGATCGCACGCACGGGCGGGCTGGGCGTCATGCGGCAGTTCATCGGCTCCGTGAGGGACGGCACCACCGTCCAGCGGCTCCTCGTCGATCTCTCGCCGCCCGCCGTGCGAGCGGCCTGGGACGCGCTCGAGGCCAGCGAGCTGACGCTGATGGAGACCGACGACGAGCGCTCGCAGATGGCCTACGCGGACGCGCTGGCCCAGTGGGGCGACGCCGGTGGGTACGACGCCGAGGTCACCTGGGACACCGTCACCGTCGCCGCCCTGGGCGTGCCCTACGACCGCTGCAAGTACCGCGAGCTGAACACGCTGTCCGGGGGCGAGCAGAAGCGGCTGGCCCTGGAGGCGCTGCTGCGCGGCCCCGACGAGGTGCTGCTGCTCGACGAGCCGGACAACTACCTCGACGTCCCCGGCAAGCGGTGGCTGGAGGACCGGCTGCTCGAGACGCGGAAGACGGTGCTGTTCGTCAGCCACGACCGGGAGCTGCTGGCCCGGGTCGCCGACCGCGTGGTGACCGTCGAGGGCGGGACGGCCTGGGTCCACGGCGGTGGCTTCGCCAGCTACCACGACGCGCGGGCTGCGCGGCACGAACGCCTGGCGGAGCTCCGCCGGCGGTGGGACGAGGAGCACCAGCGGCTGGTGGACCTGGTGCGCACCCTGCAGCAGCAGGCGGCGAACTCGCCGGACATGGCCAACCGCTACCACGCCATGCAGACCCGGCTGGCCAAGTTCGAGGCGGCCGGGCCGCCGCCGGAGCGCCCGCCGGAGCAGAAGGTGGCGATGCGGCTGCGGGGTGGCCGCACCGGGGTGCGGGCCGTCATGGCCGAGCAGCTGGAGCTGACCGGTCTGATGCAGCCCTTCGACCTGGAGGTCTGGTACGGCGACCGGGTCGGCGTCCTCGGCGCGAACGGTGCCGGCAAGTCGCACTTCCTCCGGCTGCTGGCCGGGCAGGACGTGGCGCACACCGGCGGTTGCCGGCTCGGCGCGCGCGTCGTCCCCGGTTTCTTCGCCCAGACGCACGCCCACCCGGAGTGGCAGGACCGGACCCCGGTCGACCTGCTCTGGCACGGTGAGCCGGACCGGCCGGGTGTGGACCGCGGGCGGGCCATGGCCGCGCTGCGCCGCTACGGGCTGGCCGAGGCCGGCGACCAGGTGTTCCGGTCCCTCTCCGGTGGGCAGCAGGCCCGCTTCCAGATCCTGCTGCTCGAGTTGTCCGGGGCGACGCTGCTGCTGCTCGACGAGCCGACGGACAACCTGGACGTGCTGTCGGCCGAGGCGCTGGAGGAGGCGCTGGCCGCGTTCGACGGCACGGTGCTGGCGGTCACCCACGACCGCTGGTTCGCCCGCTCCTTCGACCGCTTCCTCGTCTTCGGGTCCGACGGCCGGGTCTACGAGTCGACCGAGCCGGTGTTCGACGAGACCCGGGTCGCCCGCGCCCGCTGAGCCGCGCCACCGGCGGTCAGCCGGAGGCGCGGCCCTCGCCGCGGTAGGTGGGGGACGGGCCGGCGGGGTTCGTCGCCCTCCGCACGCGGCTGGACCCGACGGGTGCTGGGCAACGACCACCTCGACCGCGTGCGGGGCCGGTCGGGGCGGGATGAGCTCCCCGCCCCGGGGTGTCAGAGGTCGACGTCGGGCTCGCCGGTGCCGCCGATGCGGTCCAGCTCCTCGAGCTCCGCGGGGCCGAGGACCCGGGCCGCCGCCTGCAGGTTCTCCTCCAGATGGGCGACCGACGACGTCCCGGGGATGAGCAGCAGGTTGGGGGAGCGGGCGAGCAGCCAGGCGAGGGCCACCTGCAGCGGCGTCGTCTCCAGCCGGCGGGCCACCGTGTTGAGGGCCGCGGACTGCAGCCGGCTGAAGCCACCGAGCGGGAAGAACGGCGTGTACGCGACGCCGTCGCGGGCGAGCGCGTCGATCAGCGGGTCGTCGGCGCGGTGCACCAGGTTGTAGTGGTTCTGCACGCAGACGACCGGAGCGATGGCTCGGGCCTCGGCGTACATCTGCGGCGTCACGTTGCTGACGCCCAGGTGCCGGACCAGCCCTTCCTGCCGCAGCGCCGCCAGCGCCTCGAACGGCTCGGCCAGCGAGCGCTCGACCGGCTCGGCGAACCCGGGCATGCGGAGGTTCACGACGTCGAGCGACTCGACGCCCAGGTGCTCCAGGTTCTCGTGCACCGCGCGGCGCAGATCGTCCGGGTCGAGCGCCTCCGGCCAGCCGCCGTCCTCGGTCCGGCGGGCCCCGACCTTGGTGACGACGACCAGGCCCTCGGGATAGGGGTGGAGGGCTTCCCGGATCAGCTCGTTCACGACCGTCGGGCCGTAGTAGTCGCTGGTGTCGATGTGGTCGACCCCGAGCTCGACGGCGCGCCGCAGCACGGCGATCGCGGCGTCCCGGTCGGCGGGCGGGCCCATGACGTGGGGGCCGGCGAGCTGCATGGCGCCGTAACCGAGCCGGTGCACCTCCCGGTCGCCGAGGCGGTAGCTGCCGGACTTCTCCGCGGTGGTGGTCGTCATGGTGGCCCCGTACCCGTCGGCGGGTGGGCATGTGCGGCGGGGCCGGCGGATTCCACCGGCCCCGCCGGCACGGTCAGGGCTGCAGGAGGACCTTGACGGTGCCTTCCTTCTTCTCGCGGAAGTTGGCGTAGGCCTCGGGCGCCTGCTCCAGCGGCACCCGGTGGGTGGCGAACTCGTCGACGCCCAGCGGGTCCCCGTCGATCAGCAGCGGGAGGATGTCGGGCACCCAGCGCCAGACGTTGGCCTGCCCCATGCGCAGCTGGATCTGCTTGTCGAACATGCGCATCAGCGGCATCGGGTCGGTCGCGCCCCCGTAGACGCCGGACAGCGAGATGGTGCCGCCGCGGCGGACCGCCTCGATGGCCGTGTTCAGCGCGGCGAGCCGGTCGACGCCGGCGACCTGCATGACCTTCTCCATGATCGCGTCGGGGACGATCGCCGTCGCCTTCTGCAGTGCGGAGGCCACCGGCGAGCCGTGCGCCTCCATGCCGACGGCGTCGATGACCGAGTCCGGTCCGCGTCCGTCGGTGAGGTCGCGCACGCGGGCGACGACCTCGGCCTGGTCGGTGGAGTCGATGACCGTGATGCCGTTGCGCCGCGCGCGGGCCAACCGCTCGGGGACGACGTCGGAGGCGATGACCTGGCCGGCGCCGAGGTGCTTGGCGATGCGGGTGCACATGTCGCCGATCGGGCCGAGCCCCAGCACCAGCACGGTGCCGCCGTCGGGGATGCCGGCGTACTGGACCGCCTGCCACGCGGTGGGCAGGACGTCGGAGAGGTAGACGAACCGGTCGTCGAGCGGGGCGTCGGGCACCTTGATCGGCAACGTGTTGCCGAACGGGACCCGCAGGTACTCCGCCTGGCCGCCGGGGACCTGGCCGTAGAGCTTCGTGTAGCCGAAGAGGGAGGCGCCGAAGCCCTGCTCGCGGTTCTGCGTCGTCTCGCACTGCGACTGGAGCCCCTGCGAGCACATCCAGCAGGTGTTGCAGGAGATGTTGAACGGCACGACGACGCGGTCGCCGGCCTTCACCGCAGTCACGTCCCGGCCGACCTCGCGGACGATCCCCATGGGCTCGTGCCCCATCACGTCACCCACCGACATGAACGGCGCCATGACCTCGATCAGGTGCAGGTCGGAGCCGCAGACACCGGTGGAGGTGATCTCGACGATGACGTCCGTGGGGTCCTGGATCACCGGGTCCGGCACCGTGTCCACCCGGACGTCTGCCCGGCCGTGCCAAGTCACTGCGCGCATGCGAAATCTCCCTCGATCGGACCGCGGAAAAGGGCCTCAGGACCCTTCGTGACCCGGATCGCGCGACTCTCAACCATCCACGGCGCGTCAGTCACGCTCTGTTCGAGTTCGTTCACGCTCTGGCTACTTGAAGCTGCCGATCTACGTGACCCGGTTCACAGAACCACAGGTTCGTAACCCGTTCCGGAGATCACGAAACCATCACGCCGTGTTTACATGGGCCCCGCTCCTCTCCCCGGGAGTCCTGTGCAATGTCCGCCGACGGAAGTCAGGTGCATGAGTTCGCTCCACCACGACCGCCTCCTCGCAGAGGGCGCGGCGCCGGTCGATCAGGCCACCACGGCGCTCGCCCCTTCTCGCTCGACGAGCACCTCGTCCAGCGGGAACCGCGGGGAGAAGGCCGAGTCCACGGTCCCGCCGCAGCGCCAGGGGAAGGCGCAGCAGGGTGGGGCCGGCAGGGCCACCGACTCGACCACTCCCACCACGGCGACCCGGGGCGCCCGGGCGGCCAAGACCGCTGCGCGCGCCACGGGCGGCACGTCCGCCGCCGGTGCGGCAGGAACCCTCGCCGCCAAGGCGAAGGCGGCTCGGACGGTGACGGCCAAGGCGGCGAACTCCAAGGCCGTGACCGTCACCGCCGCCACGGCGAAGGCCGCCTCGGCCAAGGCGGCGACGGCCACTGCCGCCGCGACCCGCAAGGCCGCGACCGCGGCTCGTGCGGCTGGGGCGGCCAAGCGCGCTGCCGCGAGGAGCGCCGCTGCCGAGCCGGTCGCCGGCGAGGTGACCGCGGTGAAGGCCGCCGTCGCCAAGGCCGCGGCTGCCGAGATGCCCGCTGCCACGGCGGCGACCGCGAAGGCGGCCGTGAAGCCGGCGGCCGCCAAGGCGGCCGCTGCCAAGGCCGCGGCTGTCAAGCCCACCGCAGCCCAGGCGACCGCTGTCAAGCCCGCGACCGACGAGCCCGCGGCCGTTGCGAAGCCCGCGGCCGTTGCGAAGCCCGCGGCCGCCAAGGCGACCGCTACCAGGTCCGCGGCCGTTGCGAAGCCCGCGGCTGCCGAGCCCGCTACCAAGTCCGCAGCCGTTGCGAAGCCCGGGGCCGCCAAGGCGGCACGGGCCACGGCGGCGACCGCCACCCCGGCGTCCGACCGGCCCGCCGGCCGTTCCCGGAGCGGTGGCCGGCACCGCGCCGAGACGCCGCGCTCGGCGCGGATCACCGCAGCGCGGACGGTCGTGGCCCAGGCCGCGACGAAGGCCCCGGCGGCCCGCCGCCCGACGCCGTACAAGCGCGCCGTCGCACCGGCCGCGCTGGCCGACCTCGCCGCGCTCGTCGAGCAGCCCGTGCCCGCGCCGGCCGAGCCCGTCGTCGTCGTCAAGGAGGAGGTCCGGTCCGCGCCGGCCACCCCGGTGGTCGTCGAGGCGCCGCCGGCGACCGAGCCGTCCGCGCCCGCCGCCGACCCGACCCGTGTCGTGGCGGCATTCGCCCGCGGGCGCCGGGGACTGCTGACCCGGCGCGCGGCGATCGCACGCCGTCGGCCCGCCCTCTACCTGGCCGCCGCGCTCCTGGGTGCCATGAGCATCAGCGGTGCCTCCACGGGAACGCCCACCGCGGTCGCGACCACCACCGTGAGCCACTCGGTCAGCGTCGCCGAGCAGCTGGGGCTGCAGGCCGAGGCGCCGTCGCGCGAGATCATCGACGCCGACGCCACCGACCGGCTCAGCGAGCTGGTGGCCAGCCGCACCGAGCGCGACGCGGAGCGGATCGCCGCCGCGGACGCCCAGGCCGAGGCGGACCGCGTCGCCACCGAGGCGGCGGCCGAGGCAGCCCGGCCCAAGGTCGTGCACCCGGTGGACGGTGCACGGCTCACGAGCGGGTTCGGTGCCCGCTGGGGAACGTTGCACGCCGGGATCGACCTGGCCGCGCCGATGCGCACCCCGGAGCGCGCGGTCATGGACGGCGTCGTGCTCGAGGCCGGGCCCGCCAGCGGCTTCGGCCTCGCGGTCTACATCCAGCACGACAACGGCGACGTCACCGTCTACGGCCACATGGACGAGGTCCTGGTCGAGGCCGGCCAGATCGTCCGCGCCGGCGACAGCATCGCCCTGCTGGGCAACCGTGGGCAGTCCACCGGCCCGCACCTGCACTTCGAGGTGCACGTCGGCGGCCTCAACGGGCAGAAGGTCGACCCGCTGCCCTATCTCCGGGAGCGCGGCGTCCACGTCTGACCGCCCCCGCACGACCGACGCGATGCCCCCTGCCGGCTGTTCCGGAAGGGGGCATCGTGCACAGGGGACACTGGAGCGTCGTCCGACACGGGTCGAGGAGAAGTCGATGGGGCACGGCCACGCGCACGGGCCGGCAACGGCCGCGGGGCCGCAGCGCCGCAGGCTCGCCGTCGTCCTCGTGCTCACGGTCGGCGTGCTGGTCGCCGAGGTCGTCGGCGCCGTCGTCTCCGGATCGCTGGCCCTGCTGGCCGACGCCGGCCACATGGCCACCGACGCCGCGGGCATCGCCCTCGCGCTGGGAGCGGTCACGCTCGCGCAGCGGCCGGCCGCGGGACGCCGCACCTTCGGCTGGCAGCGCGCCGAGATCCTGGCCGCCGTGGCCAACGGACTGCTCCTGCTGGGGGTGGCCGGCTTCGTGCTCGTGCAGGCCGTCCGTCGGATCGGGGACCCGCCCGAGGTCGACTCGGGTCCGATGCTGGCCATCGCGGCGGTCGGCCTGGTGGTCAACCTGGCCGGGCTCCTGGTGCTGCGCCGGGGGCAGGGCCAGTCGCTCGCGGTGCGGGGCGCCTACCTGGAGGTGCTCGCCGACGCCCTCGGGTCGGTGGCGGTGATCGTGGCCGCCGTCGTCATCGCGACGACCGGGTGGACGCCGGCGGACACCGTCGCGTCGCTGGCCATCGGGGCCCTGGTGCTGCCGCGCGCCTGGCACCTGCTGCGCGAGGCGTTGGACGTGCTGCTGGAGGCGGCGCCCCGGGGCGTGGACATGGACCGTGTGCGGGCGCACATCCTCGGGGTCGAGGGCGTGCAGGGGGTGCACGACCTGCACGCCTGGACCATCACCTCCGGGCTCCCGGTGCTGTCAGCGCACGTGGTCGTGTCGGACGAGGCGCTGGCCGCCGGCCACGGCGGACGGGTGCTCGACGCCCTGTGCTCGTGTCTGGGGGACCACTTCGACGTCGAGCACTGCACGTTCCAGATCGAGGCCGCGTCGCACGCGGGGCACGAGGCGCCCGTCCACGACTGAACGAGGCCCCCTGCTCGGCGTGGGTCCCGGAAGGGTGGCCGCTCCAGCCGGCCGCCGCGGTGGGACAGTGGGAGGGCGGACCGGCCGGTAGGAGGAGATCGCGGTGGAGCACGGGCACCACTCGGGCATGTGGGTCCCCGAGGTCCCGCCGACGGCGGGCCGGCTGTTCCTGCCGCACCTCGACGGCTGGTCGGTCCTCGCCGTCCTCAGCCTGGTCGGGATCGCCGTGTACGTGGCCGCAGTGGTGCGGCTGCGTCGCTCCGGGGTGTCCTGGCCGTGGTGGCGGACCCTGGCCTGGATCACCGGGTGTGCGTCGCTGTTCGCGGTCACCGGCACCTGGTTCAACGGCTACAGCATGGTGATCTTCAGCATCCACATGACCCAGCACATGGTGCTGTCGCTGATCACGCCGCTGCTGCTGCTCCTCGCCGCGCCCATCACCCTCGCGCTGCGCACCCTGCCGCGCGGTCAGGGCGCCGCCGGCACACCGCGCGCGCTGCTCCTGGACCTGCTGCACAGCCGGTTCGCCCGGTTCGTCGCGCACCCGCTGTTCAGCGTGCCGCTGTTCATCGCGAGCCTCTACGGCGTCTACTTCACGCCGCTGTTCGACGCGCTCATGGCCAACCCGGTCGGGCACCAGGTCATGCTCGCCCACTTCGTCGTCACCGGGCTGCTGTTCTTCGGCCCGATCGTGGCCCAGGACCCGTGGCCGCGGACGATGAGCCACCCGGGGCGGATGATCGAGCTGTTCCTGCCGGTGCCGTTCCACGCGTTCTTCGGCGTGGCGATCATGATGTCCGGCTCGCTCGTCGTCGACAGCTTCGCCGAGCCGCCGGCCGGGTGGGGCGTGGACCCGCTCCGCGACCAGGGCGTGGCCGGCGGCATCGTCTGGGCTTTCGGCGAACTGCCCACCGTGCTCGTGCTCGCGGTCGTCTTCTTCTCCTGGGCCCGCTCGGACGACCGGCACGCCCGGCGGCTGGACCGGGCCGAGGACCGCTCCGGGGACGCCGAGCTCGACGCCTACAACGCCCGGCTGAGGCAGCTGGCCGAGCGGGGCTGAGCTGAGCCCGGCCCGGGGCGCGAGCGGCCCGCGCCCCCGGAGGGGCCGGGTCGTCGGCCGATCCAGGAACGTGGTGGCCTGCCACCATGTCGTCGTGCCTGTTTCGATGGTGTTCACCTCCGACACGCACGTACCGAAGCGGGCGCGTGACCTGCCTCATGCGTTGTGGGCCGAGATCGAGGCCGCGGACGTCGTCGTCCACGCCGGGGACTGGGTGGACGTCGCGCTGCTGGACGAGTACGAGCGGCGGTCGCGGCGGCTCGAGGCGGTGTACGGCAACAACGACCACGGACCGTTGCGGGAGCGGCTGCCCGAGGTGGCCCGGTTCGAGGTGGCGGGGTTGCGGTTCGCCGTCGTGCACGAGACGGGCGACGCCAAGGGGCGCGAGGCGCGGTGCGCCGCCCGCTTCCCCGATGTCGACGTGCTGGTGTTCGGGCACAGCCACATCCCCTGGGACACGACCGCGGCCTCCGGTCTGCGGCTGCTGAACCCCGGTTCACCGACGGACCGGCGTCGTCAGCCGCACGGCACCTACGTCACCGCCGTGGCCGACGACGGCCGGCTGCGCGACGTGACGTTCCACGCCGTCCCGCCGCGGCGGTGAGCGCCCCGCCGCTGGACCCGCGCGCCGTCGCCCTGCTCGCCTGCCCGGTCTGCCGGGCGCCCTTCGAGCTGGATCCCTCCGGGACGGGCGTGCGGTGCGCCGCCGGGCACCGGGTGGACCGCGCTCGGCAGGGGCACCTCACGTTGCTGCCCCCGGACCGCCGCCCGCCGACGGGCGACTCGGCGGAGATGGTGGCCGACCGGGTGGCCTTCCTCTCGGCCGGTCACTACGACGGCCTGACGGCGGCGCTGGGCCAGGCCGTCTCCTCGGCGGGGGAGGTGCCGCCCCGCACCGTCCTCGACCTCGGCGGCGGAACCGGCCACCACCTGGCCCGGCTGCTCGACCGGCTCCCCGGCGCGGTGGGTCTGGTGCTCGACGCCTCCCGCTACGCCGCGCGCCGGGCCGCCCGGGCGCACCCCCGCGCCGCTGCCGTCGTGGCGGACGCCTGGGCGCGGCTGCCGGTGCTCGACGGCGTCGCCGACCGGGTGCTCGTCGTCTTCGCCCCGCGCAACGGGCCGGAGATCGCCCGGGTGCTGCGACCTGGTGGTCACCTGGTGGTGGTGACACCGGCTCCCGACCACCTCGCGGAGATCGTCGGCCCGCTCGGGCTGCTCCGCGTCGACCCGGCGAAGGCAGAGCGGCTGGCCGCCACCCTCGAGCCGCACCTGGCGCGCGTCGGCGGGTCCGCGCACCGCTGGACGGCGTCCGTGCAGCGGGAGGACATCGCCACCCTGGTGGGGATGGGGCCGCACGCCCGCCACCTCACGCCGGACGGTCTGGCGGCGTCCCTGCGGCATCTCCCGGCGTCCACGCAGCTCACGATCTCGGTCGACGTGACGACGTACGCGCGCGTCCGGTGATCGTTCCGCCACGCCCGCCACGCCCGTCCTGAGCCGACGAGCCACACGGTCTAAGCTGCCAGCCGTGACGATTGCACCGGCGCCCATCGTGAGCCGGCCCAGCCCGGCTCACGTGGTCGAGAAGGGCTCGCGGCTGTCGAACCTGCTGCGGACCACCGACCACAAGACCATCGGTCTGATGTACATGGCCACCTCGTTCGCCTACTTCATCCTGGGCGGACTGATGGCCATGCTGATGCGTGGCGAGCTGGGGCGCCCGGGCCTGCAGTTCCTCTCGCCCGAGCAGTACAACCAGCTGGTCACCATGCACGGCACGGTCATGCTGCTGATGTTCGCGACGCCGCTGTTCTTCGCGTTCTCGAACCTGATCATGCCGCTGCAGATCGGCTCGCCCGACGTCGCGTTCCCGCGGCTGAACGCGTTGTCCTTCTGGCTGTTCTTCTTCGGCAGCCTGATCGCCGTCTCGGGCTTCCTCACGCCGGGTGGCGCCGCCGACTTCGGCTGGTACGCCTACGCGCCGCTGTCCAACGGCGTGCACTCGCCGGGGCCGGGCGCGAGCCTCTGGTTCGCCGGCCTGGCCGTGAGCGGTCTGGGCACGATCCTCGGCGCGGTCAACTTCATCGCCACGATCGTCTGCCTCCGCGCGCCGGGCATGACGCTGTTCCGGATGCCGATCTTCGTCTGGAACACGCTGATCACCAGCGTTCTCGTCCTCTTCGCGTTCCCGATCCTGACCGCCGCGATCTTCGGCATGCTGGCCGACCGCAACCTCGGCGCCCTCATCTACTCGGATGAGAACGGCGGCCCGATGCTGTGGCAGCACCTGTTCTGGTTCTTCGGGCACCCCGAGGTCTACATCATCGCGCTGCCGTTCTTCGGCATCATCACCGAGATCATCCCGGTCTTCTCCCGCAAGCCGCTGTTCGGCTACAAGGGCATGGTCTTCGCGACCTGCTCCATCGCCGCGCTGTCGGTGGCCGTGTGGGCGCACCACATGTTCGCGACCGGCGCCGTGCTGCTGCCGTTCTTCGCCTTCCTGACGTACCTGATCGCCGTGCCCACCGGCATCAAGTTCTTCAACTGGATCGGCACCATGTGGCGCGGGCAGCTCACCTTCGAGACGCCCATGCTGTTCGCGGTCGGCTTCCTGGTGACCTTCCTCCTCGGTGGGCTCACCGGCGTGCTGCTGGCCAGCCCGCCGCTGGACTGGCACGTCAACGACAGCTACTTCGTCGTCGCGCACTTCCACTACGTGGTCTTCGGCACCGTCGTGTTCGCCGCCTACGGCGGCATCTACTTCTGGTTCCCGAAGATGTGCGGCCGGATGATGGACGAGCGGCTGGGGAAGCTGCAGTTCTGGCTGACCTTCATCGGCTTCCACGGCACGTTCTTGATCCAGCACTGGCTGGGCGCCGAAGGCATGCCGCGCCGGTACGTGGACTACGTGGCCACGGACGGGTTCACGACCATGCATGCGATCTCCACGATCTTCTCCTTCGTGCTCGGTGCAGCGACCATCCCGTTCGTCTACAACGTCGTGAAGTCGTGGAAGTACGGGAAGCTCGCGGTCCGCGACGACCCGTGGGGCCACGGCAACTCGCTGGAGTGGGCGACGTCGTCCCCGCCGCCGCGGCACAACTTCGTCGAGATCCCCAAGATCCGCTCGGAGCGTCCGGCGTTCGAGGCGCACTATCCGCACCTCCTCCAGCGGCTGCAGGACGAGGCTCACGTCGGCAAGCGGCACGAGCCCTACGCGGGCGTCAGCGAGCTCGGCGGCACCGCCGGCCGCCGGCAGGGGCCGAACGACCCCGACCCCACCTGAAAAACACCCCCTGCCCCCCGTCGCTCGCAAGCTCGCGCCGGGGCCCTGCAGGGGGCCACGGAGAGGTCCAGGACCACCACGGTCCTGGGCCTCTCGGCGTTTCCCGGGGGTGGGTCAGGCACGATGGCGCCGTGCCGCTCCACCCCACACCTCGCCAGCCGTCGGTCGCCGATCCCGGAGCGGCGCGGGCCGTGCTGACCGTCACCGGCGCCGACCGCCCCGGGGTGACGGCGCAGCTGTTCGGTGCGCTGTCGGCGATCACCGACGACAGCCCGGTCGTCGAGGTCCTCGACGTCGAGCAGGTGGTCGTGCACGGGCACCTGGTCCTCGGCGTGGTCGTGGCGGCCCTGACCGCCGACGGGCGCCCCCCGGCGGACGAGCCGGCCCTGCTGGCGCACCTGGAGCGGGTGGCCGGCGAGGTCGAGGCCGCGGTGGGCGTCCGGGTGACGGTGGAGTCCGCGGGCGGACCGGTACCCGCACCGGTCCCCGTGGGGCGGCCGCACCACGTGATCGTGCTCGGCCGGCCGGTGCCCCCCGAGGCCGTGGCCGGCGCGGCGCGCGCCGTGGCCGGCATCGGCGGCAACATCGACGCGATCCGTCGGCTCTCCGACTACCCGGTCACCAGCTTCGAGCTGACCGTCTCCGGGGCGGAGTCCACCGAGCTGCGCACCGCGCTGGGAGCCGTGGCCGCCGCCACCGGCGCCGACATCGCCGTCGAGCAGGTGGGGGTGGCCCGGCGGAGCAAGCGGCTCATCGTGCTGGACGTCGACTCCACGCTGGTGCGGGGTGAGGTCATCGACGAGCTGGCCGCCCGTGCGGGGCGTGCGGCCGAGGTCGCCCGCATCACCGCCGCGGCCATGAACGGCGAGCTCGACTTCGCCGAGTCGCTCCGGGCGCGGGTCGCCGTGCTCGCCGGGCTGCCCGAGGAGGTCCTGGACGAGGTGCGCGAGCACCTGGTGCTGACGCCCGGGGCGCGCACCCTGATCCGGACCCTGCAGCGGCTCGGCTTCCGCTGCGGCATCGTCAGCGGCGGCTTCACCCAGATCACCGATCCGCTGGCCGAGAGCCTGGGCCTGGACTTCGCCGCGGCCAACACCCTGGAGGTCGTCGACGGCCGGCTCACCGGGGACCTGGTGGGCGAGATCGTGGACCGGCCGGGAAAGGCGCGTGCCCTGGCCCGCTTCGCGGAGCAGTACGGCATCCCGCTGGACCAGACCGTGGCGGTCGGCGACGGCGCCAACGACCTGGACATGCTCAACACCGCCGGTCTGGGCATCGCCTTCAACGCGAAACCGTTCGTGCGGGAGCAGGCCCACACCGCGCTGAACCAGCCCTACCTGGACGCGGTCCTGCAGGTGCTCGGCTTCTCGCGCGACGAGATCCTCGACGCGGGCGGCCACGATCAGGGAACCTGATCATGGCGCCTCCGCCCTCACCGTCTCCGGTGGGGGCGGACGCCGCGGGACGAGGGTGGACGTCGACGCAGCGGCGTTCAGGCCGTGCGAGGCGAGCCCTCGAGCTCGACGCCGGCGGTCCGCAGCTGGTCCAGGGCGGCGTCGACCGTGGCCTCGGCGACGCCGGCGGTGAGCGGCAGCAGCACCCGGGTGGCGAACCCGTGGCCGACCGCGTCGAGCGCGGTGGCCCGGACGCAGTGGTCGGTGGCGATGCCCACGACGTCCACGGCGTCCACGCCGCGGGCCCGGAGCCAGTCGGCCAGCGCCGTGCCCTCGCTGCTGGCCTCGAAGCCGGAGTAGGCGGCGGCGTACTCGCCCTTGTCGAACACCGCCTCGATCGGCCCGCGGTCCAGCGCCGGGTGCAGTTCCACCCCCTCGGTGCCGACGACGCAGTGCGCCGGCCAGGTCTCCACGAAGTCGGGCGCCTGCGCGAAGTGGTGCCCCGGGTCGATGTGGTGGTCGCGGGTGGCCACGACGTGGTCGTAGGCCGTGGACCGGATGTGCGCAGAGACGGCGGCCGCGACGGCGGCCCCTCCCGCCACGGCGAGGCTGCCGCCCTCGCAGAAGTCGTTCTGCACGTCCACGACGATCAGAGCTCGGGTCATGGGATGGTGGTCCTTTCCGCTCGTTCTTCGGCCCCGTCCGGAGGCTCGCCCCGAGCGTGCGAGGGGCGAGGGGGACGGGGTCCTTCTGCTCCGGGTCAGGCGGGAACGGTCTCGAGGGCGGGCTCACCGCGGGACAGCGCCCACGCTTCCGCGGGCAGGGCCTCGCGCACCCGGGCGTGGTGGTCCCTGGCCGTGCGCAGGGCCTGCGCCGGGGAGGCGTGGTCGCACAGCTCCCCATCGCGCACCAGGGGGACGACGAGGTCGCGGTCACCGTCGCTGGGCAGGATCGGTGAGCTGCTGACCACCTCGGCGGTCGCGGTGCCGTCGGCGGCGTGCCGGCGCACGGCGGACTTGCGGCCGCCGACGGAGTTCTTGCCCTCGGAGCGCTTGGCCACCGGCACCCCGTCCCGCTCGACGAGCTTGTAGACCATCCCGGCCGTCGGTGCCCCGGACCCGGTCACCAGCGAGGTGCCCACGCCGTAGCCGTCGACCGGCGCCGCCATGAGGCCGGCGATGGCGTACTCGTCGAGGTCGCTCGTGACGATGACCCGGGTCCGCGTCGCGCCGAGGGAGTCCAGCAGCTGCCGGGCGCGGGCCGCCAGCGTCGGCAGGTCACCGGAGTCCAGCCGGATGCCACCGAGCTCGGGACCGGCCACCTCGACGGCGGTGCGGATCCCCTGCTCGACGTCGTAGGTGTCCACGAGCAGCGTCGTCCCGACGCCCAGGGTGTCGATCTGCGCCCGGAACGCGGCCCGCTCGTCGTCGTGCAGCAGCGTGAAGGCGTGCGCGCTGGTGCCGGTGGTCGGTACCCCGTACCGGCGGCCGGCCTCCAGGTTGGAGCTGGCGCCGAAGCCGACCAGGTGCGCGGCGCGCGCCGCGGCCACCGCCGCTTCCTCGTGGGTGCGCCGCGAGCCCATCTCGATGCACGGCCGCTCGCACGCGGCGGCCACCATCCGCGCCGCCGCCGAGGCGATCGCCGAGTCGTGGTTGAGGATCGACAGGGCGAGGGTCTCCAGCAGCACGCCCTCGGCGAACGACGCCCGCACGGTGAGCACGGGGGAGCCCGGGAAGAACAGCTCGCCCTCCGCGTAGCCGTCGATGTCCCCGGAGAACCGGAAGTCGGCCAGCCAGTCCAGGAGCCGCTCGTCGGTCAGCCCCTGGGCGCGCAGCGCGGAGAGCTCGTCCTCGCCGAAGCGGAAGCCGGGCAGTGCCTCCAGCAGGCGACCGGTGCCGGCCAGCACGCCGTAGCGGCGGCCGTGGGGGAGTCGTCGGGCGAAGACCTCGAACACGCAGTCGCGGGCCGCCGTGCCGTCGGCGAGCGCCGCCGCCAGCATGGTCAGCTCGTAGCGGTCGGTGAGCAGCGCGGTCGCCGTCGGCATGGCTCCGGAGCGTAGGCGGACCGCGGTGCGCGGGCAGCGCCGCGCCTTAAGCTGGACCCGTGGCCGGACCCATGGCGCCGACATGGACGCCCGAGAGCACCGTCGAGGAGCACAGCGACCTCGACCGGCCGTGGGTGACCATCGTCTGGAACGACCCCGTCAACCTGATGACCTACGTGACCTTCGTGCTGCAGGAGCTCTTCGGCTACGACGAGGCGAAGGCGACCGAGCTCATGCTGCAGGTGCACCACGAGGGCAGGGCGATCGTCAGCTCCGGGCCGCGGGAGCGGATGGAGCACGACACCAGCCGGCTGCACGCCTACGGCCTGTGGGCCAGCTACCAGAAGGACTCGTGACCCGTCACCCGGGCGGGGCACGGTGGGGAGCCGAGACGGCGATTGCCGGCGAAGGAGTGCTGTGAAGCCGTTCCGTGCCCGCGGTGACCAGCTGGTCGCCCGCCTGGACCGTGCCGAGGCCGGCATCGTCGGCCTGCTGCTGGACCAGCTGGAGCAGCTGCTGGCCGCCGACGCGACCGATGTGGCGGACGACCCCGTGCTCGAGCGGCTGTTCCCGCCGGGGCACCGGGTCGACCGCGAGATCGCCCAGGACTTCCGCGAGATGACCGAGGAGTCGCTGCGCAGCGGCAAGGCGGACGACCTCGCCACGGTGCGGGCCACCCTGCCGGCCGACGGCGGCGAGATCCGCCTGGACCCGGACCAGGCGGGCGCCTGGCTGCGCACCAGCAACGACCTGCGGCTGGCGCTGGGCACGCGGCTGGACATCGGCGAGGACACCGGGCCGCCGGAGGAGATCGTCGACGAGACCGATCACCAGCTGGCGGTCTACTACTGGCTCACCGCCGTGCAGGGCTCGCTCGTCGACGCCCTGGTCGCCGCTCGCGCCGGGCGAAGGTGAGCAGGGCCAGCGCCGCCATCAGCAGGTCGAGGACGAAGAGCACGTAGACCATGCCGTGCAGCTCGACGCCGACGACCATCGCGCCGATCGTCGACAGCAGGACGACCCCCGAGACCAGGAGCAGCAGCAGCAGGAGCAGCGCGCGCAGCAGCACGATGGTGACGACCGAGGCGCGATCGCCCGGCTCGGCGGCGTTGTACCCGCGGTGCCGGAAGAGCCCCTTCCCGCCCAGGACGAGGGCGGGCAGCGCCAGCAGCAGGACGCCGACGATCAGCAACGGGGGGACCAACACGACGGCGACCGTATCGCTCTTCACCGTATGGCCCTGCTGCAGGGACCCGGCCGCGAGCTTGCGAGGGGTCGGGAGGCAGCAGGGTCCTTCCACTAGACTGCCCCCGTGCTGCGCATCGCCCGCGCGACCTACGACGCCATCGTGGCCCACGCCCGGCAGGACCATCCGGACGAGGCCTGTGGCGTCGTCGCCGGTCCTGAGGGGACCGATCGCCCTGAGCGCGTCGTCCCGATGCTCAACGCGGCCCGCTCGCCGACGTTCTACGAGTTCGACAGCACCGACCTGCTGGCGCTCTACCGCGAGCTCGACGACCGGGACGAGTGGGCCGTGGTCGTCTACCACTCGCACACCGCCACCGAGGCCTACCCGTCGCGGACCGACGTCGGCTACGCGTCCGGCCCGGCCGCGGACCCGCGCACCCACTACGTCCTCGTCTCCACCCGGCACCACGGGCCGGAGACCGGCCTGTCCGGTGACGAGGTCGAATTCCGCAGCTACCGCATCGTCGACGGGGAGGTGTCGGAGGAGGAGGTCGAGATCGTCGAGACCCACCTGTTCGGGCACTCGCCGACGACCGTCGTCTACGACTGAAAGAGGACCCCGTCCTCCTCATCCCTCGCACGCTCGGGACGAGCCTCTGGACGGGGCCGCCCGCGGAATGCTCAGCCGAACACGGCTGTTTCCGCAAGCAGACGCACCACCGCTGCCGCGCGCAGCGCCCCCGACATCCCACGTCCCGAGGAGAAGCACGCCATGGCCATCGAGGTCCGGATCCCGACCATCCTGCGCACGCACACCGGCGGCAACAAGACTGTCGAGGGCAGCGGGGACACCCTGGCCGCGCTAATCGACGACCTCGACAGCAAGCACTCGGGTCTGAAGAACCGCCTCGTCACCGAGGAGGGCAAGCTGCACCGCTTCGTCAACGTCTACGTCAACGACGAGGACGTGCGCTTCACCGGCGCCCTGGACACCCAGGTCAAGGACGGCGACTCGGTGACGATCCTGCCGGCGGTCGCCGGCGGTTGCTGAGCGGCTCCCCGCTCGCACCGTTCCCGTCCCGCCTCCTGGAAGAGTTCCCATGGCCCGCTTCGCCTCCCTCGTCGACTCGCTCGGCGGCACCCCGCTCGTGGGGCTGCCCAACCTGTCGCCGACCTCCGACGTGCGCCTGTGGGCCAAGCTCGAGGACCACAACCCGACCGGGTCCATCAAGGACCGGGCGGCGATCAAGATGATCGAGGCCGCCGAGAAGGAGGGGCTGCTGCAGCCCGGCTCGATCATCCTCGAGCCGACCAGCGGCAACACCGGCATCTCGCTGGCCATGGTGGCCCGCCAGCGCGGGTACCGGCTGATCTGCGTGATGCCGGAGAACACCTCGGTGGAGCGCCGGCAGCTCCTGGAGATGTACGGGGCGCAGATCATCTCCTCGCCGGCCGCCGGCGGCTCCAACCAGGCCGTCGCGATGGCCAAGGAGCTGGCCGCCGAGCACGACGACTGGGTCATGCTCTACCAGTACGGCAACCCGGCCAACGCCCTCGCGCACTACGAGGGCACGGGTCCGGAGATCGTCGCCGACCTGCCGTCGATCACCCACTTCGTGGCCGGCCTCGGCACGACCGGCACCCTCATGGGCGTCTCGCGGTACCTGCGCGAGCACAAGCCGGGCGTGCAGGTGATCGCCGCCGAGCCGCGTTACGGCGAGCTCGTCTACGGCCTGCGCAACATCGACGAGGGCTTCATCCCCGAGCTCTACGACGCCTCGCTGCTGGACTCCCGGTTCTCCGTGGGTCCCGACGACGCCATCCACCGCACCCGCCAGCTGGTGGAGCGCGAGGGCATCTTCGCCGGCATCTCGACCGGCGCGATCCTGCACGCCGCGCTCGGCATCGCCGACAAGGAGGTGGCCGCCGGTCGCAAGGCCGACATCGTCTTCATCGTCTGCGACGGCGGCTGGAAGTACCTCTCCACCGGCGCCTACGCGGGCACGCTGGAGGAGGCCACCTCCGCGCTCGAGGGCCAGCTCTGGGCCTGAGCCCCTCACCGGCGCCCCCCGGCCGTGCGGGCGGTCGTCGGAGGCGGCGGCTAGCCTGACCGGCGACATGGGGACGACGGCAGCCGGGCGCGGAGCAGACGCGCCGATCGGCATCTTCGACTCGGGCGTCGGTGGGCTCACCGTCGCCCGCGCCGTGCTGGACCAGCTGCCGAACGAGGCCGTCCGCTACATCGGTGACACGGCGAACGGCCCCTACGGCCCCCTGCCCATCGCCGAGGTGCGCCGGCACTCGCTGGCGGTCATGGACGAGCTCGTCGACAGCGGCGTGAAGATGCTCGTCGTCGCCTGCAACTCGGCCAGCGCGGCCTCCCTGCGCGACGCCCGCGAGCGGTACGACGTGCCGGTCGTCGAGGTGGTGCTGCCCGCCGTGCGGCGGGCGATCGCCGCCTCGCGCACCGGCCGGATCGGTGTCATCGGCACCCAGGCGACGGTCACCAGCGGCGCCTACGACGACGCGTTCGCCGCGGCCCCGCACGTCACCGTGACGTCCGCGGCGTGCCCGAGCTTCGTCGACTTCGTGGAGCGGGGCGTGACCAGCGGCCGCCAGCTGGTGGGCCTCGCGCAGTCCTACCTCGACCCGCTGCTGGTCGCCGGCGTCGACACCGTCGTCCTGGGCTGCACGCACTACCCGCTGCTGACCGGCGTGATCTCCCTCGTCATGGGTGACGACGCCACGCTCGTGTCGAGCGCCGAGGAGACGGCCAAGGACGTGTACCGGGTGCTGACCAACGCCGACCTGCTGCGCGACGAGGACGCCCCGCCGCCGTCGCACGCCTTCCTGGCCACCGGGGACCCGGAACCGTTCGCCCGGCTGGGCCGGCGCTTCCTGGGCCCGGAGGTCGGCTCTGTGCTGCGGGCCGGGACGGTGGGCGCCGCGTGAAGCTGACGGTCATCGGTTGCTGCGGCAGCGGCCCGGGCCCCGACTCCCCGGCGTCCAGCTACCTGGTCGAGCACGACGGGTACCGGCTGCTGCTGGACCTGGGCAACGGTGCCTTCGGGGCCCTGCAGGCGATCGTCGACCCGGGGTCCATCGACGCCGTGTTCCTCTCCCACCTGCACGCCGACCACTGCCTGGACGTGGCCCCGCTCGTCGTCTGGCACCGCTATTCGGGCCGGTCGCGACGCTCGCTCGTGCCGCTGTACGCGCCGGTGGGCGCCGAGCGCCGCCTGGCACTGGCCTACGACATGGACGGCGACGGGCTGACCGACGTCCTCGACTTCGTCCCCGTGGGCCCGGGCGCCCTGACGATCGGGCCGTTCGCGGTGGAGCTGGCCCGCACGGCGCATCCCGTCGAGTGCTATGCCATCCGGCTGACCGCCGGCGGGCGGACCCTCGTCTACACCGGCGACACCGGGCCGAGCGATCACGTCGTGGAGCTGGCGCGCGGCGCCGACGTGCTGCTGGCCGAGGCCGCGCACCCGGACAACGCCCCCGACCAGCCGCCGGGGCTGCACCTGACCGGGCGGCAGGCCGCTCAGCACGCCGCTGCTGCCGGCGTCGGGCGTCTGCTGCTGACCCACGTCCCGGCCTGGGTCGACCACATCGGGCAGCTGTTCGCGGCCAGCTCGGTCTTCTCCGAGACCGAACTGGTGCGTCCGGGCGGGGTCTACGACATCTAGACCGCCCTACCGGGGGCCCGCGGTTGCTCCCGCTCCTCCGTCCGGGCAGCGTGATCGCCGTGGTGGACGAGGAACGCGACGGCGTCGCGCTGAGCAACCTGGACTCGCCGCTGGGCGACGGGCTGGAGGTTGCCAAGCGCGCGCTCGTCGACCACTTCGACGCCGTCGCCGACCGGCTGGTGCCGCTCCTGGCGGGACGCCCCCTGTCGGTGAAGCGGGTCCGGCCGGGGCAGCCGCCGTTCATGCAGCGCAACGCCAGCAAGGGCGCCCCCGGGTGGGTGCGGACCGTCCCCGTCTGGTCGGAGGGCTCGCACCGCGAGATCCACCAGGTGCTGTGCGAGGACCGGCGCACCCTGCTGTGGCTCGGCAACCAGCGGGCCGTCGAGCTGCACGTCCCCTTCCTCCGCGTCGGCGAGGCCGGTCCCACCGGTCTGGTGCTCGATCTGGACCCACCGGAGGGCGCCGGGTTCCCGGTGGTCGTCGCCGCGGCCCGGCTGGTGCGCCGGGCGCTGGAGGACGCGCGGCTCGGGGGAGCGGTGAAGACCAGCGGGTCCAAGGGCCTGCACGTCGTCGTCCCGGTGCACGGTTCGCCGGTGGAGGACGTCGCCGCGGCGACCCGCGCGCTGGCGGCACGCACCGCCGCCCTCGACCCCGAGCTGGCGACGACCGCCTACCTCCTGGAGGACCGGGGCGGCCGGGTGTTCGTAGACTCCACCAGGTCCGGCCAGGGCACCATCGTCGCCGCCTACAGCCCACGCATCCGCCCCGGGCTGCCGGTCTCCTTCCCGGTGGGGTGGGACGACCTGGACGACGTCCGCCCCGGGGACTTCACGGTGACGACGGCGGCCCGGCTGCTCGGGGACCGGGACCCGTGGGCGGAGGCGCTGCCGGCACCGCAGCAGTTGCCCGACGAGCTCGTGGCGCAGGGGCACACCATCCCGGTGGCCCGCGTGCAGGCGATGCACGAGGGCAAGCGGCGCAAGCGCGCCCGCGAGGCGAGCGACTGACACCCCTCGCGGTGCCGGGCCCGTCCACACCCGGGACGTCGGTCCACAGCTCCGGCCCGGGTGGCGATCCTGTCGGTCCCGCCGCCCAGGCTGACGGCGTG
The DNA here is from genome assembly GCF_002938435.1 of Blastococcus saxobsidens. Lineage (GTDB taxonomy): Bacteria > Actinomycetota > Actinomycetes > Mycobacteriales > Geodermatophilaceae > Blastococcus > Blastococcus saxobsidens. Next base: position 74,059 of record NZ_POQT01000016.1, read on the forward strand.
ACGCACGACCCGCAGCTCATCGCCTGGCTCGACCAGGAGGACGCCCACCTCACCCGGACCATCCGCAGTCATCGGGTGGCCGTGCAGTACGTGCAGCGAGGGGAGGGGCCGGACGAGCCGCCGTTCGGCTACACCGTCGGGCTGTTCGGGGTCGGCCACCCCGAGCTGGTCGTGGTGGGGCTGGGTCACGGCGCCACCGGTGACGTGCTGGACGAGGTGGCCGCCCTGGTGCTCGGCGGTCGGGACCTGCTGCCGGGCGAACTGGTCGTGCTGGAGGGCGGCGAGCGCCTGCTCACCGTGGAGCCGCTGCCCAACCCGGCCGAGATCCTGTTCTCCGCGAACCGCTTCTACCAGCGCCCGGACGAGTTCTCCGTGCCGGCGTACCAGCTGACCTGGGCGCACGAGGGCGGCGCCTTCCCCTGGGACCCCGGCTGTCCCTGCCCGCCCGAGTGCCAGCCCCGGCCGGGCACCTGGCGGGCGTGAACCTCAATCGAGGCCGAGGTCGCGCCGCAGCTTGGCCACGTGCCCGGTCGCCTTCACGTTGTAGGCGGCGCTCTCGATCCGGCCCTCGGCGTCGACGACGAACGTGGAGCGGATGACCCCGACGACCTCCTTGCCGTACAGCTTCTTGGTGCCGTACGCGCCGTAGGCCTTCATCACCTGCTTGTCCTCGTCGGACACCAGGGTGATCGCCAGCTCCTCCTTGTCGCGGAACCGGAGCAGCTTCTCCACCGGGTCGGGGGAGATGCCGATGATGTCCAGCCCGGCCTCGGCCAGGTCGCCGGCCGCGGCGGTGAAGTCGACCGCCTGGGTGGTGCAGCCCGGCGTCATCGCGGCCGGGTAGCAGTAGACGATCACCCGGCGGCCGCGGTAGTCCGACAGCGACACCGGGGTGCCCTGGGCGTCCGGAAGCGTGAACTCCGGCGCGGGGTCGCCGGCTGTGAGGCGGACGGGTGCGGCGTCGGTCGCGGTCATGCGGTGAATCCTGCCGTGTCCCCGGTGGGGCCTCGCAAGGGGGCGGCGCGGCTCATCCGGTGAGGAAGGAGAAGCGCACCTGCCGCTGGGGGTTGTCGGTGTTGGTGTCGACCAGGCAGATGCGCTGCCAGGTGCCCAGCATCAGCCGGCCCTCGAGCACCGGCACGCTGGCGTGCGGCGGCACGAACGCCGGCAGGACGTGGTCCCGGCCGTGACCGGGACTGCCGTGCCGGTGCTGCCAGCGGTCGTCGCGCGGCAGCAGCTCGTCGAGCTGGGCGAGCAGGTCGTCGTCGCTGCCGGAGCCGGTCTCCAGGATCGCCAGCCCCGCGGTGGCGTGCGGCACGAACACGTGGAGCAGCCCGTCGCCCTCCTGCCGCACGAACTCGGCGCACTCGTCGGTGAGGTCGACGACGACGGGGACGGCACCGGTCCGGACGGCACGCAGCTCCGATCTCATGCCCCGATCCTGGCCGCTGCCGGAGCCCGTCGCCTGCCCGGGAGGCGAGGAGCGCGACGTCGCCGGGGGGAGGACCCCGGCGACGCCCATTACTGTCGGCACACGTGACGCAGCCTCGAACCACCGCCCGCCCCGACGGCCGATCGGCCGACCAGCTCCGCCCGGTGACCATCACCCGCAACTGGCTCGACCACGCCGAGGGCTCGGTGCTGGTGGAGTTCGGGCGCACCCGCGTGCTGTGCGCCGCCAGCGTCACCGAGGGGGTGCCGCGCTGGCGCAAGGGCTCCGGCCTGGGCTGGGTGACCGCCGAGTACTCGATGCTGCCGCGCGCCACCCACACCCGCAGCGACCGCGAGTCGGTGCGCGGCAAGATCGGTGGCCGCACGCACGAGATCAGCCGGCTGATCGGCCGCTCGCTGCGCGCCTCCATCGACCTGGGTGCCCTCGGCGAGAACAGCATCGCCATCGACTGCGACGTCCTGCAGGCCGACGGCGGCACGCGGACCGCCGCCATCACCGGCGCCTACGTGGCCCTGGCCGACGCCGTCTCCTGGCTGGACGACCGCAAGAAGCTCGCGAAGAAGAACGCCGTCGTCCAGTCGGTCGCGGCCGTGAGCGTCGGCGTCATCGACGGCGAGCCGCGGCTGGACCTCGCCTACGAGGAGGACGTGCGCGCCGGTACCGATATGAACGTCGTCTGCACGGGCGACGGCGGCTTCGTCGAGGTGCAGGGCACCGCGGAGGGCGCGATCTTCGACCGGCCGACGCTGGACGCGCTGCTGGACCTGGCGGTGGCCGGGTGCGCCGACCTCACCCGGCTCCAGGCCGAGGCGCTCGCCCGGTGACCACCCGCCTGCTGCTCGCCACCCGGAACGCCGGCAAGCTCGCCGAGCTCCAGCGGCTGCTGCAGAGCGCGGTCCCCGGCGTCGACGTGGTGGGCCTGCGCGACGTCGACGACTACCCCGAGGCGCCCGAGACGGGCGCGACCTTCGCCGAGAACGCCTTGCTCAAGGCGCGGGAGGCGGTCCGGTACACCGGGCTGCCCGCGGTGGCCGACGACTCGGGACTGGCCGTCGACGCCCTCAACGGGATGCCGGGGGTGCTGTCGGCGCGCTGGTGCGGTCGGCACGGCGACGACGACGCCAACACCGCGCTCCTGCTGGGGCAGCTGGCCGACGTCCCGGACGAGCGTCGTGGGGCGGCCTTCGTCTGCGCCGCGGCACTGGTGACCCCCGACGGCACCGAGCGGGTGCTGGAGCGGGAGTGGCGCGGAACGGTGATCCGCGGGAAGCGGGGGAGCAACGGCTTCGGCTACGACCCCGTCTTCGTCCCGGAGGGGCTGGAGGTCACCTCCGCGGAGCTGGCGCCGGCGGAGAAGGACGCGCGCAGCCACCGGGGGCAGGCCTTCGCCGCCCTGGTGCCGGTCCTGGCGGAGGTGCTGGGCATTCGCTGAGCCGCGCGTGGGTCAGCGAAAGCTGAAGCCCAGCCAGGCCAGCGAGTCCTCCTCCTCGGGCTCGGCGTGCCGGCCCGGGCGGACCAGCTGCTCCTGCGTCGCCACGTGCGCCTCGCGGCCGAACTCCGGCGCCCGGTGCCGGCCACGGGCGGGCGCGGCGCCGGTCGGGTGCACGACGGCGGCACGGAGCATCGCCGCAGGCAGCCAGGTGGCGTTCGGGGAGGCGCTGGAGGTCATGCCCTCCTGATCGGCCGCGCGGCGGGGGAACCCGAGGGCCCCGCCCCGAAACCCACCCGGCCGGGTGAACGTTCCGTGGTCGGAAGGTGGCTCACCGCACACGGTGCTGGTCAGTAGCCTGCCGACATGGAGTTCGTGCGCCTTCTCCTCGTCGTCGTCCACATCATCGGGCTGTCCCTGATCATCGGGCCGTTCCTCTTCCAGGTGAGCCGGAAGGCGAACTTCCAGCCCGGGCTCCTGCAGATCGGGGCCCTGGTCCAGCTGGTCTCCGGTCTGGCGCTGGTGGGCATCCGGGAGGCCGGCGACCTGCCGGTCGACCACGCGAAGATCGGCGTCAAGCTCGTCGTCACCGTGCTCGCCGTCGTCACGGTGTTCCTGGCCGCACGGAAGCAGCGGGCCGCCGCCGCCGGGCAGGCCGACCCGAAGTCGCCGCTGCCGTTCTTCCACGCCACCGGTGCGCTGGCCATCCTGAACGTCTTCGTCGCCGTCCTCTGGACCTGATCCGCGCTGACGTCCTCCGCCGCCGGCCGCTAGCGTCCGACGTCGTGACCATCCCTGCGCGCGTGCGACCGGCCGGAGACGGCGACGAGCGGACCCAGCTGCTCGGCTGGCTGAACCTGCAGCGGTCGCTCGTGCACCACAAGTGCGAGGGGCTGGACGACGCCGCCGCGCACCGGCCGCTGGTGCCGACGTCGCCGCTGATGACGGTGGCCGGGTTGGTGTCGCACCTGCGCTGGGTGGAGCACTGCTGGTTCCAGGTGCTCTTCCTCGACCGCGACATGGCGGCCAACCCCCAGTTCGGCGACGTGGCGGACGCCGACTTCCGGGTGGACGGGGTGCCGCTGGCGCAGCTGCTGGAGGAGTACGCCCGGGAGTGCGCGGCGTCCGAGGCGGTGGTCGCGGCTGCCTCCCTCGACGACCGCGGACGCAACCGCGGGCACCGGGCCGACACGCTCACGCTGCGCTGGATCCTCGGGCACATGGTGGAGGAGGTCGCCCGGCACGTCGGGCACCTGGACCTGCTGCGCGAGATGCTCGACGGCGAGAAGAGCTACTACTGAGCCCCCGGGCGTGAGCGGCGTCCCGCGGGGGCACTCCTCGCGGGTGCGGGTCTTCGTGGACAGTGCCAGGACGCTCCGGTTCGACGACGGCTCGCCGGTGACGGCCGCCTCCGGGGTCGCGCCCCTGGGGGAGGGGTGGCTGATCGCGCAGGACGACTCGACGATCGCCGCCTGGCGCCGCGACGACGGGGTGCACCCGGTCCGCGTGCTGCCGCCCGTCGATGGGCACGACGCGTTCAGCGAGCCCGCGGGGACCAAGCACCTCAAGCCGGACCTCGAGGTGGCCTGTCCGGCGGAGGTCGACGGCGAGCCCGCGGTGCTCCTGCTCGGCTCGGGCTCCTCGCCCCGGCGCATGCGGGCGGTGCTGGTGCGGCTGGAGGGCGGCGAGCCGGTCGTGCACGCCGCCGACCTGCCGGGGCTCTACGAGCGGGTGGCCGCGGGGCTCGGCCTGCCCATGGACCACCTGAACCTGGAGGGCGCCAGCCGCCACGGGGCCACCATCCGGTGGTTCAACCGGGGCAACCTCAACGCCGGGGTCCGGTCGGCCAGCGTGGACGTGCCGCTGGAGGGCCTGGTGGCCGCCGTCCTCGGCCGGGCCGACGCCGCCGCCGTCGCGGTGGAGCAGCCGCGGGAGTACGAGCTCGGCGAGGTCGAGGGCGTCGGGCTGGCCGTCACAGACGCGATCGCCCTCCCCGACGGGCGGACGCTGCTGAGCGCCGCGGCGGAGGACACCCCGAACGCGGTCGACGACGGGCCGGTGGTCGCCACCGCGATCGCCCTGCTGGACGGCGAGACGGTGCTGGCGGTGGCGCCGATCCCCGAGCTCGACGGCCACGTGCGCAAGGTGGAGGGACTGGCGCTGCGCCGCGTCGAGGGGCGCCGGGTGCACCTGCTCGCCGTCGTGGACGACGACGACCCCGCGACGCCGTCGGCCGAGCTGGAGCTGCGCGTCCACCTCGGTTGACCGCCTCCGGCGGCGCCCGCACCCACTGTCGTGCCTCAGCTCCCGCCGGCGGGAGCAGCAGCGGGACGCGAGCGGCACCGTCGCCGTCGCACGCGGCATCGGCGCCACGACCGCTTCGCCGGGTGGTCAGAGGCGGCGGGGCGCGGCGGGACCGGAACGTTCGCGGCGATGAGTCCGCCGGCGGCCCCCGGTCTACCCCCTGACAGGACGACCGATCCCTCAGGAGCACGGCATGGGACTCATCCACATCGAGATGTTCGCGACCCTCGACCTCGTCGGCCAGGCACCGGGCGGCCCCGACGAGGACCCGGAGGGGTTCCCCTTCGGCGGCTGGCAGGCGCCCCTGATCGACGAGGTCGCCGGGGCGCAGATCGGTGCCGCGTACGAGGGCACCGACGCCCTGCTGCTCGGCCGGCGGACGTACGACATCTTCGCCGCCTACTGGCCGCACCAGGAGGGCGGCGAGGACGGCTGGATCGCCGCGCTGTTCAACAGCGTGCCGAAGTACGTGGCCTCCCGCGGCCGGCCCGACCTGTCGTGGGCCGGGTCCACGCAGCTCGGCCCGGACCTGGCCGGGGCGGTGCGCGAGGTCCGGGACCGGCACGAGCACGTCACGGTCGTGGGCAGCCTGGACCTGGTGCAGACGCTCCTGCGGGAGAAGTTGTTCGACCGCCTCGACCTGTGGGTGCACCCCGTCGTGCTCGGCGTCGGGAAGAAGGTGTTCGACGGTGGCGCGGTGCCGACCAACATCACGCTCCTCGAACCGCCGGTCGCCAGCCCGAAGGGCACCGTCTACCTGCGCTACGGGCTCGCCGAGGGCACGCCCGCGACGGGGGACATGGGCGCACCCGACCGCGGTGCCCGGCACGACGGCTGACCCGGACCGACCCGCCGCCCGGTGTCCGCACCGCCCGGCGCGGTCGCCGACCCGGCCGTGCGGGAACCGCCGGCGGGGAAGGCGCACACTCGGTGCATGCGTGCACCCCGTCCCGACCCGGTAGGCCAGGGCCAGGAGTCCGTGTGGGACTACCCCCGGCCGCCGTCGGCCGAGATCACCAGCCGCCGGGTGGAGGCCGTGCTCGGCGGCCGGGTGATCGCCAGCACCGACCGCGCCGTCCGGGTCTGCGAGACCAGCCACCCGCCGGTCTACTACGTGCCGGCCGACGACGTCGTCCCCGGTGTCCTGGAGCGCGGCCAGGGCAGTTCGTGGTGCGAGTGGAAGGGGACGGCGACCTACTGGGACGCCGTCGTCGACGGCGTCCGGCACCCCTCCGTGGCCTGGTCGTACGAGCAGCCGACCGCGGGCTACGAGCACCTGCGCGGGGCGGTCGCCTTCTACCCCAGCCGGCTGGAGTCGGCGACGGTCGACGCGCAGCCGGTGCGCGCCCAGGCCGGTGACTTCTACGGCGGCTGGATCACCTCCGACGTCGTCGGCCCGTTCAAGGGGGAGCCGGGCACCCGCGGCTGGTGACCGGTGTGCGGCACCACGGGATTGCCTTGTGTGCGGGAGGGGGGAGTCGAACCCCCACGCCCGAAGGCACCAGATCCTAAGGACGACGCAGGGCCTTGACGACTCATGCCGCTGGCCTGGGGATTCGGCCTTTCACCTGCGAGGACGGTCCGGATCGAAGTTCGGCCAGAGAGCCGCTGATCACCCGTGATCGCCGTAGCTCATTGGGTCAAACGTTGGGTTGGGTCCGTGAGTGAGGGGAGCAGCCCGCTCCCGCTTGGCTGGATCGGCGCGGATCGAACGCGCGTTCGGAGTGTCGGAACGAAACTGTCCGATCACGCTGGCAAAATCCGACGAGAACGCCAGCACCCCGGTCGCGGATCGACCGAGGTCGGTGTCCACGTACCGGGGTGCATCTACTTGGCCGTAGGCGCGGAACGGTAGCAAGGCCGGAACGGTCGCGGCGCGGCGACCCGCGCGGTTTCGCAGGGGCACCAGTGCGTTCTCCGAAGTCGGGCGAACGTCCCGCGCGGGGAAAGGCAACACAGCCGTGTCCAACTTCAAGTTCGACGACCGGGCCATCAAGAAGCTCACGGACCAGGCCAAGCGCCAGGCCGCCGACGAGTCCAACCGTCTGTTCGCTCAGCTCGGGCGGCAGTACCGGGGTAAGCCGGTGTCCGTCATCAAGCCTGCGCTGAAGCGGGCCTGGGAGCGGGACGGTGGGAAGATCACCGACCCGGAGCTGACCGAGTATGCGCAGGCCATCTCCGACGGCACGCCGATCAAGTTCCGCGTCGGCCGCTGACCCGAGGACGGCGGGCGGGGCGCACCGGCTGCTCCTCGCCCGCCGTCCGGTTCAGGCCGACGCGCTCTCCGCCCATCGCGATCCTGCGCACTTCTCGAGGCCGAAAAGTGTCAGAGCCCATCGTTACGTTCGTCACACCGGATCCAGCCCGGGGTCCTGCCGTGTTCCGTGAAGCCTCTCTGCATAGGAGACCACTGATGCCCCGTTCCATTCCGACCATCACCTGCCCCTACTGCCGCACCGTCTTCGTGGGGAAGGTCGAGCGGCATGGACTCGTCCGCTGCGGCAAGTGCGGGAAGACCATGAAGGTCTGAAAGGTCCCGTCAGGCCGCCTGCCTGAGTCGGCGCGCCACCCGCTCCCGAGTGGTCAGGCCACCCCACATGCCCCAGGGTTCGTCGTGGGCTAGGGCATGGGCTAGGCAGGCGGCGCTCACGGGGCAGGCTGCACAGATGGCCCTGGCGGCCCCGGTCGGCAGACCGGGGCCGTCATCCATCCAGTCGGCGGGGTCGTGGCCCTGGCAGCCAGCCCGCGCGGCCCACGGCATCGAAGGGATGTAGGGCTGCGGTCGCCGACGCAGGCGTTGCAGCTCCTTGGTGACGGCCTTCATGAACGCGGGTGAGGGAGCGGCTTGCGGCGGGGCCGGTAGTCGTCGGCGTTGTAGAGATGCGGGAAGAGCTCTCGGTTGCGCCGATGGATCGCGTCGACTTCCGCTTGCCGCTCTGGGGTCAGCGCTGCCGGGGTCGTCGCCCGCTGCACCGCCAGGGCGTACCGGCGCCGTTCCTCCAACGTGGGCGCGCCGGGCGTGGCGAAGGTGATCGGCTGCCCGTTCTCGTCGGTCGCCTGCGATCCGTTCGGGCACCTGCCTGCTCGCCTTCGTCGCATGCCGCCTGCCTCCTGCCGTGGTCGGTACTGACCACGGTGCAGAACGCGGCGGGGTGTCTGGGCGAAACTCTTCGTCGTTATGCGACCGGTGTCGCTGAGCGGCCCACTCACCGACTCGCGCAATAGAGCATCAGGAGTCGGTCAGCGCATGCCTCATCCAAACTGTCAGACGAGCGCGATGAAATGGGCCGACGTACAGGTGGGCACGCCCAGTTCGACGGCTTTTCTGGTGAGCCCCTTGTCTGCTGTGGCGATGATCCAGCGGTCCCCGAACAGCTGCTCGGCACTGACCGACATCTCGGTGAGGGCCGTCGCCAGAAGCATAACGTCGCCGTTGCCCTCGTTGCGGTACAGGTCGACTACCTTGTCCTCCGGTTTGATTGTCGCCAGCACAACCTTCACGTTGTCGAGCACCGTCGTTGTGATCGGGTAGGTGAGCGGTCTGAGTTTCTCAATGTCGGGCAGTCCTCGGGCTTCGTAGAAGATCTCCTCCGGGATCCGACACCGGTTGAGCATGAACGTGGACGCCTTCTGACTGGCCGTCATCATTGACAGGGTCACGTTATCCACCAGGTAGCGGTCGATCATTACAGCGTCGCCCTGTACTCGTTGAGGGACACAGCCTTGCGGTTCTGGAACAACACCCTGACGATCTCCGAGGAAGGCAGCCGCTTGGCGTCCATCTGCTTCAACAGCGATCGGGAGTACTCCGCGCTGTTGTACTTGCGCAGCGCGTTCACGGGCTTCGGCTGTCGCGCCTGCGTCTTCGGCCGGTTCCGAAATTCCTCGCGCAGGATGGTCATGTAGCCGCGAGCCGTCACAGCGTCGACGAGGGCGAGTCGTCGCGCTCGCATCAGAAAGGCGCTGGGTGTGACGCAGTAGGTGGTCGCGTGCGCCTTGACGTCGTCCAAGGAGGAGACGTGAAGGTCAGCCACTGACGCTGCGGGCATCAGCATCTCTTCGGCGATTTCATACTCACGGTTCTCGATCAGATCGTCGGATTGGTCGGAGTAGGCGACGGGCTTGAACTTGCTCCGAGCAAGGCACACAGTGAGCAGCGCTAACGTGAGGAGTCGCCGGCCCGCAGGCTCCAAGCTGTCGCGGTGGGCGCCGTTGTTTACGAACAGGAACGGTACCTTCTTGTCCCGGATGCAAATGCCGCTGAATTGCGCCCGCTTCGGAATTGGCTGCGGCATGTAATTTCTCATGCTCTGCGACACGAAAATGTTGTGTTCTTCGAGCCAGTCAACGAGATGATCAAAGGCCCGCTCTTTCGTCTTCACGCGCAGCAGGTAGGAGCGATCGACGCCGAGCTGGGCAACCAGCCAGTCGGCGTCATCCTTCACGGTCTGCCGGGATCGCCGCAGGGCGCCGACGATCACATTGTCAGGGAGGTCTGGATCGTGCCGTTTCAACAGCTGCTGCTTGCGCAGCATGTCCTTCACGATCAGTTCGATGTCGGCGAGATGGACCGTGCCGCGTGAGTTGAGCGAGAAGGTGCCCTTGCTGACCCCACGTAGCAGCACTTCTTGCTTCCGCTTGAGCTGCGCTTCTACGACGTCTATCGGGGCGAAGAATAGCGTGTACGGAATCTCCGCCCTCCGCCCGAGACTCACCAGGTCCGTGAACGAGATGCGCGATGTCTCCAACGCCCTCAGGTATTCCTTCGCTTCTCGCTGCCAGGAGTCCTCGATCAGCGCCACGAAGGTCTTGCGCTCGATTGCGATCGTGGAGTGGCCACGAGAGACAGTGATAGTCACGGCAAGACCTTCTCGTATTTGCGCGATCGTTGTCACTTGCGAACCGCAACAGTGGACGCGGTTGCAGGCCAGCGGGCAAGGGTCAGACAACTGCCCCTGGAAGCCGCCTTCAGGACTTAGCCGCGAGCCGAAGCCAGCCCATCGACGTCGAGCCGGCGACTACGTGGGGTGGAGGTCGGTACCGGGCGGGGAGTCGGACTGCTTTCGCACCGCCCGCGCCAGGGTCGCCGCGTGGGCGAGGGAGGCCGGATCGCCGGTGTGCTGCACCAGCCAACGAGCAAATCGCAAATACGCCAGCCAGCCCAGCAGGAGACAGACAGGCGCGACGATCGCTGCCAGCAGTCCAAGAATCGGCACAGGGTCCTCCAGAAGCACGACGTTCCGTGTTTCTGGCAGTCGCCCCGACTCAGCCACCGCTGGCTCGCGCTCGCGGGCACTCGAACGGTTAGCGGGGAAGCGCTGACATTTGTCAACGGGGGACCCTCCGGTGCGTTACCGAGACTACACGCCCTGGCGTGCTTTGCGCGTGCGCTCGATGGCGGCGGTGTAGTCGGGCTCTCGGGCGACGTGGGCGTACACGGCGTCCGTGAAGGCGATTGAGTGGTGGCCCAGCCACCGGCTCACGCTGAACATGTCGTGCCCGTCCGCGAGCCACTGGCTACCGCAGGTGTGCCGCAGGTCGTGGAAGCGAACGCCGCTGTGCGGGTCGGCGGGCAACCCCACGGCGGCCACCGCAGGGACGAAGACGTGCTTGTAGAAGCTGCCCGCGTTCCACAGCTCGTCGCCCGTGTAGTTCAGCGGACCGCTGCGGAACCTGGCGGGCCACAGCGGGGCGTCAAGCTCATCCCGGCGTGGGTGAGCGGCCAGGTAGACGCCAAGGTCGTGCAGCAGCTCGTCATCGAGGATCGGCACCCGTCGCCGGCTCCTGGCGCTCTTGGGCTCCTGAACGACCCACACGCCACCGGGATAGGTCCGCTCGGCCATGCGCTCGACGTACACCTCACGACGGGCCAACCGCAGGTCGCGCACCCGTAGCCCGGCGATCTCGCTACGGCGCAGTCCGACCCCGGCCGCGAAGCGGACCAGCAGCCCGTAGACGGGGTCGGTCTCCGCGACCTTGGCAGCCACGGCGGCGACCTGGGCACGGCTCAGGAAGATGCCTTCGCGCTTCTCGCGCCCTGTTGGCAGTCGCTTGGGCCGGTCCACGACCTCGCAGGGGTTGCTCTGGATCAGCCCGTGCTTGCGTGCGTAGTTCAGCGTCGCGGACAGCGGGAAGATCGCGTGCTTGATCGTTCCGGGCATCACCGACCCCATCTCCGCGACCCACCGCTCCACGTCCCGGCTCGTGATGCTGTCGATGCGCCGGGCCCCGAACGTGGGCAGCACCCTCAGGCGTAGCCCGCGCTCGTAGTTCTCCAGAGTGCGTGGGCGGACCCGTGTCGCTTGCACGGCGAGCCACTGCTCCGCGACCTCGCGAACGGTCACCTTGCCAACGTTGGGCGGCACGTAGGTCCCCGTCGCCCGGGCGTGCTCGACGCTGGCCCGGTACTGCTTGGCGGCGGCCTCGGTCGGGAAGCTCTTGTCTCGGACGCGGGCCTTGCCAGTGACGGGGTCGACCTCGCGCCAGCGGGCGACGTAGACGGTGCCCTTGCCTCGATGAACCTTGTAGACGCCCGCTGTGCGGGTGGGGATGCGCGTGACCATCAGGCGGCCTCTCCAGTGGTCGGAACGGGGTCAAGAGCAGCGCTGGCGAGGTAACCGCCGATGCTGCCGGGGTTCCACCGGTCGCGGCCGGTGGGCGTGGGGACGCCCTCGGCGGTCAGAGCGGCGGCGATGCTGCGGTGCGAGAGGCCGGTGGCCTTCATGGCGACGATGCGCGCCAGCAGCGCGGGGTCGATCTGGCGTGGGCGCCCCATGCGGGTGCCTCGGGCCTTGGCAGCGGCGAGCGCTTCCTTCGTCCGGGCACGGATGGCGTCTCGCTCCCATTCCGCGACGCAGGCCATGACGTTGGCGACCAGGCGGCCGGACGGGGTCGTCATGTCGACACCGAGGTCGAGGGCGACCACCGCGAAGCCTTCGCGCTGTGCCGTAGCCAGCAGTTCCGCGAAGCCGAGCGTGCTGCGCGCCAGTCGGTCGAGCTTCGCGACGACCAGGGCCTCGGCATCGCCGGCTCTCAGGCTGGCCAAGGCCCGCTCGAGAGCGGGGCGGCGGGTGGCGGTGGCGCTCACGCCCTCGTCCGTCTCGAACGCCACCACGGTCCAGCCGCGCCGGGCGGCCTCGGTGGCGATGATGCGGCGCTGTGCGTCCAGGCCAAGGCCACTGTCCGCCTGGCCCGCCGTGCTGACCCGCAGGTAGGCGACCACGTTCATCGGTCGTCCTCCACCCGCTGCCAACCGACGTTGTCCGGGTCGCTGAGCGCGGTCAGCGGATAGACGTCGACCGGCTGCCGCACGCCGCAGCGCGGGCACTCGACTGTCGTGGGCGGATCGGCGGGGCCGGACGTCAGCTGCACCACCTCGACGCGGTGACCGCACGTCAGCAAGGCGCGCCACTGTCGGCGCTGTGCGTCGGCCCGGAGGCCGGTACCCGTGTGGGTACCGGCCTCGGCGTTCTGGGGCGTCTGGGTCGGGATGGCGGGCTGCGCGTCGGCACCGGGTGGGCCGGGTGGCGCGGGGTCGGTGTGCATGGGGCCTCCTAGGGCTCTGTCGGGGTCGATCAGGCGGTCTTGGCCGGGGTCGCCTTGGTGGCGGTGGCCTTCTTCGTCGCGGGCTTGACGGTCGGGGCCTTCTTCGCGACCGGAGCGGGCTCGGGAGCCGCCTTCTCGGCGTCGGCCTTGGCCTTGGCAGCCGCAGCGGCTGCCGCCTTCTCCTCCGCCTTGCGCTGGCGGTCGGCGGCCCGCTCGGCGGCCCGCTGCTCCTTGGCGGCCTGCTCGGCGGCCTTGGCTTCCGCCTGGGCAGCCTTCACGCCGACCCGGTAGGCGTCGCTTGCACGGAACGCCTTGCGCTTCGATGTGACAGCGAAGACCTGCTCCGGGGTGATCGTCACGCCGTGGGTGGCCGCCAGCCAGGTGGCGAAGGCTTCGTGCATCGGGCCGACGCGGGTCTCGCCGCCCTCGGTCTCGACGGCCGGGATGGTGGTGGGCTTGGTGCTGGTCATGGGGTGCCTCCTGGGCGGTGAGTCGTGTGGTGCGGACCCACTCAGCTCACAGAACCGGCCGCCAGAAGTTCAGAGGTTTCTCGTCTCCGCAGGTGACGCCGAAGTACCGCGACGCCGAACGGGACGTATCGGCATCGCCGGCGACGACTGTGCGGCCCCCAGGCGGGGCGCGGCGCCGGGGTATGCCAGCACCCGACCGGCGCCCGTCCATCGGCGCACGTCGGCGCTCAGGGCGTCAGCGGCGGCGCCCTGCCACCCGGCCCCGACGGGGTGGCGGGGTAGTGGGTGTGTAGGTCCGAGGCACCTGCCAGTAGTCAGGGTCATCAGGCTCGATGCGCCGCCGCTCCGGGACCGGGTGCGCCGGGGGCGGTCGGTCAGCGCCGTTCCTCATAGGCGTCGCCGGCTCCTGCACCGGGGCGGGCCGGGGCGACTCCGAGCCGTAGGCGAAGTCATCCGACCAGTCCTCGTCGTGGGGCGCAGCCTGGTAGCGGGCCAGCTCGTCGGCCAGCTCACGTTCCCGTTCCGTGTCCGACACCCG
>NZ_POQT01000017.1 GCF_002938435.1 Blastococcus saxobsidens
GCCGGATGCGGCGCCGACGGCGGCGTTCACCTCGGTGGTGGACGGGCTGGCGGTGGCGGTGGACGGTTCGTCGTCGGCTGATGCGGAGGGGCCGGTGGCGTCCTACGCGTGGGACTTCGGGGACGGCGGGACCGCGTCGGGTGCCAGGGCGTCGCACACCTATGCGTCGGCGGGGGAGTACCCGGTGACGTTGACGGTGACCGACTCGGCGGGGTCGACGGGCAGGGTGACCCGGCAGGTGGCGGTGACCGGGCCGGCGCCGGCCGACGGGTTGGTGGCCGCGGACGCCTTCGACCGCGAGGTGACCGGGGGCTGGGGTCCCGCCGACCTCGGCGGGAACTGGACGGTCTTCGGTGCCGTGGTCGGCGCCACGGTGACCGGCGGGACGGGTGTGCTGTCCGCGGCCGTGGGGGCCTTCCTCGGTGCCGAGTTGCCGGTGGCGGCCGAGGACCTTGCGGTGCAGGCGGACGTGCGGCTGGACGCCGCCGCCACGGGCGGTGGCAGCTACGTACGACTGATCAGCCGGCACGTCGGCGCGACCCGCTACGAGCTGCGCCTGCGATACAGCGCCACCGGTTCGGTGACGGCCAACCTGCTCGCGGTCGTGAACGAGGTCGGGACCGTGCTCGACTCCTACCGGGTGGCGGAGAGCTACGTGCCGGGCACCGTGCTGACGGCCCGGTTCGAGACGGCCGGTAGCGGCACGACGGCGCTGCGAGCCAGCATCTGGGCCGCGGGCAGCGAGCAGCCGGCGGAGTGGCAGCTCGAGGCCACCGACACCACCGCCGCACTCCAGCGACCGGGAGCGGTGCGGGTGAATCTCTACAACTCCACCTCCGCGACCTCGGCGCAGGCCGCCCGCGTGGACAACCTGTCCGTGCAGGACCTGGGGGCCACTCCCTGAACGGGGTGCCGGTGGGGCTCGTCCCGCCGGCACCGTTGCTCGACGCGCCGCCGGACGACGGTGGGCGGACCCGCCTACGGGCCGGTCTGCCCACCGTCGTCCGAGTCCGTGCCACGGCACTCACCCCGCCGGGGGAAGACGTCCCGCCCGGCCGGCCGGAGGATTGCGGGGCGGTCGTGGTGATCCGACGCCACCGCCCGGACGGGGAAGGAGGCACACCCTGTGGGAACCGGGCGGCCAGGCCGGAGTGGTTCCACGCGACAGGCGGTTCCGAGGGCGGTGAGCACGATCGTCCCCTCCGGGCCCCGGCTGCACCGGAGCGGTACCGGCGCCCCGCTGGGCGTCGTCGTCGTCTCCTACGGCAGCGCCGAGCTCCTCAGGCGCAACCTCGCCCCCGCGGGCCTGCCGGGTACGGACGTGCGCGTCGTCGTCGTCGACAACTTCTCCTCGGCGGCCGAGCGGGGCGCGGTCCAGGAGCTCGGCGCGGCGCACGGCTGGCACGTCGTCGCCATGCCCGACAACCGCGGCTTCGGCGCCGCGTGCAACGCTGGGGTCGAGGTCGCCCGGGAACTGGGCTGCCGCACCTTCCTGTTCCTCAACCCCGACGCGGTCGTCACGCCCGGCGTGGTGGCCGAGTTGCGTGCACAGAGCCTGCGCGAGCCGCTCTCGCTCATCAGCCCGCGCCTGCTGTCGAGCGACGGGGACGTCGTCTTCCTCGCGGCCCGCACCGACCTGCGCGACGGCCGGGTGCGCCGCCGCCCGAGTGCCGACGGTCCGCGCAGCACCGAGCCCGGGGACTGGCTCTGCGGCGCCTGCATGGTCGTCCACGACGAGCTGTTCAGCCGGATCGGCGGCTACGACGAGGACTACTTCCTCTACTGGGAGGACGTCGACCTCGGCTACCGGGCGGTCGCCGCAGGTGCCACCGTGGTCCTGCGCGAGGACCTGGTGGCCGTGCACGACGAGGGTGGCACCCACGGCCCGCGCCACGGACGCGCCAAGTCCGCTCTGTACTACCGCTGGAACTGCCGCAACCGCCTCGCCTTCGCGGCGCGGAATCTGGACCGGCGGCTGCTGCTGCGGTGGGTGCTCGCCACCCCGGCGGTGAGCTGGGACATGCTCCTGCGCGGAGGCCGGCGCCAGCTGCTGCGCTCCCCACGGCTGCTGTGGGCGGCGGTGGCCGGCTCGCTCGCGGGGCTGGCGATCGCGCTGCCCGTGGTCGTGACCGGCCACCGGCCGCCCCGCCCGGCAGTCCTCGTCGTCCATCCCGGCGCGGAACTCTACGGTTCCGACCGGGTGCTGCTGGAATCGGTCGAGGCCCTGGTCCGGCGGAGCGCGGTGACCGTCGCACTCCCCGGGCCAGGCCCACTCGAGGCCGAGCTCGAAGCGCGCGGGGCCCAGGTGGTCCACTGCCCGATGCCGGTGCTGCGCAGGGCGGCCCTGCGCCCTCGCGGCGCCCTCCGGTTGCTCGGTGACGCCGTCCGGGGACTGGTGCCGGCGTACCGCCTGCTGCGGCGGCACGGTGCCGGCGGGGTGTACGTCAGCACGCTGACGATCCCCTCCTGGGTGCTGCTGGCCCGGGCCGCCCGCCGGCGGGTGGTGTGCCACGTGCACGAGGCCGAGCGGGGTGCACCCCGGCTGCTGCGCCGGGGCATGGCGCTGGGGCCGGCGCTCGCGCACGGGGTGGTGGTCAACAGCCGCTTCAGCCTCGAGGTGCTCGTCGAGGTCACCCCGCGGCTGCGCGGCCGCAGCACGGTCCTCTACAACGGAGTGCGGGGACCGGGGACGCCGGTTCCCGCGCGGGCCGGGCTGACGGGCCCGGTCCGTCTCCTCTTCATCGGCCGGCTGTCCGCGCGGAAGGGGCCGCAGGTGGCGGTCGCCGCGCTGCGCGAACTGGTCGCCCGCGGCGTGGACGCCCGCCTGGCGCTGCTCGGCTCGGTGTTCGAGGGCTACGAGTGGTTCGAGGACGAGCTGCGCGCCGCCGTCTCGGCCGGCGGGCTCGACGACCGGGTGGAGTTCCTCGGGTTCCACCGGGACGTCTGGCCGCACCTGGCCGCAGCCGACGTCGTGCTCGTGCCCTCGGTGGTCGACGAGCCGTTCGGCAACACCGCGGTCGAAGCGGTGCTAGCCGCCCGGCCGCTCGTGGTGAGTGCCACCAGCGGCCTGCGTGAGGCCGCGGCGGGGTACGCCTCCGCCCAGGCGGTCGACCCGGCCCGGCCGGCGGCCTGGGCCGACGCGGTCGAACGGGTCGCGGCGGACTGGGCCACGTTCCGTCGGCTGGCCCTCGACGACGCCGCGACCGCCCGGGACCGGCACGCGCCCGCCCGGTACCGCGAACGGCTGGCCGACATCGTCGTCGGCCCGGCGGGGGGCGCATGACCGCCCGGATGCCGGCGCCGTCCGTCCCGGGCACCGCGCAGGACGCGGTCCGGGTGACCATCGCCGTGCCCACCTACCGGCGCCCCGACGAGCTCCGCGCGCTGCTGCCGCTCCTGCTGGCGCAGGCGCGCGAGGTGGCGGCCGGCGGCTATGCCGTCGACGTCCTGGTGGTGGACAACGACCCGGGCCGCGGAGCCGCGGTCACGGTGTCGGAAATGACCGCTCCGGAGCTGCGGTACGCCGCGGAACCGACCCCGGGGATCGCCGCCGTCCGCAACCGCGCGCTCGCCGAGGCCGCCGGTGCGACGCTGCTGGCCTTCATCGACGACGACGAGCGCCCGCAGCCGGGCTGGCTGGCGGCCCTGCTCGACACGTGGTCGGCCACCGGCGCCGCCGCGGTGTCCGGCGTGGTCATCAGCGAGTACGCCGGTGCGCTGGATCCGTGGATCGACGCGGGGAACTTCTACTTCCGCAGCCGCAGGCCCACCGGCACCCCCATCGACGTGGCCGCCTGCGGGAGCCTGCTCCTCGACCTGGACCAGATCCGGTCCCTCGGCGTGCGGTTCGAGTCCGCCCTCGGCCTGGCCGGCGGCGAGGACACCCTCTTCAGTCGTGCCCTGACCCGCGCCGGCGGCCGCATCGTGTGGTGCGACGAGTCGGCCGCGATCGACTGCGTGCCGGTCGAACGGATGACCCGGGCCTGGGTGCTGACCCGGGCCTGGAGCCACGGGAACACCGCGGTCCTCACCGAGCTGCGACTGACCACCGGTGCGTCAGCCCGGCTGCGCGTGCGCGCAGCCGGGCTGGGCGGCGGGGTGGGGCGGGTCGTCGCCGGGGCCGTGCGCTGGAGCTGGGGGATGCTGTCGCGGTCGGACCGCCACCAGGCCCGAGGGCTGCGGGCGCTCCTGCGCGGCGCCGGCATGGTCGGCGGGGCCTGCGGCCTGGTCTTCGAGGAGTACGCCCGGTCCGGTCGCCGCTGGCGGCTGGCACGAGGAGGAGTCCGATGAATGCGCTGGCAACAGCACGATCGGCCGCCGTGGCCGCGCGGCGGTCCGCCCGCCGCTCGGCCGGGACGCTGCTGGGCTCGGCGGTCGAGGTGCGCACCGAGCGGCCGGAGGTGGTGCTCACCTTCGACGACGGCCCGGAGCCGGGCGGGACCGACAAGGTGCTGTCCGCCCTGGACGGCGCCGGGGCGACCGCGACGTTCTTCGTGCTGCTCACCCGGGTCCGGAGGTATCGCTCACTGCTCGACGAGGTGCTGGCCGCCGGGCACGAGGTCGCCCTGCACGGGGTCGACCACCGGGCGTTGCCCACGTTGCCCGCGGACGAGGTGGCTCGGCTGGTGCGCGGTGGCCGGGCGGAGCTGGAGGATGCGACCGGCCGGCCGGTGCGCTGGTTCCGCCCGCCGTACGGCCGGCAGACGTTCCGGAACTGGCGTTCGGTCACCGGTGCAGGATTGATCCCGGTGCTGTGGGGGCCCACCACCTGGGACTGGAAGGACGTGTCGGTCGCCGAGCGCGTCGCCAAGTCGCAGCAGGGCGTCCGGTCCGGCGCGATCGTCCTGGCCCATGACGGCTTCGCCGGGCCGGCGGACGGCGCCTGCGACGGGCCGCCGCCGGTACTGGACCGCGGAGAGGTGATCGCCGGGGTGCTGGAGGCGTACGCCGATCACGGCCTCTCCGCCTGCTCGCTGGAGCACGCGCTGCTCTCCGGTGACCTGGTCCGCGAGACCTGGTTCCCGGGCTGAGCGACCCGGTCCGAGGGGTCACCCCCGCCCCGCCGCGAGGCCATCTGCCGTCCCCAGGCCGCGACGCCGGCCAGGTCCCGCCGGATCGGCGGCGCCACGGCGGCCAGGGCGTAGGCGGCCAGCCCGGTGAGCAGGCCGGCAGCCAGGCGGCCGGCCGAGGGCCAGCCGACCGACATCTGGGTCGCGGCGAAGCATGCCGCGCCGGCGGTACCGGCGCACGCGGTGACCCGTAGCGCGCCGAGGTAGAGGTCCCGGACCGGCACCACCGTGGTGCGGGACAGCCACCACAGGGACAGCGGCCACTCGATCAGCGCGGCCGTCGCGTAGCCGGCCGCCACCCCCACCACCCCGAAACGGCTGCCGACGCCGATGCACACCGCGCTGAGCACCAGGGATACGAGGGTGTACCGGAACAGGGCACCGGACAGCCCCCGGGAGAGGTAGACCCAGTAGCCCACGAAGGACAGCGTCTGGGCGCTGCCGGCCACGGCCAGCAGCGCCAGCACGGGGGCCACCTCCGTCCACCGGTCGCCCAGCATGACGTCGACGAGGGGCCCTGCGGCGCCGGCGGCCAGTGCCATCCCGGCCACGAGGGAGTACCCCAGCGCGAGCTGGCTGCGGCGCAGGTACTCAGCCGCCCGGTCCGGATCGTCCTGGAGCCGTGACAGCACCGGGACGGCGACCGTCGTCGCCGGCGAACGCAGCTGGTTGAGGGGGGTCATCAGCAACTGGAAGCCCCGGTTGTAGATGCCGAGGGCCGCCGGTCCGGCGGTGAGGCCCAGCAGCAGGTTGTCCAGGTTGTTGCCGACGTAGTACACCAGCTGGGTCCCGGTGAGGCCGCTGCCGAACCGTACGAGAGGGGTCAGCCCCACGCCCCTCCTGGGCCGGCGCGGCCTCCACCGGCCGAGGCGGACCACGATCACCAGCGCAACGGTTCCCTGGGTCAGCTGCTGGGCAACCAGCGCCCAGTAACCGGCCCCGGCGGCAGCGGCACTGATCGCGACCCCGAAGGCCGCCAGCTGGGCCGCCAGATCGCAGCCGGCCACGCCCCCGAAGCGGAGGTCGCGGATCAGCCCCGCCCGGTACTGGGCGGCCAGCCCGTTGAGCACGAAGGTCAACGCCAGGCAGCGGACGACCCCGGTGAGCTCCGCCTCCCCGAATGCCCCGGCCACCGGCTCAGCGGCGAGCACCGCGACCCCTGCCAGCGCAAGGCCCGCGGTGACGTTGAGCCAGAACAGGCCGTCCCGCTGCGCGGCGGAGAGCTTGGGGGCCCGGATGGCCGCGGTCGACAGGCCCAGGTCCCGGAAGACCTCCCCGATGCCCACGACGACCAGTCCGACGGCGAGCAGGCCGTAGTCCTCGGGGCTGAGCAGCCGGGCGAGGACGACGACGGACGCCAGTTGGAGGAGGATGCGCAGGCCCTGACCGGCCAGGGTGACGCCGGCCCCCCGGGCGGCTGCCCGGCCGAGGCCCTCCGGCGACCGTCCGACCGTGTCCCCCTGCGACGGCGCGGGCACGGCGGGAGCGGTGCTCTCACGCATGCGTCGGGTCCTGGAGCGCGGGGGCCTCGCGTGGGAGCGGGGCGCCGGCGACGCGGGCGTACTCGCCCATCACGTGGCCGAAGGCGCCGGTGACCAGGCCGGCATAGCTGGCCAGCGTGGCCGCCGCCCGTCCCCGGGCGCGGAGACGGCCGGTACCCACGGCCACAGCCCATGCGCCGGCTGCCTGGATCAGCCGGACGGCGGCCCTGGCCACGACGGTGGCGCGCAACCGCATCCGCCCGGCCGGGCCCTGCGAGAGCACGAGCTCGGCCCGGCTCCAGGAGCTGCCGGACCGGAAGCAGCGGCGCAGCACCCACCGCCGCGTCAGCCGGTCGGCGGGCACGGGCTCGACGGCTTCGGCCTCGTCGCACCAGCGGATCTCCTCGCCCGCACGGACGAGGGCATGCGTGAAGAGGGTGTCCTCGCCGCCGGTGAGGCCCAGCTGCTCGTCGAACCGGAGGCCCAGCGCCCGCACCGTGGGCAGATGGAGCAGGAGGTTGCCGGCGCCGGCGCCGGCAACGCGCGACCCGGTCGGCTTGCGGGGGCGGTCGAAGACACCGCTACCGGCGATCCAGGGGTCGATCGACTCGGGGACCGCACTGCTCACGGGACCGGCCACCGCGGCGCAGCCCCAGTCGCGCCAGGCGTCGGTGAGCCGGCGCAGCCAGTCGGGGAAGGGCCGCTCGTCGTCGTCGACGAACACCAGGACCGCAGCCTGCCCGGCTTCGGCCAGCGCACGGTTGCGGGCCGCGGAGATACCTGGCCGGGGCTCGTGCACGTACCGGACACCCCGCCCCGCCCAGCGCTGCACGACCTCGGAAGCGTCGCCGTCGGGATCGTTGTCCACGACCAGGATGCCGGCGCGGGGCACCACGGTGGAGGCCTGGGCCACCAGATCCGCCAGCAGGGTGGGCAGCAGATGCGTGCGCCGGTAGGTGAGCACGGCGATGACCGTGGCGGCCCCGGCGTCTTCCTCCACCACGTGCGGCTCCTCGGTCGTCGGTCCAGCCCGTAGTGCTCCATCGACCGCAGACGCCCGGAGCTTGACCCGTCCCGTTCCGTGCCCGGGCACGGTCATGGGGCGGTGGCCGACAGGCGCGGCAGCGCGAAGGCCGGCTTGGGAGCGGGGGCCGCGGCGATCGCGCCGTCCTCGCGGATCGGTACGCGAGGCCGCAGAAGGAGCCCCAGTGCCAGCACCAGGGTGTCCACGTTGCTGGCCATCGGGCCGAAGAACAGGCCCCAGAGGGCCATCGGCACGAGCAGGCACACCAGGCCAGAGGCCTGCCGGCGGGCGAGCTGCTCGGCCAGCCCGATCAGCACGAGCACCCCCGTGGCCAGGCCGAGCAGGGCGCCGGCCGGTCCGAGCGCCGCCCACAGGTCGGCGACGATCGAGTGCAGCTGCACCCCGCGGGCCAGCATGAAGTTCTCGACGTAGCTCTCGGCCGTGGGGATGTTGGTCACCGCGATGCCGGCCTTCGCGAGCAGCAGGTCCTCGCTGTTGGGCACGGTGCCCAGCCCGAAGCCGAAGGGATGCGCCGGGAGCAGCGCCCAGGTCACCGTCCACTCGGGGCGACCGCCGAGCAGGAGGGAACCGGTCTGGGCGATCTGGGTGGCCGTCCGCTGCTGGACCTCGGCGCCGAGCGCCCCGGCGAGCATGAGCTCGGTCAGCAGCCGGTAACCGCCGTAACCGATCGCGGCGACCACCGGCAGGGCCGGCCAGCGCCACCGCCGGTGCACCGGGCGGTCCGGCGCAGGTCGCCGTTGCCAGAGGACCAGCGCCGCCCCCACCACGCAGAAGCCGAAGGCGCTGCGGGCGTCGTTCGTGACGTTCAGGAGGGCGAGGACGCCGAGCGCGGCCGCACCGAGGGCTGGTCGGCGTGCGCCGACGGCCAGCGACAGCGCGATCACCATGAGCGGTGAGGAGAGCTGGAACTTCCAGAGGTTGGCCGTGCCGGCTGCGGAGCTGAGCTCGGTGAGCAGCATGCCGACCCCGAAGGCGATGCCGAGCACCGGTATCGGCAGCACCCCGCGTGCCCACAGCAGCACCCCGACCCCGCCCACGGCGCCGAGGACCGCCGACCCGCGGGCGGCAGCTTCGTACGGTGCGAAGCCGTGGTCGGGGGAGTACCACCAGGCGAGCAGGGCCCCCGACAGCAGTCCGACGCCGGTGAGGACGAGCAGGAGGGTCATCCCGCGGTGCCGGCGCACGGCGGGCAACCAGAGCGGCAGCAGGGCCACCGCGGCGAGCAGACCTGCGGACAGGCCCATGGGCAGGGGGCGGGTGACACCGACCATCGTGGTGGCCACCACCGCGACGGCCCGGGATGCC
This sequence comes from Blastococcus saxobsidens, assembly GCF_002938435.1. Taxonomy (GTDB): domain Bacteria; phylum Actinomycetota; class Actinomycetes; order Mycobacteriales; family Geodermatophilaceae; genus Blastococcus; species Blastococcus saxobsidens. Next base: position 8,901 of record NZ_POQT01000017.1, read on the forward strand.
GCGACCTGGGCGGCTGCGGGTACCGCACGATTCGGGGACGAGAGGTCGGTCGCCGCGCAGCGGCCGTCGAGCCACCGGGTCGCGTCTCCACGGAGACCGGCCAGCAGCACCGCCCGCGCACCGGCGTTCGCCGGCAGGAGGCCGTCGACCACCACCCCGGTGAGCGGAAGACCGGAGGAGTGCACGTCCTCCAGCGCTGAGCTGAGATCGGGAGCGGTCGTCGCCCGCCCGTCGGCGACGACGAGCACGCCATCCCACGGCCCGCCGCTCCCGCGCAGCTCGTGCGGGCGGAGCGCGATCAGCTCCAGACCCGGGGCGCTCAGCTCGGCGGCGAGCGGCCCGGTGTCCGTGGCCGCCCCCAGGAGGGCGATCCGCCGACCGGACCCGCCGGTGGGCCCCGGGCGCAGGGTCCATCGCAGCCGGATGATCTCCTCGGCCCGATCCGGCAGGTCGACCGACGACCGGCGCACTGCCCACGGGGAGCGGCGCCCCTCGACCGCGAGTGCCGCCCCGGGCAGCAGGCCGAGCACGGGCGCGTTGGTCAGGCGGGCCACGTCCCAGCGCCCGCGGACGCGGGGACGGCCCAGCTCCGCCAGGCCGGCGGCGACCGCCGCCGCACCGGCGCCGGCCGCTGCACCGAGCACGAGCAGGACGGCCGCCGGGCGGGAGGCCGGCACGGGTGCCGCGGCGTCCTCCACCACGGTCACGGCCAGCTGCGGTCCGTCGTCGCCGGCGAAGAGTTCCACAGCGCTGCGCCGCGTCTCCTCGGCCACGGTCCGCGCCACGGCGGCCGCCTCGGCCGGTGTGCCCCGGGTGGAGACGAGGTGGAGGACGCTCGCGTCGCGGTCGACGGTGACTTCGAGGCCGGCGCCGGGCGATCCGCCCGGATCCAGGCGGTCGGCCACCCGGGCGAGAACGGACGACGACGACGCGAGCTCCGCCACCGAGGGCAGGACGGTCGTCCGCACCCGGGCGGCCGACGACGGGTCCTGCTCATCGGCGACGACCGCCGCGTCCACGTAGAGGGTTGCCTGCGCCTGGTAGGCGGCCGGGGTCAGCAGGGCGGCGGCAGCGGCCAGGAGCATGCCGACCGCACCGGCCGTGACCACCCAGACCCAGCGGCCGGCGATCGCCCGGGCGTAATCCCTCAGTTCCACGGTGCCCCCTCCCGGCGTCCGTGGGCCATCGTGTCGCACATCCCGTGCCGATCGGCCGGCTCGGCGGTGATCCGTGCCCCTGCATGACCCCATGGGGTGGCTCCGGCCCGTGCAGCGCCGCCCGTACGACGTCGCGAGCAGCACACTCGCGTGCATTGAGCCGGCCGGCGCAGGGCCGGACGGCCCCGTGCGTCCCGGGCGGCAGCGTCCCGCTGCGCCCGTGTGCACAGACGAGGAGTGCCAGTCGTGAACACCCGAGGTGCGTTGCACGTCCTTCGCCGGCGGTGGACCGCGGTCCTCGCCACGACCGTGGTCGGCCTGCTCGGTGGGCTGGTGTACTCCGCGACGGCGCCGGTCACCCACGAAGCCACAGCAGGGGCCTTCTTCTCGCTCGTCTCGGGCAGCTCGGCCTCGGACCTGGTGCAGGGATCGACGTACGCCCAGAACCAGGTGGAGTCCTTCGCCCAGCTGGCCAGGACCCCGGAGGTCCTCCAGCCGGTCATCGACGAGCTGGGGTTGGCCGCGACCCCGGCCCAGCTCGCCGCCCAGATCGAGCCGACCGTGCCGACGGGCACCGTGATCGTCCAGGTGACGGCGACCGACGAGTCCGCCGAGCGCAGTGCCGCGCTGGCCAACGCGGTGATCATCTCGCTGTCCGACGTCGTCGAGCGGATCGCCCCGAAGGACGAGGGCGGCCGGTCGACCGTCGTGGCCACCACGGTGGCCCCCGCGGAGGTCCCGACCGCTCCGGCGTCGCCGGACGTGCCCCTGGCCGTCGTCGCCGGTCTCGTACTGGGCCTGCTCGCCGGGTTCGCGCTCGCCTGGCTGCTGGAGGCCTTCGACACGCGGGTCCGCGACGCCGAGGTGGTGGCGGAGCTGACCGACCTCCCGGTCGTCGGCAGCCTGCCGGCCTGGCCGGCGGACAGCGGGCAGGTGGTGGTGACCGCTGCGCCGCACAGCCCGGCGGCGGAGAGCTTCCGCCAGCTGCGTACCAACCTGGAGTTCCTCCGCGTGGGCGAGGGGGGCGTCCTCGACGAGGGACGGGCCCAGGTCCTCGCCGTGACCTCGGCGCTGTCCGGTGAGGGCAAGTCGACGGTGTCCGTGAACCTGGCCGCGACCCTGGCCGAGACCGGCGCGCGGGTCCTTCTCGTGGATGCCGACCTCCGTCGTCCGGCGGTGGCCGGCGTGCTCGGGATCGAGGGCGGTGTCGGGCTGACCACCGTGCTGGCCGGCCAGGCCGACGTCGAGGACGTCGTCCAGGAATGGGGCCCGGTCGGGCTGCACGTGCTGCCCTCCGGCGCCGTCCCGCCGAACCCGGCCGAGCTGCTGAGCTCGCCGGCGATGCGCGCACTGATGGCCCGGCTGCGCGGCACGTACCAGTACGTGGTCGTCGACACGACACCCGTGCTGCCGGTGGCTGACGCGACCGTGCTCTCCCGGGTCGTGGACGGGATGATCGTGGTGGCCAACGCCCGCCGGGTCCGCCGGCGCCAGGTGGGCCAGACCCTGGCCGGTCTGGCCCAGGTCTCCGCCCGCGTCCTCGGGGTCGTCCTCAACCAGGTGCGCCGCGACGAGGAGGCGTACTCCTACGCGCGCACGCCCTCCGCGGCGGAGCCGGCCGACGGCGCCCTGCAGGCGAGCGCGGACCCCGTCGCCCGCCAGCCGGTCGGGTGAGCGGCACCGGAGTAGGGCCGCTGCTCGTCGTGTGCACGGGCAACATCTGCCGTTCGCCGGCCGCAGAGCTGCTGCTCCGCGCAGGCCTGGGGGACGACGCCGGCATCGCCGTCGCCAGTGCCGGCCTCGACGCCCGTGCCGGTGAACCGCTCGCGCCGCCGACGGCCCGGCTGCTGGCCGCGCGCGGGCTAGAGCCCGGTGGCTTCGTCGCCCGTCAGCTGGAGCCGGCGCTCCTGCGCACGGCCGGGGTGGTGCTGACCATGACGCGCGCCCAGCGCTCGGCGGTGGTGGCCCAGGCCCCGGCCACCGTCCGCCGGGCGTTCACGCTGCACGAGTTCGCCGGGCTGGCCCGGTTGTCGGGCGCCCTTGCGGGCGACGGTGGGCCCGCGGGCCGGCTGTCCGCCCTCGTCGCGGCGGCGCCCCGGCTGCGCGCCCTGCGCACCGGCGCCCGGGACGACGACATCGAGGATCCCTACCGGAGGTCCGAGGAGACGTTCGTGCGTGTGCTGACTCGGATCGAGTCCGACGTGGCCACGCTCCTCGACGTCCTGACCCCCGGGTTCGTCAGCGACTCTGCGTGAGGGGGCGCGCCTGGTCGGGCCCTACTCGGTCCCGCACCATCAGGTGAATGACCCCTCGGGGCGATGACAGTACGTAGTCAGTCCTGGTGGACTGGTCACTGACATCGGCAGTGGACTGCCACGGGGGAGATGCAGCATGACTCGAGTCGTCGGCTACGCGCCGGGCGCGTACGACCTGTTCCACGTCGGACACCTCAACCTGCTCCGGCATGCGGCCCAGCACTGCGACCACCTCATCGCGGGTGTCGTCGCCGACGAGGTGCTCGTGCAGACTAAGGGGCGGGCGCCGCTCATCCCGCTGGCCGAGCGGATGGACATCGTCCGCAGCCTGCGCATCGTCGACCAGGTGCACGCCGAGGTGGTGCCCGACAAGCTGGACACCTGGCGCGAGGTGGGCTTCGACGTCATCTTCAAGGGCGATGACTGGCGCGGCAGCGAGAAGGGCCGCCGGCTCGAGCGGGACTTCGCCGCCGTCGGCGTCGAGGTCCGCTACTTCCCGTACACCGTGCACACCTCGAGCACGGCGCTGCGCCGTGCCCTGGCCGCCCTCGAAGGGGCTGCGGTGCGCGAGTCCCACAGGGCGCAGGCCATGGCCTTCGCCCACGACCGCCGGAGCTGACGCGATGGCGTCGCCGACCGGCGACGGCGACCGGCCGGCCCGCGGTCGACTGCCCCGTTGGGGGTGGTGCCGCGGCTGGACCGTTGGAAAAGCGCCCGTCCACCGGTGGACTGACGTGAGGACCGGGGCCCCGTCGGGGTCGGGCCGGAGGGGCTGGGCGATGACCGTGGACACCAAGACCGGACCGTCGGTGCGCGCGCGCATCGCATCGGTCGGCCCGATGCCGCTGCTGGCGGCATTGGTGGCGGTGGACCTCGCGCTCGTCGTCACCTCGGTCGTCCGCCTCGTCACGGCCGGGCCCGACGACGGCGACCCGTGGCTGCTCGAGACCGACCGCGGGGTCGCGGAGTTCGCCGGTTACGCGCAGCAGGCGGCTCTCGTCGTCCTGCTGCTGGCCCTGTGCCGGCTCACCGGGCACCTGGTCTGGGTCGCCTACGCCCTGGTCTTCCTCGGCGCCCTGGCCGACGACTACCTGCGCCTGCACGAGAGCAAGGGCGCCTGGCTGGCCGAGCAGTTGTCGCAGGACCTCTGGTTCCCGGCCGACGGGTTCCTGGGCCTGCGCGCCAACGACCTCGGCGAGATGATCGTCTGGGGCCTGCTGGGCGTGGTGCCCATCCTCGCCGCCATCCTCCTGCACCGGCGCAGCGACGGCTGGAACCGCCGGGCCAGCCTCGGCATGGCCGCCCTCCTCGGGGCCTACGTCTTCTTCGGCGCCGTCCTGGACCAGGTCCACGTGCTGTTCCTCGGGAGCTGGCTCGGCGACGTCGTCGGGACGCTCGAGGACGGCGGGGAACTGCTGGTCCTCAGTGCCTCCGTCGGCTACGTCGTCGGCCGTCTCCTCGCAGCCGGCCGGCACCGGACGCCGCAGCTGCCGGAGTCGACGCCGGTGCCCGAAGCCGTGATGGCACCAGGCAGGTGACCGGGACCGTCGCGGTCGTCCGGTCCGCGGTGCCCGGGGACGACCGGCAGTTCCTGCCCGCGCTCGACGGGCTCCGGGCGGTGGCCGCTCTCCTGGTGGTCGGCTACCACGCCGCACTGACGACCTGGCCCCTCGACGTGGGCTGGGCCGGCGTGGCGATCTTCTTCGTCCTGAGCGGCTACCTCATCACCCGGCTCTCGCTCGCCGACGAAGCGGGGCGGGGGTTCTCCTTCCGGGGATTCTGGATCCGCCGGGTCGCCCGCATAGTCCCGCTCTACCTGCTCGCCGTGGCCGCGTTCATGGTCCTGCCCTTCGTCGGCGAAGGTGGCGGTTGGTCGACGGTCGCACGAACCCTGCCGTACTACCTGACCTTCAACGGGGAGTTCGTCGAGGACGGCCCGATGAGCGTCGCCTGGTCACTCGGCATCGAGGAGAAGTTCTACCTGCTCTGGCCGATCGTGGCCTTCGCGCTGTTCGCCGGACGTCGTGGCCGCCTGCCGGCCACGGGTACCGCAGCGGTGCTGTGCCTGGTGACCGCCGTCCTGCTGCCCGTCCCGGGGCTCAGCGGCTATGCCGGTCTCCTCGTGGGGGCAGCGCTGGCCTTCCTGGAGCGCCGCTGCGGCTGGGTGGCGGACGGGCTGCCGGGTGCCCTCGCACGGCCGGTCGCCGGCTGGCTGAGCACCCTGGCCGTCGCCGGCGTGCTCGTCGCCGCGAACGTCCCGGCCGACGACTCCGTCGTCTACCTGCTCCTCTGCCCATTGGTGGCCGTCCTGCTCCTGCACCTGGTGCACGGCCGTTCCGCGGTGACGCGGTTCCTCGGCACCGCCCCGATGCGGTGGCTGGGCCGGCGCAGCTACGGGATCTACCTGCTGCACACGCTGGCCCTCACGGTGTGCGCGAAGGCGCTGCCCGCCGGCCTGCCCGCCCGCGACCTGTGGGTCGGCGCCGGGTGCCTGGCGCTCACCCTCGTGGTCAGCGACGTGGCCCACCGGCTGGTCGAGCGGCCCTTCATCCGCCTCGGCCGTGAGTGGTCGCGGAGTGCGGAGGCGGACCGGGCACCGGGGGTCGGTGCCCGGGTGGAGCTCGGGCGGGTCCCCGGTAGCCGGGCGTCGCGGCGGCACCAGGGCTAACCTGGCTGTCCGGCCCTCCGCGCATCCGGCGCGGCGTGTGCGGCCGACGGAACCCAGGAGATTCTGCGTGACCCTGCGCGGCGTGCTCGACGTCGTCCTCACCGACCCCGGCATGGCCCGCGTGGTCGCCGCGGCCGGCCGGGCGCAGCTCGCGGTCACCGCCCCTCCGACGGTCCAGCCGCTGGTCGCCGCCGCGCTGGCCGCCGCGGGCGGGGGCGAGGGCACCGGCGTGCCCGTCCTCCTGGTCACGGCCGGGGAGCGGGACGCCGACGCCGCCGCCGACCTGCTGCGCTGCTTCCTCCCGCAACGCCGGGTCGAGACGTTCCCGGCGTGGGAGACGCTGCCGCACGAACGGCTGAGCCCCCGCGCGGACACCGTCGGCCGCCGGCTGGCCGTGCTGCGCGACCTGGTGCACCCCGGCGCCAACGGCACCATCGACGTGCTCGTCGCCCCGGTGCGCAGCATCCTGCAGCCGCTGGCCCCCGGCCTCGGTGACCTGACCCCGGTCGAGCTGAAGCCGGGCGACTCCGCCGACCTCGACGCCGTCGCCCGCGCCCTGGCCGATGCCGCCTACACCCGCGTGGAACTCGTGGAGAAGCGCGGCGAGTTCGCCGTCCGCGGTGGGCTGGTCGACGTCTTCCCGCCCACCGAGCCGCACCCGGTGCGGGTCGAGTTCTGGGGCGACGAGGTCGACGAGCTGCGCTACTTCTCCGCCGCCGACCAGCGCTCGCTCGACGAGCGGCCCGACCGGCTGTGGGCGCCGCCGTGCCGCGAGCTGCTGCTCACCGAGCAGGTGCGTGCCCGCGCCGCCGCGCTCGCCGTCGAGCACCCGGGCCTGATCGAGGTGCTCGGCAAGCTGGCCGAGGGCATCGCCGTCGAGGGCATGGAGTCGCTGACCCCGGCCCTCATCGGCGACGAGGCGATGCAGCTGCTCACCGACCTCGTGCCGGCCGGCACGCACGTGCTGGTCTGCGACCCGGAGCGGGTGCGCAGCCGCGCCGCCGACCTGGTGCGCACGGCGGAGGAGTTCCTCGCCGCCTCGTGGGCGACCGCCGGTGAGGCGGGGGAGGCGCCCCTGGACCTGGGGGCGTCGTCGTTCCGCGACCTCGCCGACGTCGAGGACGCCGCGCGCACCCGCGGGCTGCCGTGGTGGACGACCGGGCAGTTCACCCTGGCCGCGGAGGACGACGACCAGCAGGTCACCCTCGACGCGACGAGCGTCGAGCGGTTCCACGGCGACCAGGTCACCGCCGTGCGGAGCATGCGCCAGTGGCACCGGCAGGGCTGGCGGGTCGTCGTCACCTTCGCCGGCCCGGGCCCCGCCCAGCGGGCCGCCGACCAGTTCATGGAGGCCGAGCTCGGCGCCCGGCTGGTGCCCGACATCGACCGGGCCCCCGACGCCGGGCTGACCCACGTGACCCAGGGCAGCATCGAGGCCGGCTTCGCCTTTCCCGGCGTGGGCCTGGCGCTGCTCACCGAGCACGACCTGACCGGCCAGCGCGGGACCTCGATGCGCGACGCGGCCAAGATGCCGGCGCGCCGCCGCAACGCCGTCGACCTCGTGCAGCTGCAGCCCGGCGACCTCGTGGTGCACGAGCAGCACGGCATCGGCCGCTACATCGAGATGATCAGCCGCACCGTGAACGGCGGGCAACGGGACTACCTGATCGTCGAGTACGCCCCGTCGCGGCGGAACCAGCCGCCGGACCGGCTGTTCGTGCCCACCGACGCCCTCGACCAGCTGACCCGCTACGTCGGCGGCGAGGCCCCGTCGCTGTCCAAGCTCGGCGGCGCCGACTGGCAGAAGACCAAGAGCCAGGCGCGCAAGGCGGTCAAGCAGATCGCCGGCGAGCTCATCCGGCTCTACTCGGCGCGGATGGCCACCAAGGGCCACGCGTTCGGTCCCGACACGGTCTGGCAGCGCGAGCTGGAGGACGCCTTCCCGTTCCAGGAGACGCCCGACCAGCTGGCCGCGATCGACGAGGTCAAGGGCGACATGCAGAACCCGGTCCCGATGGACCGGATCATCTGCGGCGACGTCGGCTACGGCAAGACCGAGATCGCGGTGCGCGCGGCGTTCAAGGCGGTGCAGGACGGCAAGCAGGTCGCCGTCCTGGTGCCGACGACGCTGCTGGCCAACCAGCACTTCAAGACGTTCTCCGAGCGGGTCGCCCAGTTCCCGGTGACCGTGAAGGTGCTCTCCCGGTTCCAGTCGGACAAGGAGACCACCGAGATCCTGCGCCAGCTGGCGGCCGGTGAGATCGACATCCTGGTCGGCACCCACCGGCTGCTGCAGCCCACCACCCGGTGGAAGGACCTCGGCCTGGTCGTCGTCGACGAGGAGCAGCGCTTCGGCGTCGAGCACAAGGAGTACCTGAAGACCATGCGGACGGCGGTCGACGTCCTGTCGATGTCGGCCACCCCGATCCCGCGCACCCTGGAGATGAGCCTCACCGGCATCCGCGAGATGTCGACGATCCTCACCCCGCCCGAGGAGCGGCACCCGGTGCTCACCTACGTGGGCGCCTGGAGCGACAAGCAGATGGCCGCCGCGATCCGCCGGGAGCTGCTGCGCGACGGTCAGGTGTTCGTCATCCACAACCGGGTGCAGTCGATCGACAAGGCGGCCGCCAAGATCCGCCACCTCGTCCCCGAGGCCCGGATCGCCGTCGGGCACGGGCAGATGAAGGAGCACGAGCTCGAGCGGATCATGGTCGGCTTCTGGGAGAAGGAGTACGACGTCCTGGTGGCGACGACGATCGTCGAGTCCGGCCTGGACATCCCCAACGCCAACACCCTGATCGTCGACCGCGCCGACACCTTCGGCCTCTCCCAGCTGCACCAGATCCGCGGCCGGGTGGGCCGGGGCCGGGAGCGGGCGTACGCCTACTTCACCTACGACCCGACGCGCACCCTCACCGAGACCTCGGTGGACCGGCTGACCACGATCGCCAACAACACCGACCTGGGTGCCGGCATGGCGGTGGCGATGAAGGACCTGGAGATCCGCGGCTCGGGCAACCTGCTCGGCGGCGAGCAGTCCGGGCACATCGCCGGCGTCGGCTTCGACCTGTACGTGCGGCTGGTCGGGGAGGCGGTGGCCGACTACCGCGCCCAGGTCACCGGCGAGGAGGCGCCCGCCGAGCCGGTCGAGGTCCGCGTCGACCTGCCGGTGGACGCGCACCTGCCGCACGACTACGTGCCCGGCGAGCGGCTGCGCATGGAGGCCTACCGCAAGGTCGCCGCCATCGGCGACGACGAGCAGGCGCAGGCCGTGCTGGACGAGCTCACCGACCGGTACGGCGCCCCGCCGGCACCGGTGCTCAACCTGCTGGCCGTGGCCCGCTTCCGGGTGGCGATGCGGGCGCTGGGCATCACCGAGGTGACGCTGCAGGGCCGCACCATCCGGGTCGGGCCGGTCGACCTGCCGGAGTCCAAGCAGATGCGGCTGGCCCGCCTGGCCGACGGCGCCTCGTACAAGGCCGCGGTGCAGACGGTCGCGCTGAAGGTCCCGGTCGGGCCGGACCGCCGCACCCCGCTGCGCGACGTGGCGTTGCTGGAGAACCTGCACTCGGTGCTGCGGGCCGTCCTCGACCAGCCGATCGCCGCCTGACAGCCGCGGCGGGCGCCACCGCGCGAGGCGCGGAACGCGCGCGCACGGCGGCTGTCTGCGGGGTCGCCCTGCCTCCCGAGCTGCGGCCCGACGGGGGCAGGACGCGGGGGCCCGGCCGACGGGGCCTCACCCGTTGGGATCGGACGGGGTGCCGGCGCCCGGCGCGGTGCGCGAGAGTCGGCGGTGCGCGCTCGTCCGACGTGTGGTGAACAGGGGGATTCCGCTGTGCGCACTGACCATGACCACCAGGCTCTGCCTGCGCGGACTGCGTTCGCGCGCCGCGCGTTCCAGGCCAAGTCGGCGACGATCCGCCGTCGCAGCGGAGCCTTCCTCGACGAGCTGATGACCCAGCAGGCCCTGCCGCCCGAGGCGCTGCGGGACCTCCAGTGGGACCGGGCGGCCCGGCTCCTGCGCTGGGCCACCGAGGCCACCGCCTTCTACCCGGCGCACTACGCGCGTGCCGGTGTCGACGTCCCTGCCGTCCGCGGGTGGGACGACTGGGAGGCGATCCCGCTCATCGACCGCACCGTCGTCAAGGACCACGCCGCGGACTTCCCCTCCACGGAAGCCGTCGGTGGGAACATCCGCGAGGCCAGGACCGGTGGCAGCACCGGGCAGCCGCTGCGCACCATGCAGGATGCTCGCGTCCCCTCGCTGGCGCTGGCCTGGCGGATGTACTCCTGGTGGGGCGTCCAGCCGTGGGACGACCTGGCCCGGATCGGGAAGTGGGGCTTCGGTCGGAGGGACGCCCTGAAGAACGGCGTCCAGTGGTGGCCCTCACGCCAGACCTACCTGGACGCCGCCCTGCTGGGCCAGGAGTCGATGCGCGCGTTCCACCGGCGCATCAGCGCGTCCCGGCCGGCCCTCCTCGAGGGTTATGTCGGCTCGATGCTGGAGTTCGCCGACTTCCTCGAGGATGAGGGTCTGCAGGCCCCGCGCCTCGCCGCGGTCGCGACGACCGCGGCGCCGCTCACCACGTCGGTCCGCCGGCGGCTGGAGTCCTTCTTCGACGCCCCCGTGTACGACGAGTACCGCTGCTCCGAGTTCGGCTGGATGGCGGGTGAGTGCCGCGAGCGCAGGGGCCTGCACCTGTTCGCCGACGTCCGCCTCGTGGAGGTGGTCGACGAGCAGGGCCGGCGTCTCCCGCCGGGTGAGGTCGGCGACCTCGTCGTCACCGATCTCAGCAACCGCGTGTTCCCGCTCATCCGCTACAAGATCGGCGACCGGGGTGCGCTGGTCGAGGAGCAGTGCAGCTGCGGGGTCACGCTCCCTCTGATGCGCCAGCCGGAGGGCCGTTCCACCGACGTGCTCCGGCTGCCGAGCGGCAAGGCGGTCGGGCACCGGCTCATGGCCATGTTCAGCGGCCACCCCGACAGCGTGCGCCTGTTCCAGATCCACCAGCGTGCCGACCACTCGATCGTCGTCCGTGTCGTTCCCGGACCCGTCGCCGACCACCGGGTCCACGTCGAGGCCGCGGTCGAGGACCTGCGCCGGCGCATCGGCTACGAGGTGCCGGTCACGACGGAGTACGTGGACCAGTTGCCGTTCACCGGCGGGAAGGTCAAGTACGTGGTCTCCGACGTCGCCGCCCCGGTTCCGGCCTGACCGGAGCGGGCGACGCCTGCGGCGCGGATCACGCGTGGTGTGGGAGTCTCCCGGCGTGCTGATGCGTCGAGCTGCCCGCGCGCGTGCCGCCGTGCTCCTGGTGGCCGTGGCCCTACCGGTCCTGGTCGGGTGCCGGTCCGCGCCCGCCGTCGCCGCCTACGTGGGCGACGAGCAGATCACGGTCACCGAGCTGGAGGCCGCCGTCACCGAACGGCTGGACGACGAGCGGATCGCCGCGTTCGCCGAGGGGCGCAGGGACGAGTTCACCCGCCGGGTGCTCGACGGGCTGGTCGCACGCCAGGTCCACGCGGCCGCGGCGGAGCGCTACGGCGTCAGCGTCGGCGACCGCGAGGTCCGCGACCGCATCGACGCGCTGCTCGCCGGGGACGACCCCGAGGCGGTCTTCGCCCAGCTGGCCGAGCAGGGCATCGGCCGGGCCGACGTGCAGGAGACCGTCCGCCAGCAGCTGCTGCGCCGCGAGCTCGCCGAGGCCGAGGGGGAGGCCGGCGCGCTCGACGCGGCCGCCCTGCGGCAGCGGTACGACGAGGTGCGCGAGGAGCTGGCCGAGGTCGAGTTCGGCTACATCACGGTGCCCGACCAGCCCACCGCCGACGCGCTGGTGGCCGACCTGTCGGCGGATCCCGCTCGGTACGCCGAGCTGGCGGCGCCCTTCGCCGGGCCGTACACGCTCGCTGAACTGCAGCGGCAGCCGGCGGAGGAGCTCCCGCCCGCCTTCGCCGAGCGGCAGGGCACCACGCCCCCCGGCACCGCCTTCACCGTTCCGGTGCCCGAGGCCGGCGGCGTCGTCGTCGGCTTCCTCGGCGACACCGTCTACCCGACCTTCGAGGAGATCCGGCCGCAGCTGGAGGAGGAGGCCGCCGGTCAGGTGGAGGCCGTCGGAGCCGAACTGGTCGACGACGTCCGCGAGGATCTCGACGTCACGGTCAACCCGCGCTACGGGGTGCTGCGCGACGGCCGGCTCGTCCCCGGCGAGGACGGCGTGGTCGACCTGCTCGAGGAACCCGCCGCGGCCGAGCAGCCTCCGGCGCCGGAGGGCGGCCCGGCAGACTGACCGGGTGCCCGTCATCGCCGTTCCCGTCAGCCCCCGCCTGCCCGGTCTGCTGAGCCCCGCCGGGTGGCGGGCGGTCTCCGCCGGCCACCCGCTGGCCGCCCTGCCCGGCGCAGCCGGCACCGCGGAGGTGCTGCGCGGCGAGGGGATGGCGGTCGCCGACGTGCCCGACGTCGCCGCCGTCGGCGAGCTGGACGGCGACGTCGTCCTGCTCGTCCCCGCCGGCGAAGCGGTCCCGGGGGCGGAGACGGTGGCGGGCGTCCCCGAGCCGCCGGGCGCCCGGCTGCTCGACGTCGTCGCCGTCATGGACCGGCTCCGCTCGCCCGGGGGCTGCCCGTGGGACGCCGAGCAGACGCACGCCTCGCTGCGCGGCTACCTGCTGGAGGAGGCGCACGAGGCCTACGACGCCATCGTCGACGACGACCCCGTCGGCATGCGCGAGGAGCTGGGTGACGTGCTGCTGCAGGTCGTCTTCCACGCCCGCGTCGCCGCCGAGGCCGGTGCGGAGCGCCGCTTCGACGTGGACGACGTCGCCGGCGACCTGGTGGACAAGCTGGTCCGCCGGCACCCGCACGTCTTCGGGGACGCCGGCCCGCGTGATGTCGCCCAGGTCGAGGCCGGCTGGGAGGAGATCAAGAAGGCTGAGAAGCAGCGCAGCTCGCCCACCGAGGGGGTCTCCCGCTCGCAACCGGCGGCCTCCTGGGGGGCGGCGCTCGTCCGCCGGGCCGGGCGGGCCGGGTTGCCGACGCCGGCGCCGGCGGAGCTGACCGTCCGCAGCCCCGAGGAGCTGGGGGAGCGGCTGCTGGGCGTCGTCACGGCCGCCGAGGCCCGCGGCTGGGACGTCGAGGACGCGCTGCGCGAGGCGGTCCGCCGCTACGCCGGCGAGCTGGACGCCGCGGCGCAGGAGCGCCTCCGGGGCTGACGGGCCGGTGCCGGCGCGGACGGGCCGACCCCTAGCGTGGACGTCCGGCAGCCGCTCGGAAGCCCCCGCCCCGGAAGGAGCCCGCCCTGTCCCGCGAACCGTTCGCCGCACCGTCGCCGGCCGTCGACGAGGTGGAGGACCTCGTCCCGGACGAGGCCTGGCAGGCCCTGGTGCTGGTCGCCGTCGCCGCCCTCGGCGCGTGGCTGGTGGGTGTGCTGATCGGGGTTCTCGTGCGCCGGCTGGCCCGCCGCTCCCCGGTGGCCGCCGACCTCTCCCGGCGCGGCCGGGCGCCGCTGCGCACCCTGCTCGTCCTCATCGCGGTCACGGTGGTCCTCGACGCCGGCCCCGCGCTGGGCGGCTGGCGGGACCCGGTGGTGCGCGGGCTCGGCCTGGCGCTGATCGCGACCGTCGGCTGGCTGCTGGCCGTCGCGGTCCACGTGGTCGCGGACGCGGCGCTGGCCCGCTACGACGTGGACGTCGTCGACAACCGGCACGCCCGCCGGGTGCGCACGCAGATCTCGCTGCTGCGCCGGCTGGCGGTCGTCGTCGTGGGGCTGCTGACCGTCGCGGCCATGCTGCTGACCTTCCCGTCCGCCCGGGCGGCCGGTGCCAGCATCCTGGCCAGCGCCGGGGTCATCTCGATCGTCGCCGGCCTGGCCGCCCAGACCTCCCTGGCCAACGTCTTCGCCGGGCTGCAGCTGGCCTTCACCGACGCCATCCGGGTGGACGACGTCGTCGTCGTGGAGGAGGAGTGGGGACGGATCGAGGAGATCACCCTCACCTACGTCGTCGTCCACATCTGGGACGACCGCCGGCTGGTGCTGCCCTCCACCTACTTCACGACCACCCCCTTCGAGAACTGGACCCGCAAGGAGTCCGCGGTGCTCGGGTCGGTGGAGCTGGACGTGGACTGGACGACGCCGTTCGACGACATGCGCACCGAGCTGCACCGGCTGCTGGAGGACGAGGGCGGCCGGGGGCCGGAGCTGTGGGACGGCCGGGTGGGCGTGCTCCAGGTGACCGACGCGGTCGGCTCGGTGGTGCGGGCGCGCGTGCTGGTCAGCGCCCAGGACGCCGGGACGCTGTTCGACCTGCGCTGCCACGTGCGCGAGCAGCTGGTGGGCTGGCTGCAGCGCGAGCACCCCGAGGGGCTGCCGAGGGTGCGGGTCGAGGGGGCCGGGGCCGCCCCGGCCTCCGCCCGCGGAGATCGGCGGGCCCCGGCGCAGTCGGCGACCGACAGCTCGTTGTTCACCGGCAGCAGCGAGGCGCTGGAGCGCTCGCGGGCCTTCGCCGGACCGAACCAGGAGGAGGTCGCCGACCGCGACACGACCCCCGGACCTCCGGACGACGACCGCCCCGCACGCGGCAGCTGAGCTCGGCTGGCGCGGCTGGTTAGGCTGTCCGGCGTGCCGAGCATCGATGCCGTAGGCGCGCGGGAGATCCTGGACTCGCGCGGAAACCCCACCGTTGAGGTCGAGGTCGCCCTCGACGACGGGACGATCGCCCGCGCCGCGGTGCCCAGCGGCGCCTCCACGGGCGCGTTCGAGGCGGTCGAGCTGCGCGACGGGGGTGAGCGGTACGGCGGCAAGGGCGTGACCAAGGCCGTGGACGGCGTCCTCGACGTCATCGGCCCCGAGCTCGTCGGCTACGAGGCGACCGAGCAGCGCCTCGTGGACCAGCGGCTGATCGACCTCGACGGCACGCCGGACAAGTCGCGGCTGGGCGCCAACGCCATCCTCGGCGTCAGCCTCGCCGTCGCCCGGGCCGCCGCGGACTCCACCGGCCTGCCGCTGTTCCGCTACGTCGGCGGCCCGTCGGCGCACCTGCTCCCCGTGCCGATGATGAACATCCTCAACGGTGGCGCCCACGCCGACAGCAACGTCGACGTGCAGGAGTTCATGATCGCGCCGATCGGGGCGGCCACCTTCGCCGAGGCGCTGGCCATGGGCACCGAGACCTACCACGCGCTCAAGGCCGTCCTGAAGGGCCGGGGCCTGTCCACGGGCCTGGGCGACGAGGGCGGCTTCGCCCCCGACCTGCCGAGCAACCGCGACGCCCTCGACCTCATCGCCGAGGCCGTCGAGAAGGCCGGCTACGCCCTGGGCTCCGACATCGCCTTCGCCCTGGACGTGGCCGCGACCGAGTTCCACAGCGACGGCGGCTACGACTTCGAGGGCCAGTCCCGCTCGGCGGAGTTCCTGGTCGACTACTACCGCGACCTGGTCGACGCCTACCCGATCGTCTCGATCGAGGACCCGCTCTCCGAGGAGGACTGGGACGGCTGGATCGGCATGACCACGGCGCTGGGGGACCGCGTCCAGATCGTCGGCGACGACCTGTTCGTCACCAACCCGACCCGGTTGGCCGACGGCATCGCGCGGGGCGCGGCCAACGCGCTGCTGGTCAAGGTCAACCAGATCGGCACGCTGACCGAGACCCTCGACGCGGTCAACCTGGCCCACCGCAACGGCTACCGCTCGATGATGAGCCACCGCTCCGGCGAGACCGAGGACACCACGATCGCCGACCTCGCCGTCGCCACCGACTGCGGGCAGATCAAGACCGGTGCCCCGGCCCGCAGCGAGCGCGTCGCCAAGTACAACCAGCTGCTGCGGATCGAGGAGGAGCTCGACGACGCCGCCCGCTACGCCGGCGCCGCCGCCTTCCCCCGGCTGAAGGGCTGAGCAGGGGCGGATGAGCAGCGTTCGGGGTCGGCGGGGCGGGCCCGCGGCCGACGGACGGCGCGCGACCGGCCGGGTCCCGCGGGTGCACACCACCCGGCCGGTGCGCACCGGCCTGCGGTCGGGCGCGTCCAGCCGCCCCGGGCAGCGGCGCACCGACCGCCGCCCCGAGCGCCGGCCGGCCGGGGCGTCGGCCCGCCGGCGGCCGCTGTTCACCGGGCGCGCCGTCCTGCTGGTCGGGCTCATCCTGGTGCTCGCGCTCACCCTGGCCGGCCCGATCCGCCAGTACCTCGCCGGTCAGGCGGAGCTGGCGCAGCTGGCCGCGGAGGGGCGCGAGCTGGACCTGCGTGCCGCCGACCTGGAGGCGCAGCTGGACCGCCAGTCCGACCCCGCCTACGCCGAGCGGCAGGCGCGGGAACGGCTCGCGTACGTGCTCCCCGGCGACCGGCTGGTCATCGTGGTCGACGGCGAGGCGGTCGAGGGCGACGCGGGGACCCTGGCCGCGGCGGCCCGGCAGCTCGAACCGCGGCCCTGGTACGAGGGGCTCATGGAGTCGGTGGCCACCGCCGACGGCGACGACGAGGCGGACGACGAGCCGCGCAACGGAGGAACGGGCGAGTGAGATGAAGGACCCCACTGCCCCCCAGACCTCGCCCGCTCGGCCCGGGCCCCTGCAGCGGGGCCGTTCCAGCCCCGTCAGCGAGGAGGACCGCGAGATCGTCGCCCGACAGCTCGGCCGCCCCCCGCGGGCGCTGGTCGCCGTCGCGCACCGCTGCCCGTGCGGGCAGCCCGACGTCGTGGAGACCGCCCCGCGGCTGGAGGACGGCACCCCGTTCCCCACGATGTACTACCTGACCTGCCCCCGGGCGTCGGCCGCCGCGAGCCGGCTGGAATCCGCCGGCCGGATGCGCGAGTGGCAGGAGGAGCTCGGCACCGATCCGGAGCTGGCGGCCGGTTACCGCGCGGCGCACGAGTCCTACCTGGCCGCCCGCGACGCCAAGGACGTGCTGCCGACCCGGGCCACCGCCGGTGGCATGCCCGATCGCGTCAAGTGCCTGCACGCCCTGGCGGGGCACGCGCTTGCCGCCGGCCGCGGGGTGAACCCGATCGGTGACCGCGCGGTCGACGGGATGGGGGAGTGGTGGGCCAAGGGCCCGTGCGCCCTGCCCGAGGGGCCCGGGGACCGGGCATGACCCGGGTCGCCGCCATCGACTGCGGCACCAACTCGATCCGCCTGCTGGTCGCCGACGTGCCGGCCGAGGGCGGGCACACCGACCTGCTGCGCCGCATGGAGGTGGTGCGCCTGGGTCAGGGGGTCGACGCCACCGGCCGCCTGGCGCCCGAGGCCATCGAGCGCACGCGGGTGGTCCTGGCCGAGTACGCCGCGGCCGCCCGCGACCTCGGCGCCGCCGACGTCCGCATGGTCGCCACCAGCGCCACCCGCGACGCCGCCAACCGCGCCGACTTCGAGGGCATGGTGCGCAGCACCCTCGGCCGCACGCCCGACGTGGTCACCGGCCGGGAGGAGGCGGAGCTGTCCTTCCTCGGCGCCACGGGGTCGGTCGACGCCGCGGCCGCCGGCCACGGGCTGCGGCCACCCGAGGCCCCGTACCTGGTGGTGGACATCGGCGGCGGGTCGACGGAGTTCGTGCTGGGCGACGCCGCGGGCGTGACGGCCGCGCGGTCGGTCGACATCGGCTGCGTCCGGCTCACCGAGCGGCACCTGCGCGACGACCCGCCGACCAACGAGCAGATCGCGCTCGCCGAGCGGGACATCCGCGCGGCGCTGGCCGACGTCGCCGCCGCGGTCCCCGTCGGCCGGGCCGCGAGCCTGGTCGGGCTGGCCGGCTCGGTGACCACCGTGGCCGCGCTCGCCCTCGACCTGCCCACCTACGACTCCGACGCGATCCACGGCTCCCGGATCCCCGTCGCCGACGTGCGCCGGATCTCCGCGGACCTGCTCGCCGCCACCCGTGCCCGCCGGGCCGCCTCGCCGGTGATGCACCCGGGCCGGGTCGACGTCATCGGTGCCGGGGCGCTGATCCTCCGGGTGCTCATGGACGAGTTCGGCCTGCCCGAGGTGACGGTCAGCGAGCACGACATCCTCGACGGCATCGCGCTGCGGCTCGCCCGCGGCTGAAGGACGCCGGTGCCCCCCACGACTCGCCCGTTCGCCGCGGAACCCTGCACCGGGGCCGTGCCGTGACCGCACGGGACGCGGGCGGTTTCCCGGTCACGCGGACCCCGGCCGGGGTCGTCCGGTCGGCCCGGAGCACCCCGGACCTGGCCGTCCTCGACACGCGGATCTCCGGTTGCTACGCCTGCCCCCGACTGGTCGCCTGGCGGGAGGAGGTCGCGCGGGTCAAGCGCGCGTCCTTCCGGGAGGAGGACTACTGGGGCCGGCCGGTGCCGGGCCTGGGCCCGGCCGATGCACGGATCGCCGTCGTCGGGCTGGCGCCGGCCGCGCACGGCGGGAACCGGACCGGACGGGTGTTCACCGGGGACCGCAGCGGCGACTGGATCTTCGCCGCCCTCTGGCGGGCGGGCCTGGCCAACCAGCCGACCTCCACGCACCTGGGGGACGGCCTCGAGCTCACCGACGTCCGGGTCGCCGCAGCCGTGCGCTGCGCGCCGCCGGCCAACGCCCCGACCCCGGAGGAGCGCGACACCTGCTCGCCGTGGCTGGCGCGGGAGCTGGAGCTCCTGCCGCGCCTGCGGGTGGTCGTCGTGCTCGGCGGGTTCGGCTGGACGGCGCTGTGGCCGGTGCTCGCCGCGGCCGGGTACGCCCTGCCCCGACCGCGGCCGGTCTTCGGGCACGGCGTCGAGGTGGCGCTGGAGGGGCCGCGCGGCCCGCTGACCCTGCTGGGCAGCTACCACGTCAGCCAGCAGAACACCTTCACCGGCAGGCTCACCGAGTCGATGCTCGACGCCGTGCTCAGCCGGGCCACCGAGCTGGCGGCCCCGGGCGGCTGACCGGTCAGACCGCCTCCAGGTGTGCGGCCAGCGCCTCGCCCAGTGCGCGACAGCAGTCGTGGACTCGCAGACCGAGCCGGCCGAGACCTGGAAGACGTACCCATGCCGTCGAACCGGCGCAGGTCGACCGGCACGCCGGCGGCGCGGGCGCGATCGGCGAGCCGCACGGCCTCCCCGAGCAGGATCTCGTCGCCGCCTGCACGACCAGCGGCGGGAGATAGGCGAGCTCGGCGGCGAGCGGGACCAGCTCGGGGCCGCGCAGGTCGCGACCGGGCGCGAAGTCGGCGGCGCAGCGGGCCAGCCACGCGGGCTGCAGCATCGGGTCGACCCGGTCGCCGGGCCGGTCGTCGCCGGAGAGGTCCAGCAACGGGGGGATGAGAGCGAGCGCGGCCGGCAGCGGGCTGCCCTCGTCGCGCAGCCGCAGGGCCGCGGTGAGGGCGAGCCAGCCGGTCCCGTCCTGCTGCGCCCGGCACCGCTAGCGTTCCTCCAGCGCCCCCGTAGCCCAATCGGCAGAGGCAGGCCCCTTAAAAGGGTCCCAGTGTCGGTTCGAATCCGACCGGGGGCACGCGCCGGCTCGCCTGGGCGATTGCGCGCAGAAGCACCCCTCGGCGGCCCGATGGGGTCCTTTTCTGCGCAATCGCCCGGGGGATCCATTGTGAGCAACTGCACCGACCTCTTCGGGCGGAAAACCGACCGATTCGGTCGGTCTCTCGTACCGTGGACGCGTGGCGCGACCGTTCCGGCAGCAGATCGACGAGGGCATCCTCGATCGTGCCGCCGCGCTGTTCGCCCGCCGCGGCTTCGCGAAGACCTCGCTGCAGGACGTCGCCGACGCCGTGGGCCTGTCCAAGGCCGGGCTGCTGCACCACTTCCCGAGCAAGGACGCGCTCCACGAGGCCGTGCTGGCGCAGGCGGAGGCGAAGGCCCGCGGGGTGCTCGACGAGGTCGGGCCGCTGCCGTTCGGCGAGGCCCGCGACCGCCGCGCCGTCGACGTCGTCCTCGACGTCGCCCTCGCCCACCCCGGGCTCGTGGCGCTCATGCTCGCCCCGGTGCTGCAGGCCGACGCCGACCCCGGGGCGGGAAAGGGCGCCTCCGGGGCCGCGCTCGCGGCGTTCGGTGTCGACCTGGAGACGTCGGATCCCGAGCGCCTGGTGCGGGTGCTGGGCGCCCTCGGTGCGCTCGCCGTCCTGTCGCTCGCGGCCCACCACGAGGGCCAGACCACCGCGTGGCGGGCGCACGTCGCCGCCACCTGCTTCGACGCGCTCGGCCACCGCCGACCCGGCGCCGAACGTCCCAGCTCCGACCAGGTGGAGGCCTGATCAGCATGGCTCTTGCGTTGTCCCGACTCGGTGCCTTCTCGCACCGGCACCGGCTGGCAGTGGTCCTCGTCTGGCTCGTCGTCCTCGTCGCGGGCGGCGTCGGTGCGGTGACCCTGGCCGGTGAGACGTCGAGCAGGTTCGACATCCCGGGCCAGGAGTCCACGGTGGCCCTGGACCGGATCGGCGAGGAGTTCGGCGCCGGCAGCGAGGGCGCCACCGCGCGGGTCGTGGTGGTGGCCCCCGACGGCCAGACCGTCACGACGCCGGAGAACGCCGGTGCCCTCGGTGCGCTGGTGGCCGAGATCGGCGAGCTGCCCGGCGTCACCTCCGCCACCAACCCGCTGGACCCGGCGGCCCCCTCGGTGAACCGCGAGCAGACGACCGCCTACAGCACGGTCACCTTCGACGCCGCGCCCGGCGAGGTGACGCCGGCCCAGCAGGAGGCGCTGCTCGACGTGGTCGAGGGCGCCGGCGAGGGCGGTCTCACCGTCGAGGTGACCGGCGAGGCCACCCAGGAACCCCCGCACGTCGGCGGGCCGGCCGAGGCGATCGGCGTCGTCGTCGCGCTGCTCGTCCTGGCCGTCACCTACGGCGCGCTGGCCGTCGCCGGCATGAACCTGCTGTCGGCACTGGTCGGCGTCGGCATCGGCGTCATGGGCGTCACGATCGCCACCGGGTTCGTCGACCTGTCGTCCACGACCCCGACGCTGGCCGCGATGCTGGGCCTGGCCGTGGGCATCGACTACGCCCTCTTCATCATCACGCGCTACCGGCAGGAGCTGCGCCACGGTTCCGACGTCGGCACCGCGATCGCGACCGCCGTGGGCACCGCCGGCTCGGCCGTGGTCACCGCCGGGCTCACCGTGGTCATCGCGCTGGCCGGTCTGTTCGTCGTCGGCATCCCGTTCCTGACCCAGATGGGTGTGGCCGCGGCCGCGACCATCGTCGTCGCCGTCCTGGTCGCGCTCACCCTGGTGCCCGCCGCCCTCGGCTTCCTGGGCCTGCGTGCGCTGCCGCGCACGCAGCGCGGCGCCGCGGCCGACGGCGGCGGCGAGGCCGGCGGCCGTGGGTTCCTCCTCGGGTGGGCCGGCACGGTGACCCGCCGCCGCGTCGGCAGCCTGCTGCTCGCGGTGGTGGCTCTCGCCGTCATCTCCGTCCCGTTCTTCTCGATGCAGACGACCCTCGTGCAGATGCCGCCGGAGGGCAGCACCCAGGCGCGGGCCGACGACCTGCTCGCCCGGGGCTTCGGCGAGGGCTTCAACGGCCCGCTCACCGTGCTCTTCGAGGGTGACGGCGCGGCCGAGACGGCGGCCCGGGTAACCCCGGCCGTGGCCGAGCTCGACGACGTCGTCATCGTCACCCCGCCCATCCCCGACGCCGACGGGGACGCGGCGCTGCTCACCGTGATCCCGGAGTCGGGACCGACCGATCCCGCGACCGAGCAGCTCGTGGCCGACCTGCGGGCGGAGCTGACCGACCTCGACGGCGGCGTGCAGGCCTCCGTCACCGGCCAGACCGCCGTCAGCGTCGACGTCGCGCGCAGCCTGGACGACGCGCTGCCGGTGTACCTGACCCTCGTCGTCGGCCTGGCCCTGGTGCTGCTCGTGCTGGTCTTCCGCTCGATCCTGGTGCCGCTGGTCGGCGTCCTGGGCTTCCTGCTCACCATCGGCGCCTCGCTCGGCGCGACCGTCGCGGTCTTCCAGTGGGGCTGGCTGGCCGACGCGGTCAACCTCGACTCGACCGGCCCGCTGATCAGCCTCACGCCCATCCTGGTGATCGGCATCCTGTTCGGCCTGGCGATGGACTACCAGATCTTCCTGGTGTCCCGGATGCACGAGGCGCACAGCCACGGTGTCTCGCCGCTGGAGTCCATCCGCACCGGCTTCCGCCAGGCCGCCCCGGTGGTCGTCGCGGCCGCGCTGATCATGTCCTCGGTCTTCGCCGGCTTCGTCCCCGCCGGTGAGGCGACCATCAAGTCGATCGCCTTCGCGCTGGCGTCGGGCATCCTCTTCGACGCCTTCGTCGTCCGGATGGTCATCGTCCCGGCCGCGCTCGCCCTGCTGGGTGAGCGGGCCTGGTGGCTGCCCCGCTGGCTCCGGTGGCTGCCCGTCCTGGACGTGGAGGGCGCGGCGCTGGAGAAGGCGGCGGGCCGGCACGCCGAGCGGCCGGACCTGGTCGGCGCGACCCGCCGCTGAGCGTTCCCGGCCTTTCCCGGGCACGGTGGTTCGATCGCCGGCCGGAACGGGAACGGGCAGCCGGTGACGGCGGCGCGGGTGGCGGCGACCGGCCGGTGGGTCGATCCCGACGACGGGATCCGGTATCCCGCCGGTGAGGTCCACGGGTGGGAGCCCGGGCGGAACGAGACGGTCTGCGGCCTCTCCCTGAGCAGATCGGCCCTGGCGCGCTTCCCGCACGTGCCCTGGGCCGACGTCCAGCCCGAGTCCGGCCGGCACGCCGAGGAGGTGCGGTCGGTGTGCCGGCGCTGCCGCGCGGGCCTCGGCGGCCGCCGGGACGACCGCGGCTGGCAGCGCACCGACCCCCGCCCCTGACCGCACACGGTGCGCACCGCCCCCCGTGCGCCACCCGCGCGGGGGATCGGTGCGGCTCCGTGGAACGCTTCAGGCGTGTCGGGCGTTGACCTGACCGAGTGGAGTGCAGGAAATTGACTCCACGACCGACGAGTCACCTCGAGGAGATGACGATGCCCAGTAAGAACCCGGCGTTCAGCCGTGGCTTCGGCAACGCGGGCCCCGGCCAGCCGTACGCGGGTTGGGGCAACGCTCCGCAGCAGCAGCACGGGGCCCCCCAGTACGGGGCGCCCCAGTACGGCGCTCCGCAGTACGGTGCTCCGCAGTACGGTGCGCCCGCCCCCCAGCAGGACCAGTACGCCGCGCCGTCCCCGTACGGGACCACGCCGGACACGCGCTACATGACGATGGACGACGTCGTCACCAAGACGGGCCTCTCGTTCCTGGTGACCGTCCTGACCGCGGCCGCCGTCTGGGCGCTGCCGGGCAACGCCGCCTGGGGCTTCGCCCTCCCGGCAGTGCTGGTCGCGTTCGTCCTCGGCCTGGTGATCGCCTTCAAGCAGATCGCCAACCCGGTCGCGACGCTGGCCTACGGCGCCCTGTACGGCGTCGCGCTCGGCGCGATCAGCGAGGCCTTCAACAGCATCTACCCCGGCATCGTGGTGCAGGCGCTGATCGGCACGTTCGGTGTCTTCGCCGGCATGCTGGTGGTCTACAAGACCGGCGCCATCCGCGTGACGCCGAAGTTCACCCGCTGGATGATGGCGGCGCTGATCGGTGTCCTGGTCCTGATGGTCGCCAACCTGGTCGCCGGCTTCTTCACCGACGGCGGTCTGGGCCTGCGTGACGGTGGCCCGCTGGCCATCATCTTCAGCCTGGTCGTGATCGGTGTGGCGGCGTTCTCGCTGCTGCTCGACTTCGACATGGCCGACGAGGCCATCCGCCGCGGCGCCCCGGCGAAGTTCGCCTGGTACATCGCCTTCGGTCTGCTCGTGACCGTGGTGTGGCTGTACCTGGAGATCCTGCGTCTCCTGAGCTACCTCCAGGACGACTGACAGAAGCACTCCCTGCCCCCGCCGCGCAAGCTCGCGGCGGGACCCTGCAGGGGGCCTGAGAACGAGCAGTGGCCCGGTCCCCGTGAGGGGGCCGGGCCACTGTCATGTCCGGATCCGGGGACTCGCAGTAGAGCGATCAACCCCCGGGCATGGGAAGCGATACACCCGTTGGGGCGGCCAGAACGGGTGTATCGCTTCCCATGCTGGGGTGGGTCAGGAGAGGCGCTCCAGCACCATCGCCATGCCCATGCCGCCGCCGACGCACATGGTCTCCAGACCGAACGTCTTGTCCCGAGTCTGGAGGCCGTTGATCAGCGTGCCGGTGATGCGGGCGCCGGTGCTGCCGAACGGGTGCCCGACGGCGATGGCGCCACCGTGCACGTTCAGCTTGTCGATGTCGACGCCCAGGTCGCGGTAGCTGGGGATGACCTGCGCGGCGAACGCCTCGTTGATCTCGACGAGGTCGATGTCGTCGATGGTCATGCCCGCGCGCTGCAGGGCGAGCTTCGAGGCGTCGACCGGGCCGTAGCCCATGATCTCCGGCGACAGGCCGGTGACCGCGGTGGAGACCACGCGGGCCAGCGGGGTGAGGCCCAGCTCGGCGGCCTTGGTGTCGCTCATGACCACCACGGCGGAGGCGCCGTCGTTGAGCGGGCAGGCGTTGCCGGCGGTGACCCGGCCGTCGGGGCGGAAGACCGGCTTGAGGCCGGAGATGCCCTCGAGCGTGGTGCCGGGGCGCGGGCCGTCGTCCTTGGTGACCACGGTGCCGTCGGGCAGCGTGATCGGGACGATCTCGCGGTCCCAGAACCCGTTGTCGATGGACTCCTCGGCCAGGTTCTGGCTGCGGACGGCGAACTCGTCCATCTCCTGGCGCGAGACGCCCTTGAGCAGCGCCAGGTTCTCGGCGGTCTGGCCCATGGCGATGTAGACGTCGGGGACATCGCCGTTCTCGCGCGGGTCGGTCCAGGAGTCGGCGCCGCTCTCGGCGACCTTGGCCACCCGCGCCTGCGCGTCGGCGAACACCGGGTTCTGGGTGTCGGGCAGCGCGTCGCTGTTGCCCTTCACGAACCGGGAGACGGTCTCGACGCCGGCGGAGATGAAGACGTCGCCCTCGCCGGCCTTGATGGCGTGCATGGCCATGCGGGTGGTCTGCAGCGACGAGGAGCAGTAGCGGGTGATCGTGGTGCCGGGCAGGTGGTCCATGCCGAGCAGCACGCTCACCACGCGGCCCATGTTGTAGCCCTGCTCACCGCCGGGGAGGCCGCAGCCGAGCATCAGGTCGTCGATGTCGGTGGGGTCGAGCGAGGGCACCTTGTCCAGGGCGGCGCGGACGACGGCGGCGGCCAGGTCGTCGGGCCGCATGTCCTTGAGCGACCCCTTGAACGCGCGGCCGATGGGCGAGCGCGCAGTCGCGACGATGACGGCTTCGGGCATGGGAGTCCTCCACGATGAGGCGGGTCCGGGCGGGTCGCCGGACGTCGGTCACCTCGGAAACTACCCCGGCCCCGGGTCGCGGGATCCTGCCGTCGGGGCCCCGATCGCCCGTTGTGGTCCGCGTCACGCAGCGGTCAGTGGGACGCCTCCGCCTCCGCCTCGGTCTCGGCGCGCTCGGCCTCTTCCGGGGTGGGCACCTCGGTGGGGCGCGGGCGGCGCAGCAGCGCCCAGGGCCCGCGCGGTCCGGTGTCGGAGCCCGCGACCTCGGTGCCCTGCACCTCGGTGCCCGGCCGGTTGGCCGCGCGCGCGGCCGCGAGGGCCACGGGCCGGACCGACTCGCGGCGCAGCGCCCGCAGACCGCGTCCGGTTCCGGTGGGCCACACGCCGACCGCGTCTGCGACCGCCGGCAGCAGGACGGCGGCGGCCGCGGCGTAGCCGACCGCGCTGGGGTGGAACTGGTCATTACTGAACATGCCGTGGTCCGAGGCGAAGGCGGGGCCCAGCAGCGAGCCCAGGGACACCGTGCGCCCGCCGGCCTCGACCACGGCGACGGTCTGCGCGGCGGCCATCTGCCGGCTCCATCGGCGGGCGAGGGTGCGCAGCGGCTGGGCGATCGGCCGGATCGTGCCCAGGTCGGGGCAGGTGCCGACCACGACCTCGCAGCCGACGGCGGTCAGCCGGCGCACGGCGTCGGTGAGGTGGGCGACGGAGACGGAGGTGGGCGTCCGGCTGGTCACGTCGTTGGCGCCGATCATGATCAGCGCGACGGCGGGGCGCTCCTCGAGCGCGCGGTCGACCTGGGCGTCGAGGTCACGCGCCCGGGCACCGGACACAGCGAGCCGGACGAGGCGCACGGGCCGCTCGGCGAGCTCGGTCAGCCCCGCGGCCACCAGCACCCCGGGGGTTTCCGACGCCCGGGTGACGCCGAGGCCGACGGCGCTGGAGTCGCCCAGCACCGTGAAGACGATCGGCTCGGCGCGGCCGCGTCCGTAGACGCCGTCCCCCGACGGCGGGTCCAGCTTCGTCGTCCGGGCCTCGACCTTGCGGCGTGCGGCGCGGGCCTCCTCCCGGAGGAGGGCCACCAGGGCCGCTCCGGCGATGGTCACGCTGCCACCGCCGTAGGCGGCGTAGGGCGCGAGCCGTCGGGCGGTATCGGTACGCATCATCGTGCCTCCGTCCCTGCTCGGCGCCGTCGTAGCACCACTGACGTTATCGGCCGCCTACGGTGCAAGCTGTGGCCTCCTCCCCCGCTGGTGTGACCCGTCCCACAGACGACGACCGGACCAGGCAGATCGTCGACGTCCTCGTCGACGCCTTCGGCGACCTGATGGACGCCGACGCCGACGCGTTCCGCACCAAGTTCCGGAAGATGGCGGCCGATCCGTTCGCCTTCTACCGCGGCAGTGCACCCCTGTTCTACGCGGACATGGCGACGGTCGAGGACCGGTGGTGCGACGAGCGGACGTCGCGCGTGTGGATCCAGGGTGACCTGCACGCGGAGAACTTCGGCACGTACATGGACAGCGCCGGCCGGATCGTGTTCGACGTCAACGACTTCGACGAGGCCTACCTCGGCCACGTCAGCTGGGATCTGCGCCGGTTCGCGGCCAGCTTCGCGCTGCTGGCCTGGCGCAAGGCGCTGGGCGACGACGTCATCTCCGAGCTGCTGAGCGGCTACCTGCAGGCCTACCTCGACCAGGTGGAGGCCTTCACCCACTCCGACGAGGACCGCTCCTTCGCGCTGCGGGCCGACAACACCGAGGGGGCGGTCCGCGAGGTCATCCACGAGACCACCACCCGCACCCGGCTCGGCCTGCTGGAGCGGATGACGGTCATCGAGGGGTACCACCGGCGGTTCGCCGACCGCCCGCGCAACCGGCGGCTGGAGGACGACGAGCGCGACCGCGTGCTGGCCGCCCTCGAGCGCTACCGGGAGACCGTGCCCAAGGGTCAGCGGCGCCGGGAGGTCACCTACGACGTCAAGGACGTCATCGCCACCGGCGGATTCGGCATCGGCAGCGCGGGGCTCCCGGCCTACAACGTGCTGCTGGAGGGGTACGACCAGGCGCTGGAGAACGACGTCGTCCTGTCGCTGAAGCAGGGCAACGTGCCGGCGCCCAGCCGGGTGGTGACCGATCCGGAGATCCGGGCCTACTTCGAGAACGAGGGCCACCGGACCGCGGTGAGCCAGCGGGCGCTGCAGGCCAACACCTCGCAGTTCCTCGGCTACACCGAGATCGACGGCCGCGGCTTCGTCGTCGCCGAGCTCTCGCCGTACGAGCTGGACCTGGACTGGGAGGACCTCACCGAGCCGGAGGACATCGCCCCAGTCATGGTCCAGCTGGGACGGGCCACCGCGAAGCTGCACTGCGTGGGGGACGCCGACAGCGACCACTCCCTCGTGCCGTTCCAGACCGAGGAGGCCATCTCCGCGATGGTCGGGGATCGGCGGCAGGAGTTCGTCGCCGACCTGGTGGAGTTCGCGCACTCCTACGCGCGGCGGACGCAGGAAGACTTCCGGTTGTTCGTCGACGCGTTCCGGGCCGGGCAGATCCCGGGGATCAGCTCGAGCGGCTCGCACCCGCTGCCCGGGGACCGACGGCGGTGAGCATGCCGACGGACGGGCCCACGTCCGGCTTGTCGAACGGACCGCTCACCACGGAGAACCCGAGCCGCTCGTAGAAGCCGACCGCGGTGGTGCGGGCGTCGCACCAGACGAGGTCGCCGCCGAGGGCGGCCACGCGGGCCAGGCCCTCGGTCACCAGCGCCCGGCCGACCCCCGAGCCGCGGACCGACGGGTCGGTGGCCATGCCGCGCAGCTGCCAGGGCGCCAGCGCCCCGGGCCGGTACGGGCAGGGAGCGGGGACGAAGCGGACGACGCCGACCACCCGACCGTCGGGGGTCCGCGCCGCCAGGTGGAGCGTTCCCGGCGGGTCCGCGGGCCGGTCGACGGGACGGCCGTCGCGCAGCACGTCCCGCCACAGCGGGTAGGTCGTCGCGGCGTCGGACCGCTCGACGGTGACCGTGCCGCTGTCGTCGTCCACCCGGCGGCTCAGCGGGCCCGGCGGCCGCGGCGGGTGCGCAGGTAGTCGGCGACGACGTACTCGCCGAGCCGCTCGGGATCGGGCTGGAACACCCGGCCGCCGGCGCGCTGGGTGAGGTCGTGCACGAAGTGGATCAGCCCCGGGTCGGGGTCCAGCGCGAACACGTTCACCGTCGCGCCCGACCGGGCCACCCGCTCGACCTCGGCCACGGTGCGGGCGATCGTCTCGGGCATCGGCGGCCAGCAGAAGAACGGCGTCCCGTCGTCCTCCAGGTGCGCGGTCGGCTCGCCGTCGGTGACCACCAGGACCACCGGCTCGGCATCCCGGTGATGGGCGAGGAAGCGCCGGGCCAGCATCAGGCCGTGCTGGAGGTTCGTGCCCTGCAGGGTGTCGACCGACAGCTCGGCGAGGGTCTCCGGACGCAGCACCTGCGCGGTGGAGGAGAACCCGATGATCTCGATGGCGTCCTGCGGGAATCGGGTGGTCACCAGGGAGTGCAGCGCCATCGCCGTCGACTTCGCCGCCCCCCAGGTGCCGCGCAGCGCCATCGAGTAGGAGAGGTCGACCAGCAGGGCCACGGCGGCGCCGGTGCGCCGCTCGGTCTCCACGACCTCGAAGTCCTCGACGGCGATCCGGACGCGTCGGTCGCCGTCGCCCCGAGGGATCCCGGCCGTCCGGAGGACGGCGTTCTTCACCGTGCGGACGACGTCGAGCGGCTGCTCGTCGCCGAACCGCCACTCCCGCGAGCTCCCGGTGAGCTCACCGGCGGCCCCGGCGTCGGCGACGTCGTGCTCACCGCGGCCGGCGGCGTCGAGCTTGGCGAACACCCGGCGCAGCGCCGTCGCCCCCAGCCGGCGGACCGCCTTGGGGGAGAGCTCGAGCGTGCCGTCGGTGCGGTGCAGGTAGCCCTGGCGCTCCAGCTCGCGCTCCAGCCGGCGCAGGGCGGCCAGGTCGTCGGCGGCCGAGCGGCCCAGGGCGCGCGCCAGCAGCTCCTCGTCGACGTCGGCGAGCGAGGCGCCGGCGTAGCCCTGCGACAGCTGGTTGGACAGCGCCTCCAGGTCGGCCATCTCGGCGACGGCGGTGGTGGCGTCCCCGAGGCCGAGGGCCTGCTCGCCGTCGGGGACCTGCCCGCGCTGCCCCCACGGCAGGTCGGGACGGGCCTGGCGCAGCGCGTCCGACAGGTGCGCCATCTCGCTGGCCAGCCCCATGTCCTCCATGGTCTGGGCCATCAGCTCGCCGAGCTCGGCGCGCTGCTCGGGGGAGAGGCCGGCCATCATCCGCTCCTGGGCGGCGGCGCGGCGGGCGAGGGAGTCGATGAGCTCCTCGACCGACTGCGGGTCGTCCGGGAAGAACTGGCCGTGCTTCGCCATGAACTCGGTGAACTGCTGGTCGGTGTCCTCGCCGCGGTTGTGCGCGTCGACGAGCCGGGACAGGTCGGCGACCATGTCCTTGACCGCCTGCATGTCCTCGGCGGTGGCGTTCTCCAGGGCCTGCTTCATCGAGGCGAAGGAGCTGTCGAGCACCTCCCGGCGCAGCAGGTCCTGGATCTGCTCGTAGGCCTGCCGCGCCTCCTCCGAGCGCCACTGCCGGTCCTTGAGCGCCCGCACGGCACCGGCGGTGTCCTCCGGCAGGGCGTCCAGCTCCGCCTCGGCCAGCCGCGCGGCGTCGTCCGGGTCGGGGAACAGCTCCCGCCGCTCCGCCTCGACGGCGCGGTCGAGCAGCTCGCGGACCTCCTGCAACGTGCCGTCCAGCCGGCCGGCGGTGCGGGCCTTGCGCAGCCGGTCGCGCACCGCCCGGCGCAGCTCGTCCAGCCCGCGGCGGCCCTCGGTGCCGCGGCGCAGCAGCTCGCGCAGCGCCTCCCGGACGCCGCTGCCCCCGAGCACCGAGTCGCCGATCTCGTCGACGGCGTTGCCCAGGTCGTACGGTGGCGCCAGCGGGTCGGGTCCGCCGTGCCACTTGCCGTACCGGTAGCCGCGTGGCGGTCGGGCGGGCACGTCAGGCCCCGTAGACCGTGCGGCCGCCGTCGGTGTCCTTGGCCAGCCGGCGGGTCAGGTACAGGCCCTCCAGCGCGAACTCGACCGCGGCGGCGGCCTGCTCGGCGGACTGGTCGCCCTCGGGCACGCCGAGCCGGCCGAGCAGCTCGGCGAGCTTCGGGATGGTGCCGAGCTGCCCGAGCAGCGCCGGTGCGGGCACCAGCTCGCCGGACTCCACGGTCTCCCCGCCGGTGAAGTGCTCCTGCAGGCCGGTGAGGTCCAGTCCGGCGCACCGCGCCCGGAACGTCTGCGCGGTGGCCTGGCGCAGCAGGTGCTCGAGGATCTCCACCTCGCGGTCGTCGTCGGGGTCGGAGCCGGCGTCGGCGAACTCCACCTTGCCCCGGCTGGCCGGGACGATGCTCGGCAGGTCCACGACGCGGGCCACCGGTCGCGTCTCCCCGGCGACGGCGGCCCGGCGGACGGCGGAGGCGGCGATCGTCTCCAGCCCCGCGATGGCGAAGCGGGCGCTGACGCCCGACCGCTGGTCGACGTGGCTGGACTCGCGCACCAGGCGGGTGAAGCGGGCGACGATCTCGACCAGGTGGTGGGGGACGACCGGCTGGGCCAGGTGGTCGGCGCCGGACGCCGTCGGCCAGGTGACCGCGGCCTCCTGCTCGAGCAGCCGGATCTCGTCGGCGAGCTCGATCGGGTAGTGGGTGCGCACCTCGGCGCCGAACCGGTCCTTCAGCGGGGTGATGATCCGGCCGCGGTTGGTGTAGTCCTCGGGGTTGGCGCTGGCGACCAGCAGCAGATCCAGCGGCAGCCGCACGCGGTAGCCACGGATCTGGATGTCCCGCTCCTCCAGCACGTTGAGCAGCGCCACCTGGATGCGCTCGGCCAGGTCGGGCAGCTCGTTGACGCTGAAGATGCCGCGGTTGGTGCGCGGCACCAGCCCGTAGTGCACGGTCTCGGGGTCACCGAGGGTGCGGCCCTCGGCCACCTTGATCGGGTCGACGTCGCCGATCAGGTCGCCGACGCTGGTGTCCGGGGTCGCCAGCTTCTCGCCGAAGCGCTCGCTGCGGTGCAGCCAGCCGACGGGGGTGGCGTCGCCGTGCTCGGCGACCTGCCGGTGCCCCCAGACGCTGATCGGGGCGAGCGGGTGCTCGTTGAGCTCGCTGCCGACCAGGACCGGGGTCCACTCGTCGAGCAGGCCGACGAGGGTGCGGATGAGCCGGGTCTTGCCCTGGCCGCGCTCACCGAGCAGGACCAGGTCGTGGCCGGCGATCAGCGCGCGCTCGACCTCGGGCAGGACGGTGTCCTCGAACCCGACCATGCCGGGCAGGGACGGAACGCCTGCGGCGAGACGGGCCAGCAGGTTGGCGCGGATCTCGGCCTTGACCGGGCGGAACGCGGTGCCGGTGGCGCGGAGCTCGCCGAGCGTGGTGGGGGCGGGGGAGGGGGCGGCCGGTGCGGGGGTGTCCGTCACCTCAGCCACGGTACGACGGTCGAGCGCGTCCATGGCGCCGTCGCGCCGTCGCGCCGTCGCGCCGCAGCGGCCGCGACGCCGGCCGGGGTCGACCCGCGCGGCCGGCCCTCTGCCCGCGCCACGGCGCGGCTCGGCTGCCGGGCGTGCGGGTCGACCCGCGCGAGCGACGCACCCGGGCGGCGCACCGCCGCGGCCGGTCGTTGCTGCCAGGATCGGGGGCGTGGTCGATCCCGGCAGTGCCCCACTGGTCAGCGGCGCGGACGTCGAGGCGGCGGCCGAGCTCCTCGCGGGCGTCGTCCGGCGCACTCCGCTGGAGCACTCCCGGGGGCTGGCCGACCGCGTCGGTGGGCCCGTGTGGCTCAAGTGCGAGAACCTGCAGCGCACCGGCTCGTTCAAGATCCGCGGCGCCTACAGCCGCATCGCCCGGCTGACCGACGAGGAGCGGGCCCGCGGTGTCGTGGCCGCCAGCGCCGGCAACCACGCGCAGGGCGTGGCGCTGGCCGCCCGCCTGCTCGGCACCCGCGCGACCGTCTACATGCCCGAGAGCGCGCCGCTGCCGAAGGTCGCGGCCACCGAGGCCTACGGCGCCCGGATCGAGATGTTCGGCCAGTCGCTGGCCGAGCCGCTGCTCGCCGCCGCCGACCACGCCGAGCGCACCGGCGCCGTCTTCATCCACCCGTTCGACCACCCCGACGTCATCGCCGGGCAGGGAACCGTCGGGCTCGAGGTGCTCGAGCAGTGCCCCGAGGTGGCCACGGTGCTGGTGTGCGCCGGGGGCGGGGGACTGGTCTCGGGGATGGCCGCGGCGGTCAAGGCCCGCCGCCCCGACGTCCGCGTGGTGGCGGTGCAGGCGGAGGAGGCGGCGGCGTTCCCGGGGTCGCTGGCCGCCGGCCGGCCGCTGGCGCTGGAGTCCATGTCCACCATGGCCGACGGGATCGCCGTCCCCCGGCCCACCGACCTCACGTTCGCGCACGTGCAGGGCCTCGTCGACGAGGTGCGCACGGTCAGCGAGGAGGAGCTCTCCCGGGCGCTGCTGTTCTGCCTGGAGCGGGCCAAGCTGGTCGTGGAGCCGGCCGGGGTGGCCGCCGTCGCGGCGGTCCTGGCCGACCCGACCGCCTTCGCGCCGCCGGTGGTCGCGGTGCTCTCCGGCGGCAACATCGACCCGGTGCTGCTGCTCAAGGTGGTGCAGCACGGCATGGCCGCGGCCGGGCGGTACCTGTCGCTGCGGTTGCAGGTGCCCGACCGCCCGGGCTCGCTGGCCGCCGTCCTGGCGGAGCTGGCCGCGGTGGGCGCCAACGTGCTGGAGGTCGAGCACGAGCGGACGACGGCCCGGCTCGGCGTCGGCGAGGTCGAGGTCTTCGTGGTGCTGGAGACCCGGGGCCCGGTGCACGCCGGGGAGGTCATCGCCGCGCTGCGCCGCGGGGGCTACGCCGTCACGACGGAGTGAGCGGTCCCCGGCGCCGATGAGTTCCGGTCGCCGGGGCTGTCCTGGCTTCCGTGGAACTTCTCGAGGAGTTGTCGAGCCGGCCGGAAAAAGCGGTCGGGAACTGTCACCGTCGACGCCTAGCGTGGCCGTCATGACCGTCATGACCGACGCGATCGTCGTCGAGGGGTTGGCGAAGCGCTTCGGCGTCACCACCGCCCTCGACGGAGTGGATCTGACCGTGGCCGAGGGCTCGGTGCTCGGGCTCCTCGGCCCGAACGGCGCGGGGAAGACGACGGTGGTGCGGATCCTCACCACGTTGCTCCTCGCCGACGCGGGACGGGCCGAGGTGCTCGGGCTGGACGTGGTGCGCGACGCCGATGCGGTGCGCGCGTCCATCGGCCTCACCGGCCAGTACGCCGCGGTCGACGAGTACCTGACCGGCTTCGAGAACCTCGAGATGGTGGGGCGCCTCTACCACCTGCCCAAGGCGGAGGCCCGGTCCCGGGCCGGCGAGCTGCTGGAACGGTTCGACCTGTCCGGCGCGGCCGATCGGCCGGCCAAGACGTACTCCGGGGGCATGCGCCGGCGGCTGGACATCGCCGCCTCGCTGATCAACCGCCCCCGCATCCTCTTCCTCGACGAGCCGACCACCGGGCTGGACCCGCGCAGCCGGCTGGCCATGTGGGAGTTCATCGCCGAGCTCGCCGACGGTGGGACGACGATCCTGCTCACCACCCAGTACCTGGAGGAGGCCGACCGGCTGGCCGACCGGATGGTCGTCATCGACCGCGGCCGGGTCATCGCGCGCGGCACCGGTGACGACCTCAAGGCGCAGGTCGGTGGGCAGCGGCTGGAGTTCACGCTGAGCCGGGCCGAGGACCTGACGGAGGTAGCGGCCCGGCTGCGTCCGCTGGCCTTCGAGGACGCGCGGACCGACGAGCAGACCCGGCGGCTGAGCCTGCCGGTGCACGGCGGCACGGAGCTGCTGGCCGAGGCACTGCGGCTGCTTGAGGGCAGCGGCGTCGAGGTGCTCGACGTGGGCCTGCGCCGGCCCGACCTCGACGACGTCTTCCTCACCCTGACCGGACATGCGGCCGAGGACGTCCCGACCGCCGACGAGACCACGTCCGAGCCGGTGCCCGCCGCAGGAGGGACCCGATGACCGCGCTGGCCATGGCCGTCTCCGACAGCCTGACGATCACCCGCCGCAACCTGATCAAGGTCAAGCGGGTGCCGGACCTGATCGTCTTCGCGACGCTCTCGCCGATCATGTTCGTGCTGCTGTTCCGCTACGTCTTCGGCAGCGCGATCCCCGTGCCCGGCGGCCTCAGCTACGCCGAGTTCCTGCTGCCCGGGATCTTCGCCCAGACCGTGGTCTTCGGCAGCACCATCACCGGCGCCAGCCTGGCCGAGGACCTCCAGAAGGGCCTGATCGACCGCTTCCGGTCCCTGCCGATGGCGCGGTCGGCGGTGCTGGTCGGGCGCACCGTCGCCGATCTGCTGCTCAACGTCCTCACCATCGCCGTCATGATGATCACCGGCTTCGTGGTCGGGTGGCGGATCAACACCTCCATCGGGGAGGCGGTCCTCGGCGTCCTCCTGCTGCTGACCTTCGCCTACGCGATGTCGTGGGTGATGGCGTTCGTCGGGCTGCTGGTCCGGACGCCGGAGGTGGTGAACAACGCGAGCTTCATCGTGATCTTCCCGATCACCTTCATCGCCAACACGTTCGTGCCGATCGACAACTTCCCGTCGGTCCTGAAGACGTTCGCGGAGTGGAACCCGGTGTCGGCGGTGGTTCAGGGCGCCCGGGAGCTGTTCGGCAACGTCGTCCCGGGTGCGCCGGAGCCCAACGGGTGGGCGCTGCAGAACCCGGTGCTGTACGTGTTCATCTGGGTGGCCGTCTTCCTCGCCGTCTTCGTGCCGCTGGCCGTGCGGACCTACCGCCGGACCGCCAGCCGCTGAGGGATGCCTCCCCGACCAGCGGTGCCTGGTCGCACCGAATGGGCCCGATGGACTCCGTGCAGGTGCGACGACGGGGCGCCGCGCGGGTCGACCACGGCTCCTCGCCGCGATGTGACCCGGAGGATCACGATGTAATGGGCGACGATGACTGCTGACGACGCCACCACGATGTCCGTCGACAACCCGCTGGCCCGGCCGTCGGAGCTGCCGTTCCGGCTGCCGCCGTTCGCCGGGATCACCCTCGAGCACTGCCGGGAGGCACTGCTGGCGGGCATGGCCGAGCACCGGCGCGAGGTGGCCGCCATGGTCGCGGACCCCGAGCCGCCCACCCTCGAGAACACGATCGTCGCGCTGGAGCGGTCGGGGGCGCTGCTCGACCGGGCCTGGTCGGTCTTCGGCAACCTCTCCTCCTCGGTCGCCACGCCGCGGCTGCGCGAGATCGAGCGGGAGATCGCCCCGCTGGCCGCCGCGCACGACGACGCCCTGCGACTCGACCCGGCCGTCTTCGCCCGGGTCGACGCGGTGCACGGCGCGCGGCACGAGGCGGGCCTGGACGCCGAGGCGCTGCGCCTCGTCGAGCGGTACCACCTCGACTTCGTGCTGGCCGGCGCCCGGCTCGACGACAGCGGGCGTGCCCGGCTGAGCGAGCTCAACCAGGAGCTCTCGGAGCTCTCGACGACGTTCGGGCAGAACCTCCAGCTGGCCACCGAGGCGGCGGCGGTGCACGTCACCGACGCGGCGGAGCTCGACGGGCTGGGCGAGGAGGAGATCGCCGCGGCCGCGCGGGCAGCCGGTGACCGCGACTTCGACGGGTACCTGCTCACCCTCGTGCTGCCCACCGGCCAGCCGGTCCTGGCGAAGCTGCGGAACCGGGAGCTGCGCCGGCGGGTGTTCGAGGCGTCGGCCGGCCGCGCCTCGACCGGGGCGTACG
Organism: Blastococcus saxobsidens; assembly: GCF_002938435.1. Classification (GTDB taxonomy): domain Bacteria; phylum Actinomycetota; class Actinomycetes; order Mycobacteriales; family Geodermatophilaceae; genus Blastococcus; species Blastococcus saxobsidens. The sequence continues at coordinate 45,005 of NZ_POQT01000017.1, forward strand.
ACAACGGTCCGGTCGCCGAGCGCATCGCCCGGGTGCGGGCCGAGCGTGCCCGGCTGCTCGGCTTCGACACCCACGCCGACCTCGTGCTGGCCGACCAGACCGCCGCGACGACCGGGGCGGTCGACGCGATGCTGGGGTCGATGGTGCCGGCGTCGGTGGCCAACGCCGAGGCCGAGGCCACGATCCTCCGCGAGGCGGCCGCCCGGGACGGCGTGGAGCTGGCCGCCTGGGACTGGGCGTTCTACAGCGAGCGGGTGCGGGCCGAGCGCTACGCCGTCGACACCACGACGCTGCGGCCGTACTTCGAGCTGGACCGGGTCCTGGTCGATGGCGTGTTCCACGCCGCCGAGCTGCTCTACGGCTTCCGCTTCACCCCCCGCGCCGACCTGGCCGGGTACCACCCCGACGTCCGCGTCTGGGAGGTCACCGATTCCCACGGCACCGCGGTGGGGCTGTACCTGGGCGACTTCCTCGCCCGGGACGGCAAGCGGGGCGGGGCCTGGATGAGCTCCTTCGTCCGGCAGTCCGGCCTGCTGGGCACCCGCCCCGTGGTGGTCAACAACCTCAACGTCTCGCGGGCTCCGCAGGGGCGGCCGACGCTGCTCACCCTCGACGAGGTGAACACTCTCTTCCACGAGTTCGGCCACGCGCTGCACGGGCTCAGCTCCGCGGTGACCTACCCGCGGTTCTCGGGCACCAGCGTGCCGCGGGACTTCGTCGAGTTCCCGAGCCAGGTCAACGAGATGTGGGCGATGTGGCCGGAGGTCCTCGCCCACTACGCCCGGCACGTCGAGACCGGGGAGCCGCTGCCGTCGGCCGTCGTGGAGGCCATCGACGCCGCGCAGCTGTGGGGCGAGGGGTTCGGGACCCTGGAGTACCTGGCCGCCACGCTGCTCGACCAGGCCTGGCACCGCATCACGCCGGAGACGGAGGTGGGCGACCCGGTGGAGTTCGAGCGGGCCGCGCTGGAGGCCGCCGGTGTGGCCTCGGAGCTGGTGCCGCCCCGCTACCGCACCACGTACTTCCAGCACGTCTTCGCGGGCGGCTACTCGGCCGGGTACTACTCCTACATCTGGTCGGAGGTGCTCGACGCCGACACCGTGGAGTGGTTCAAGGAGAACGGCGGCCTGCGCCGGGAGAACGGCGACACGTTCCGGCAGCTGCTGCTCGCCGTCGGCGGGTCGATCGACCCGCTGGCCGCCTTCCGCGCCGTCCGGGGGCGGGACGCCGACCCGCAGCCGCTGCTCCGGCGGCGCGGCCTCGCACCCGCCACCTGAGCGGCTCTGGAAGTGTTCGCCCGGAGCCGTCTGCAGGACGTGCCGAGCACGAAGGTCACCCCCGAAGCGGCCGGTCGCCAGGCCGGTCGTCCCACTGCACGTGGAGGCAGTCGATGGACCTCTTCCCGCCGATGCCGTACGCGGCGTGGTCGGACACCCTTGCCACGATCCACCGGTTCGCGCAGGTGGTCGGCCGGGTCCGCCTGCTCCGGAGCCCGCGGCGCAACCACTGGTGGAACGTGCCCCTGCACCTGACCGGGCGTGGGCTCACGACCCGCCCGATGGGCCTGGAGCCCACGTTCACCGTCGACCTCGACCTGCTCGACCACCGGGTCGACGTGAGCACGGTGAGCGGCCGCCGGGCGTCCTTCGGCCTGGTCGGCCGCTCCGTGGCCGACTTCCACGGCGAGCTGCAGCACGCGCTGGCGGCCGTCGGGGTGCACGGCGTGGACATCGCCGGGGCGCGGCCGTTCGACCTGCCCGACGCCGACCGGCCGTTCGCCGAGGACACCGAGCACGCGAGCTACGACCCGGCGGCGGTGACCCGGTACTGGCAGGTGCTCAGCCAGGTCAACGTGGTCCTCGAGGAGTTCGCCGGCCGGTTCTCCGGCAAGACCAGCCCGGTGCACCACTTCTGGCACACCTTCGACATCGCGGTCACCCGGTTCTCCGACCGGGTCGTCCGGCCGGCCGACGGCGCCGACCCCGTGACCCGGGAGGCGTACTCCCGCGAGGTGGTCAGCTCCGGGTTCTGGTTCGGCGACGCGTCGTTCCCCGAGCCGGCCTTCTACTCCTACACAGCACCTGAACCTGCCGGGCTGGCCGAGGCGGCCCTGCCGCACGGCGCTACCTGGGTCCCGCGGGGCGGCAGCCACCTGGCCGTCCTGCCCTACGACGCCGCGCGGGCCGCCGGCGACCCGAAGGCAGCGGTGCTGGACTTCCTCGAGGCCGCGTACCAGGCGGGGGCCACGCGGGCCGGGTGGGACGTCGAGGGGCTGGCCTGCCACGGCGGGGTGACCGACCCCCTGCTCGGGGCCTGAGCCCACGGCCTCGCGACAGCCGGCTCTTCTCGCGGTCGGGGACCCGGGCAGGACACGCGCGAGTCCGACCCCGAGCCGCGGGGTGGTCGGCCGCTGTGCAGGAAGTCGGCGACTTCCACCGTTCGAGGCGACCGAAGGCCATGGGGTCTCAGAGCCAGGGGAGCGAGAGCACCAGGTCGAGGTCGTCGGGGGCGTCGCCGTCGCGGACCAGCCGGTTGGGCTGGCGGTGGCCGCACGCCGTGCAGCGGTGGACCACCTGCCAGCCCTTGCCCGACTTCTCCACCAGGCCGATCGGCTCCATGGGCTGCCGGCACCCGCTGGCGCGGTCACCGGGCAGCTCGTCGACGTGCAGCGACCACAGGCAGTACGGGCAGTGGTTGCGGTAGTGCCCGTCGGTGTTCGCCGGTACGGGTGCGGCGCAGTGCACGCACGGGAAGCCGGTGTTCTCCGCCCGCCGGGAGCGGGCGCGCGGTGCCGTCACCTGACGGTCAGGGGACGAACGGCTCGATGCCGACGACCTCGACGGTGATGTCCCGGCCGTTCGGCGCCTGGTACGTGACCTTCTTGCCCGGCTTCGCACCCATGATCGCCGAGCCGAGCGCCGACTCCGGCGAGTAGACGGTCAGTGCCGTCGTCCCGGCGATCTCGCGGGACCCCAGCAGGAACTTCTCGGTGTCGTCGTCGCCCTCGAACCGGATGGTGATCACGGTGCCGGTGGCGGCGTGGGTGACCTTCGTGGGCGGCTCGCCCACCTGGGCCTTGCGCAGCAGGTCGGTGAGCTGGCGGATCCGGCCCTCCTGCTTGCCCTGCTCGTCCTTGGCGGCGTGGTACCCGCCGTTCTCCTTGAGGTCGCCCTCCTCGCGGCGGGCGTTGATCTCGGCGGCCATGGCCGGGCGGTTCGCCACCAGCTGGTCGAGCTCGGCCTTCAGCCGGTCGTAGGCGTCCTGGGTCAGCCAGATGCCCTGGTCGTGCTCGTCAGTGGGGGTGGACACGTGGAGGAACTCCTGGAACTCGGGTAGGCCACCCGGGCGGGCGGCCGTAGGTCGATCCAGCCAAGCTAACACCGCGAAACAGCGCGATGCAGTCACGCGGCGCGCTGCACCGGATACGAGACGCCAGGGTATCCGGTTGTGCCGGACCTCTTGAGACGCCCGACCGGGTGGCCCGCGGAGAGGCGTCGACCACACCTGACCGGGGTTCCGTCGTCTGCCGGGCCGGGCGAGGGACACTGTGCAGGTGACCTCAACCGATCGGCTGCGGCTGCTCGCCGTGCACGCTCATCCGGACGACGAGTCGAGCAAGGGCGCCGCCACGATGGCGAAGTACGTCGCCGAGGGCGTGCGCGTGATGGTGGCGACCGCCACCGGAGGCGAGCGGGGCTCGGTGCTGAACCCGGCCATGGACCGCCCCGAGGTGTGGGAGCGGCTGCCGCAGATCCGCGTCGAGGAGATGGCGAAGGCCCGCGAGATCCTCGGCATCGAGCAGGAGTTCCTCGGCTTCGTGGACTCCGGGCTGCCCGAGGGCGACCCGCTGCCGCCGCTGCCGGAGGGCTGCTTCGCCCTCGTCCCGCTGGAGGAGGCCGCGGCACCCCTGGTCGCGCTGATCCGCCGGTTCAAGCCGCAGGTGGTCACCACCTACGACGAGCGCGGCGGGTACCCCCACCCGGACCACATCAAGACCCACGAGATCTCGGTCCACGCCTTCGAGGCCGCCGGTGACCCCGACCGGTACCCCGAGCTCGGCGAGCCGTGGCAGCCGAGCAAGCTCTACTACCACATGAGCTTCACGCTGCCCCGTACGAAGGCGCTGCACGAGGCCATCCTCGCCACCGGGTCCGAGTCGCCCTACGCCGAATGGCTGGCGAACTGGGACCCGGCTCACGACATCTCCCACCGCGTCACGACCCGCGTCCCGTGCGCCGAGTACTTCCCGGTGCGCGATGCGGCGCTGATCGCGCACGCCACCCAGATCGACCCGCTCGGGCGCTGGTTCGCCTGCCCGGTGGACACCCAGCAGCAGGTGTGGCCGACCGAGGACTACGAGCTGGCCCGCTCGCTGGTCGACACCGAGACGCCCGAGGACGACCTGTTCGCCGGAGTCCGCAGTGAGGTGACCGTCCCATGAGCACGTCCGTGACAGAACTCTTCGCCGTCGCCGTCAACCAACAGCCGGAGGACGTCGGCAAGGCCGGCCCGCTCGGCCTGCTGCTGCTGGTGCTGCTGCTCATCGCCGCCGCGCTGCTGGTGCGGTCGATGACCACGCACCTCAAGCGGTTGCCGCGCAGCTTCGACCCGGTCGACCAGGAGCCGCTCGTCGAGGTTCCCGACGACCTCTCCGAGCTGGACGAGCCCCGGCCGGGGCAGGACGTCCTGGACACGCTGCGCCGCGCGCCGCTGGCGATCGAGCCGCCGCGCCCGGACGCCGGCGACGACCGGACGGGTGGGCCCGCCGAGCGCGGGTGACCCGTCCGGCCGCCGCCGGGGGATGCCTCACCAACGGTGGGCGACGTCGATCACCAGGCGCGGCCCCTCGCCGGACGACGCGACGCCCGGCAGGACGAACACGCGGAACGGCAGCCGGGCGCGCACCCCGAGCGCCAGGGTCGTCCGTCCTTCGAAGCTGCCTGCCCAGGCGACCTGCCGGAAGGTCGTGTAACCGGTGACGTCCACGACCTCCGTGCGGCTCGGCGGCCGGTAGGTCGCGTTGCCGTACTGGTCGTGGGCCGGTGCGCCGACGACGACCTGCAGGTCCGCGGCGCCGCGGACGGGCACCGGCCGGCCCGAACCGTCCTCGTGGACGGTGGGCACGTAGCCGACGTCGAAGGTGGCGAACCGGGTGTCCTCGCCGTTGAGGTCGATGACGAGGCGGTCGAAGCACGCATGCCGGCCGGATCGGACGTCGTGGACCATCTCCCGGTCCCCGGACGCTGCTGTCTCCGCCAGCGAGCCCCAGGAGATCCCGCAGTAGGGCGCGGCCTGCGCCGGTGCGGGCGCCATCACGGCGGCGACCGCCGCGATGGCGAGGAGGACGAGCGGGCGGTGGATGGAACTGGTCATGGCGGCCTCCCTGGCGCGCTTCGGACGCGGCTGCGTCGCCGTCAGAGTCCGCCGACACGCCCCGTACCACCACGGGTCGCGAATGCCAGGTATTGCCGATCTTCCGGCGTGTCGTCCGGCAGGATGTGTGGTGATGCGCGGGTCTGTGACTGATCGTGATCGGGCGGATGTCGCCGGTGGACGGCGGCGCTCCACGAGGCTGCCCGGGCAGGCGCCGCGCCCGCCGTTCCGACGTCTCCGGGGCGGGGGGCGGAACGCATGGTGCGGCCGCGCCGTTGGGCTGGTCGTGATCTCCTGCCTGCGGCGGCTCCTGCTGGTGCTCGGCGCCGTCGTCGTCCTGACCGGTTGTGCCGGTCCGGCCGCCCCGACGTCCGCCGGTCCGCAGGTGCTCGCGGCGGAGGAGGTGTTCGCGGCGGCTCCGGCCGTGGTGCCCGATCCCTCGGGTACGTCGGCGACCCTGGAGGTCTCGACCGACATCGACATGGCCTGCGCGGTGGTGTTCGGCCGCGACGAGTCCCTCGGGGACGGGATCGCCACGGATGCCGACATGGGCGGTGGTGCCCACGCCCAGCACCAGGCGGTCATGCGCGGGCTCGAGCCCGACACCGAGTACTTCTACCGGGTGCAGGGGTCCGGCGCCGACGGCAGCCTCTACCGCAGTGAGCTGATGAGCTTCCGGACGGCGCCGGCGGAAACCGTCACCGTGCCCGGTGCGAACGTGGCTCCGGAGGCGGACGTCGCCGGGGTCAGCTCCGAGTTCTCCGCTGCCTACGCCGCAGCCAACGCCGTCGACGGCGACCTCGCCACGGAGTGGTCCAGTGACGGCGATGGCGACGACGCGTCGGTCACCCTGGACCTGGGCCGACCGGTCGACGTGGTGGGAGTGGCGCTGCGCAGCCGGTCGATGAGCGACGGCTCGTCGGTCATCGAGACCTTCACCGTCACGGTGGACGGTGGGCAGGTCCACGGTCCCTTCGAGGCGGGCACGGACGTCGTGGTCAACGAGGCCGACTTCACCGGCCAGGTGCTCAGGATCGACGCCGTGACGACCAGCGGCGGCAACACCGGTGCTGCAGAGATCGAGGTCTACGAGCGGCAGTGAGCCGCAGCGCCGCCGAGGTGTGGCCCACGTCCACCCCGGCGAGGCCGAGCAGGTGACCACGCGAGCTCCCGGGTCGATCCTCGCGGCGAGGAGCGCTGTGACGACCCCGACGATCGCGTGTTCCGTGCGGGGCGTCGCCCGGCGCTGCGGCGGGTGCTGGATGCGGTCACAGGCCCCGGTCGGCTTCGAGCAGTCGCAGCCAGACCTCGCTGACGGTCGGGAACGCGGGCACGGCGTGCCACAGGGTGTCGATGGGAACCTTGCCGACGACGGCGATCGTCGCCGCATGCAGCATCTCGCCGACGTTCGGCCCCACGAACGTCGCGCCGACGACGACCCGCTGCTGCTGGTCGATCACCAGTTGGGCCCGGCCGCGCACCTCGTCGCCGAGCAGCGCCCCACCAGCCACCGAGCCGATCTCGTAGGTGACCGTCTTCACGTCGACCCCGGCGTCGCGCGCCTGCTGCTCGGTCCGCCCGACCGCTGCGAGCTCCGGGTCGGTGAACATGACCTGGGGCACGGCTGTGTGGTCGGCCCAGGCCGAGCGGTCCTTGCCGGCGACGATGTCGCCGACCAGCCGTGCCTGGTACTTGCCCTGGTGCGTGAGGAGCGCGCGCCCGTTGACGTCCCCCGCGGCGTACAACCAGCCGCCGTCCACCGCCGTCACCCGCAGCTGGTCGTCGACCCGCAACGGCCCGCCTGGTTCCAGGCCGACGGCCTCGAGGCCGAGGTCGTCGGTGTTGGCGGCCCGGCCGGCCGCGACGAGGAGCTCCTCGCCGACGAGTTGGGTGCCGTCGTCCAGCGCGATGGTGACCGGCCCGTCCACGCCGTCCCGGGAGGCGTGGACGACGGACCTGCCGGTGCGCACGGTGATGCCCTCGGTGCGGAACGCGTCGGCGAGCAGCTCGCTCGCCCAGGGCTCGAAGCCGCCGACCAGGCGGTCGGACCGCTCCACGACGGTGACCTCGCGCGCGCCCAGTCGCCGGTACGCCTGGGCCATCTCGCAGCCGGCGACGCCGCCACCGAGGACGAGCAGCCGGTCGGGGATGTCCTTGGCCGTGGTGACGTCGCGGTTGTCCCAGGGCCGGATCTCGTCCAGTCCGTCGACCGGGGGAGTGGTGGCCCGCGACCCCGTCGCAACGACGACGGCTCGCCGGGCGAGCAACCGCTGCCTCGCACCGTCGGCCGAGGTCACCGTGACCTCGCGCTCGCCGGTCAGCCGTGCCTGCCCCCGGACCAGGGTGGCGTCGATGCCGTCGAGCCACTGCACCTGCCCGTCGTCGTGCAGGTGGGAGATGAAGCCGTCCCGCCGGCGCAGCACCGCATCGGTGTCGACGTCCCCGGTCACCGCCTCCGCGGCGCCGGGCAGCCGGCGCGCGGCAGCAAGGGCATGGGTGGGGCCGAGCAGCGCTTTGCTCGGGATGCACGCCCAGTAGGAGCACTCCCCGCCGACGAGCTCTCGCTCGACGACGGCCACACTCAGCCCGTTGTCGCGGGCGTACCAGGCGACGTTAGTGCCGGTCGATCCGGCTCCCAGGACGATGACGTCGTAGGTGGTGCTCATCGAGTGCCCTCCGAGGGTCTCAGGGTGGATGGCCCGCTACGCGCCGAGCCGGGCGACGACGTCGTCGAGTGGCGGGTTGGTGAGTGCCGACCCGTCGTCGAACACGACCGTGGGGACGGTCTGGTTGCCCCCGTTGACGCTCATCACGTACTACGCGGCATCGGGGTCCCGTTCGATGTCGACGGCGGTGTAGGCGATACCGGCACGGTCGAGCTGCTTCATCAGTCGATGGCAGTAGCCGCACCACGGCGGGCTGTAGACGGTGAGTTCCCGACGCATGGGTCGCTCCTGCGTTCGTGGGGGTGTCGCGGGCCGGGTGCTCCCGCCCCGGCCCGCGACGGCGGCGACTCGGGTCAGAGGGCCGGGGCCGGGGGGAGGTCCAGGTCGGTCTGGACCAGGTGGTTGAAGTAGTTGGTGAACAGGTTCAGCGCGACGTGCGCCGACGTCTCGGTGAGCTCGGCGTCGGTCCAGCCGGCGTCGAGCGCCGCCTGCCAGGTGGCGTCCTGGACGTGCCCGACCTCGCTGGTCTGTTCGCGCACCAGTGCGAGCAGCGCACCCAGCTTCGGGTCCTCGACCTGGCCGCGGCGGATGTCGATCGTCTCCTGCTGGCTGAGCCCGGCTGCCTTGCCGCCGGCGGTGTGCGCGGCCTGGCAGTAGGAGCACTCGTCGACGTTGGCCACGGCGAGTGCGATGGCCTCACGGGTCCGGCCGTCGAACGTGCCGGTGTCCTGCATGACCTGCTGGATGGCGGCGTAGGTCTGGAGCACGGCGGGGGAGTGCGCCATCCCGCCGTGGATGTTGAGGACCTTGCCGAACCGGGCCTCGAGGGCCTTGAGCACGTCACGGCTGCCCTCGGGCGCGGAGTCGACGGTGTGGACGGGGATGCGGGGCATGGTTCGCCTTTCGTCGGAGGTGGGAGATGCGGCCCTGCGGCCTCGGCGGCACAGCGCCGCCGGCTGCGTGGCTGTGCCGGGTTTGTCACCTGGATTGCAGTCTTGGGGGCGATCCGTCACGCGGCGAGCGACTGGACCGTCTCGTCCGTCGTCAGGACAGCGCCGGCGATGTACCGGAAATTGGTGAGCGCGGCGGCGTACCCGTCCCCCATCTCGGGGTGCTGCGCGGCGGCGGTGGCGTCGGAGACGACGGCCACCTCGAAGCCCTGCTCGAGCAGTTCGCGCAGGTGGCTCTCGACGCACAGGTTCGCGGACATGCCGGCGAGGACGACCTTGGTGACGCCGCGCTTGCGCAGTTGCAGGACGAGGTCGTTCTGCTCGGGCCCGTAGACCTTGTGCGGGCTGCACACGACGGTCCGCCCGTCCTCGAGGTAGGGCTTGTACTGCTCGAGCCAGTCGGCGCCGGAACCGGTGAAGCCCTGCATCTGCAATGGGCCGGGGCGGTCGAACATGCCGATCTCGTGCATCTTCTGCTCCAGCGTGCCGCCGAACTCCCACTCGTGATCGTGCGGGAAGTAGTAGTGCGGGCTGACGAAGAGGGGAATACCGGTCTGCTCGGCGGCGGTCAGCAGTTGCTCGATGTGCTCGACCGTGCCGTTCTCCTCGACGCTGGTGCCCACCAGTTCCCAGGTGGCGCCGTCGGGGCTGAGGAAGTCGTTCTGCGGGTCGGTCAGTACCAGGGCGGTGTCGCCGGTGGTGAGTTGCACGGGTCCTCCAGGGCGGTCGGACGGGATTCGTCGTGCTCCGGCCATCCCCAGCGCGGGCAGGTCGAGGCGTCGACTGTCATCCCGGATGCCGAGTCGGTCGGCACCGGCCATTCCCGGTGAATGACGGCTGCCGTGCTCCGTGGTGGGTGCCGTCTCTGAACCCGGCACTGCCGAGAGGTGAATGCGCCTCAGGTGGCTATCCGCGCGTTGGTTGCGGCAGGAGATCCCCACCGAGCAGTGCCTTCAGCCCCGGGACGTCGAGCAGCTCCACCTGGCCGTAGCCGTTCCTGATGAGCTCGGCCTCGGTGAGGGTGCGCATGACCCGGCTCACCGACTGCCGTCGGGCCCCGACCAGGTCGGCTATCACTTCGTGGGTGAGCCGGACGACGACCCGGCCGGATTGCTGCTCCTGCTGTTCCAGCAGGATGAAGGTCACCTGCGCCTCCAGGCGGCGGGTCATCATCACGGCCAGCCGACGGCGGTCGGCATCCAGGCGGCGGGCGATCGAAGCCATCCAGCGCAGGGAGAGCGCCGGGAACTGCTGCAACAGGCGGATCCATTCATCGTCGGTGATCTCGATCACCCAGGTATCGCGGGAGGCGACGGCGTCGAAGGGCATCGGCGATCCGAGCAGGACGGGGATGTCGGCGATGACGCCGCCGCGGCGCACGAGTGCCATGACCACCCGCCCGCCGCTGGGCAGCCGGGCCAGCAGTTCCAGCTCACCGTCGAGGACGACCAGGACCCGGTGGGTCTCCTGGCCGGCTGCGGCGACGAGCTGCCCGGCCGCAGCCCCTCGCGGGGTACCGGTCTTGCGCAGATGGGCGAGCATCTCACCCTCCAGGAGCGTCAGGTCGTGCCGGGCGGAGACTCCGCTGATCCAGCGACCGCGCGGCCCCACGGTCATGTGCTCTCCTCTGGTGTGCGGTGGTCTTCGGATCGTGCACGTGCCCGCCGGTCGGTGCTCCGTGCGCGCGCACCGCCGAGAGCCGAGCCACGCACGAGCGGCGGTGCGAAGCCCTGACTGTCACCTCGAGTGCGGTGACAGTGTCACCGGAGCCGTGTCGAGCACCAGCTCGTGAGTCCGCTGTACCGCGCCAGTCGCCGGCCTGGTGCCGTCCGCCGGCGCAAGGAGGAGTGATGGTCACGAGGGAGCTGGTCAGCGACGCGGCACCGGCCGGAGCCACCGGCTACCGCGGGCCCCTCGACGACCGGGCGCACACCGGTAGCTCAGCCGGCACCGCGGCACCGCCGCCGCGGCAGTCGCCTGGCGGTGGTCGTCGGCGACCACGAGGATGACGTCCGGGTGCTGGTCGTGAGTGCAGGAGGTCCCGCAGTCCTCGTCCTGGCCGGTGTGGACGCCGGCGTCCTGCATGCCGGCGTCCTGGACGCCGGCCGCGACCTCCGGCGTGCACCGGGCGATGCGTCCCCGGCCCACATCGATCCGCAGGGGTGGGGTGGCACGTGATGGTGCACGGGAGCGCGCTGCTCCGCCTCGCCCGTGCCGCACGCCGGCCGGCCATGACCGGGCCCGCCCACGCGAGGATCGTCGAGGTGGTCGCTCCCGTCCCGGTCGGCAACCGGTACGTGCGCGTCGACCCCGGACGGGCCGGGGACGGGCCGTGGCGGCGATGACCGCCCACCTCGGTCCGTCAGCGGACCGGCCCGTCGAGGACGAGGGACGACGACGTTTCGTGTGGGGCCGGCTGACCCTGCTGGTGCTCGTGGTCACGATGGGGGCGGTGGTCGCGGCCCTGGTCGGGTTGCCCGATGCGGAGCAGGTGCGGGCGGACGTCGCCGCGATGGGGCGGGCGGCGCCTGCGCTGTTCATCCTGCTGTACGCCGGGGCGACCCTCGCGCCGCTTCCGAAGAACGTGCTCAGCGCGGCGGCCGGTCTGCTGTTCGGGCTCGTCGAGGGGGTCGGGGTCGTCCTGCTGGGGGCGCTGCTGGGTGCGCTGGCCGCCTTCGCGCTGGGACGGGCGCTGGGCCGGGATGCGGTCGAACGACTCACCGGCGCACGGGTGGCCCGCGTCGATGCGCTGCTCAGCCGGCATGGGCTGCTGGCGGTCCTGGGCGTGCGGTTGGTGCCGGTGCTGCCCTTCACCGCGATCAACTACGCCGCCGGGCTGACCGCCGTCCGCATCCGCGACTACGTGCTCGGCACCGCCCTCGGGATCATCCCCGGCACGGTCGCGTACGTCGCGCTCGGCGCATACGGCACGTCCCCGGGATCGTGGCCGTTCGTCGTGGCCGCCCTGGTCCTCGTCGCGCTGACCGCCGGAGGCGTGGTCGCCGCGCGCCGCTACCGCCGCCGCGGAACGGTGCCGGAATCGTGAGGACGCTTCCGGGGCCGTGCCGGAGGTCGTCTCGGTGACCGGTTCGGCCGCCGAGCCCGACCGGCCAGGGCGGCGCAGGAAGGCACCGGTTCCCGCCGGCCGACACGGGTGACGGGTCCGGCGTCCCGTCTCCCGGCGCCCTGCCGTGCCGCCCGGCCATCGGGGGGTGCCGCGGCACGACCGAGCGGATCCCGGCGGTCCCGCCTACGGTCGGATCATGTCGCTGACTCTCGGCACCGGCCCGCTCGCCCGGCCCTCGGAGGGCAGCCTGAACGCCGACCTGTGGTCGGTCGCCCCGGCGCATGCGCTCTACCTGCACCCGTTGCAGGAGCGCATCCGCGGAGTGCTGGCCGGGCAGACCGTCGTCGACACCACCGGCGCGCTGCTGCTGCACGAGACCGGGCTGCTCCCCCGCTGGTACCTCCCGCTGGCTGACATCGCACCCGGCCTGCTGCAGGCCAGCGACACCCGCACGACCTGTCCGTTCAAGGGGGAGGCCACCTACTGGCACCTGCAGGTCGGCGAGCACCGGGTGGAGGACGCCGCCTGGTCCTATCCCGATCCGGTTCCCGGGTGCCCCCCGTTGGCCGGGCTGGTCTCCTTCTACCCCGAGCGCCTCGACACCTGGCTGATCGAGGAGGAGGAGATGCTCGGCCACCCACGTGATCCGTTCCACCGGGTCGACGCCCGGCGCTCCGCCCGGCACGTCGTCGTCAGCGTCGGCGGGCAGGTGGTCGCCGAGACGCGGGCCCCGGTGGCGGTCTTCGAGACCGGCCTGCCGGTGCGCTGGTACGTCCCGGAGGCCGACGTGCGCGACGGAGTGCTCGAGCCGAGCGACACCACGACGGTCTGCCCGTACAAGGGGGTGGCGGGCTACGAGCACGTCACCGTCGACGGCCGGCGGTACGACGACGCGGCGTGGTGCTACCGCGATCCGCTGCTGGAGGCTCTCCCGGTGGCCGGGTACCGCTCCTTCGACGGGGACGACGTCACGGTGCAGGTGAGCGCCTGACGCGGGTCAGCTGAGCTGCTCGGCCAGGTCGGTGAGGCCGGTGGCGCGCAGTGACGGCGGGGTGAACGACCGCGGGTACGGCGTCCCGGCGCGGTCGATCCAGGCGGTGCCCAGCCCCGCGCGGGCGGCGCCGTCGACGTCCCACGGGTGGACGGCGACGAGCAGCATCCCGGCCGGGTCGGTGCCGCAGGTTCGGGCGGCGTACTCGTAGGCCACGCGGGACGGCTTCCAGGCGCCGGCGTCCTCCACCGACAGCAGCGCCTCGAACTGGTCCCGGATGCCGGCGCCGGTGAGCAGTGCCTCCGACACCGAGGTGGAGCCGTTGGTCAGGGTGACCAGGCGCCGTCCCGACGCGCGCAGGGTCCGGATGCCGTCGGGCACGTCCGGGTGGACGGCGAGCCGGCTGAACCCGCCCATGACGTGGTCGACGGCGGCGTCGAGATCCCGGTCCAGATCCACGCCCCGCAGCAGCGTGTGCAGTCCGTCGACCCCCACCTCGGCGAAGGGGCGGGCTCCACCGGCGGCGGTGAGGGCGAAGCCGTCGCGCAGCAGCGAGGCGAACCACAGCTTGGCCAGATGCGCGGGTGCTCCGACGTCGGTGAACCGCTGGGCCATCGGGCTCATGTCGGACAGGGTCTCGTTGACGTCGAAGACGACGACGGACGGCGAGGCGCTCAACGCGGGGCTCCTGGGGGTCGGGGAGGCGAGGGGCGGGAAGCGGACCGCGGCCGCGGGCCGGCGCTCATCCGGCGTCCGTGCTGGAGGCCACCAGCACCAGGACCCGGGGCAGGGTCACGAGATACGCGTCCAGCACGGCGGCCATGCCGGGGCGCACATCGGTCAGGCCGGCCTGTTCCAGGGCGTCCGGCGTGGCGGCGACCCGCCACGGGAGCCGCGGCGCGAACTCGGACGCCGTCGCCTGCAGGTCGTCGGCGGCCGGCCGGGTGTGCGCCACCTGGGATCGCAGCGCCGCCCAGGCCGGATCCAGCAGGTCCTGCCGAGCCAAGCTGCGCCAGATGCTGTTGATGATCGGCGTCTCCAGGGCGGCGCGGATCTCGCCGTAGACCTCGGGGGCCGGGGCATCCTGCGGGGACGGCGCGGGACTGCGCGGCGCCACCGGGCGGGGGGCCGGAGCGTTTCCCGGTGCGGGCGGCACATCGAGCTCGCCGTCCAGTGCCAGCCGCAGACCAGCGGTCAGGAGCAGCATCCCGCTCAGCGGGCCGGCGAACTCCGCGAGCCCGGCCCGGACGTCGGCGTCGGCGGGCGGCTGCGCGACCTCCCGGACTGCGGCGACCAATCGCTGGGCGGAGGAGCCGAACGAGGCGTCCGGCAGCACGGGCGCGGCCTGCTCGTGGGCCAGCACGAGATAGCCGGGACAGAGCGCGAGCGACTTGAACAGGCTCGGCACGAAGGGCATCCCGTCCAGCAGGTCGGCGTACACCCCGGCGACGACGCCCGTGGCCTGTTCCTCCTCCACCATGGGGTAGCCCACGAACCCGCCGGCGTCACCGGTCATGGGCGGTGCCCCGTCCCGGTGCAGCGCCCGTCGAGGGTGGCGTGAGCAGCTCGTTGACGGCTGCCGCGATGACGTCGGGATGGTCCTCGGGCGTGAAGTGCCTGCCGCCGGGGATCGGCTGCAGCGTCGTCCCCAGGTCGGCGGCCAGACGGCGGCCGTACTCGACCTTCTGGAACTGGTCGGCGTCCCCCCACACCACGCGGGCGGGCAGGCCGAGGCCGGGCAGCTGGTCGGCGACGGCGATCGTGTCCTCGACGCGCAGCGACGTGACCTGACGCATGAGGCTGCGCGCGGCGCCGTGGGCCACGTAGTGCTGCCAGTGCACGCCGATCGACTCCAGCGCCCGGGCGCGGTCATCGTGCCCGCGGTGGATCAGCTGGACGAACGAGGGGTAGAGCAGGCTCTCGGGCAGGTACCTCAGCGCGGGGGCGGCGCTCCGCATGGCCTTGACGCTGGGGATGGGCCACGAGTCGTAGCAGACGGCGTTGGTCAGCACGAGACCGGAGAACCGGCCGGGAGCCCGGGTGGCGGCGATCTGCGCCACCCCACCGCCGAGGTCGTGACCGACGAGGACCGGCGCCTCGACACCCACCATGTCCAGCCAGCGCAGCAACCGGTCGGCCTGAGCCGAGAGGCTCAGGTCCCGGTCCTCGCCGTCGGGGATGGAGCTGCCGTACCCGGCCATCTCCAGCGCGAGGGAACGGCCGCTGACCAGCGGCATGACGTGGCGCCACAGCCGGGGTGAGGTCGGGATGCCGTGCACGAGGACGACGGGGGAGCCCTCGCCGTGCTCGAGCCACCGGATCGGTTCGCCGTCCAGGAGGTCCTCGTGCAGGTGCCCGTTCACGAGCGGCCCCGCAGGCGGCGGAGGGCGGCGCGCGCTTCGGGCAGGGCCAGCGGGAGGGTGGCGACCTGGGCCGCCGCGGCGACGGTGCACCAGGAGCAGACCTTGCGGTGCTTGGTCACCTGCTCGATGAACAGGTAGATGCCGCCGCCGGCGTCCGCCGCGGTCTTCGCGGCCAGCGCCAGCGGTACCCACGGTCTCGTCCGGGCGCGGTCCCGGTCACCCATCCCGGCCAGCGCGAGCGTGACCCCCGCGCTCAGCAGGCCGATCGCGGCGTCCGGCGTCTTCAGCTGCTGGTAGGCCTCGCCCGAGGCGTCGACGGCGTCGGCGCCGAGGAAGGGCAGGGACGGCTCCGGCACCCTGCGCAGCAGCCCGAACTGGTAGAGCCCCACCACACCCAGCGCGGCCGAGGCCAGTGACGTCAACCCCGCCACCCGGCGGCGCTGCTCCAGGAAGCTGCCGCTGCCCCGCCGCAGGTCGTCGCTCACCCGCTCCGCCACCGGCGAGCTCGACCGGCCGACCCCTCCGGGCCCGGGGCGCACGGTCGCTGCCGGTGGTCCGGCCGGGCGCCGTCGCACGGTGGTCGAGCGCATCGCGGGTCCTCCTCTGGTCGGTGGATCTCCGGGCTGCCATGCCCGGCCGGCAACCGTCCGACGCGCCCGGCGGCACACTTTCGGTGCGAGGCCCCGAGATCGAGGTCGGGTGCCGACGACCTGCCGGCCGGTGCCCCCGGGACGCGCTTCGTGCTCTCGGCCGCGGCGCGTCCCGGGGCCGCGGCGAGTCAGGCGACGAGCTTGGCGGTGACCTCGGCCAGGCGCCGGCCCTGGTAACGGGCGGCGGCGAGCTCGGCCTCGGAGGCGGTGGCGGACTTGCCGCCGGAGGCGGTGGAGACGCCGTAGGGGTTGCCCCCCGCGTCGAACAGCAGGGGGTCGGTGTACCCGGGCGGCACGATGACGGCCCCGAAGTGGGAGAAGACGTTGAACAGCGTCAGGATCGTCGACTCGTTGCCACCGTGGGCGTTCTGCGCACTGGTGAACGCGGTCGCGCCCTTGTTCGCGAGCTTGCCGGTGAACCACAGGCCGCCCAGGCTGTCGATGAACTGCTTCAGCTGGGCCGCGGGGGTGCCGAACCGGGTCGGCGTGCCCAGGGCGTACCCGTCGGCCCACTCCATGTCGGCGGGCGTGGCCACCTCGACCTCGCCGGCTGTGGTGTCCACGTGGGCCCGCCACAGCGGGTTGGAGTCGATCGCCTCGTCGGGCGCCAGCTCCGGCACCCGGCGCAGGCGCACCTCGGCGCCTGTCTCGCGGGCGCCGTCGGCCAGGGCGGCGGCCAGCTGGTGGACGTTCCCCGTGGACGAGTAGTAGATGACAGCGATGTTGGGCACGGTTCTCCTCTGGGTGGTCGGTGCGGTCGAGGGCGGCCGGCGCTTCTCATTGAGTGCTCAACCACCGATCCGACCGTAGGTCGCGCCGGACGGTCCCGCGAACCGGGAGGGCGTGTTCGCCGAGGGCGCAGTGCAGAGGCCACCACGGCGGCGAAGGAAGGCTTACGGTGTAAGCGTGTAATCAAGTCGCCCAGGGAGGTCGCCATGCACGGTCATCGATTCGCAGAGGCAGCGTTCGGCTCGGGCGTCGGGCCGGGACCGGGACGCCGCGGCCGCGGCGGTCGCGGGCGCGGCCCGGAATCGCCTCCGCCGGTCGACCGCGCGGAGGTCGCCGGCTGGTTCGCCGGCCGGCTCCCGGACAGCTGGTTCACCGGCTCCGTCGAGCTCACCATCGACCGCGACGAGATCACCGTCGTGGGCACGCTGCCCGAACCGGACGCCGGCGAGGGGGACGCCGACGCCGCGCTCACCGGCCGCATCGAGCGGTTCCGGGAGGAGACCCGGGGCGCGCGCATGGCGATCGCCGACGCCGCGCAGGAGCGCTACGGCCGCTCGGTGGCGTGGGGTGCGGCGTGCGGCACGGCCCGGCACCTGTTCACCCACGCCTCGGTGCCGGTGATGACGCGGCTGCGGCAGCCCGAGCGGCTGGTGCTGGACACGCTCGTCGACGCGGGGGTGGCCCGTTCGCGGTCGGAGGCGCTCGCGTGGGCGGTGCGGCTGGTCGGCCGGAACGCCGACGAGTGGCTGGGTGAGCTGCGGGCCGCGATGGCGGCGGTCGAGGAGGTCCGCGGGCGGGGGCCCGGGTCCCAGGCCTGAGCGGTGCACGCCCCGTCGTCCCGACCAGGGACACTGGGCCGGTGACCTCCGTGCCCGCGCCCGCCGCGACCGACGTCCTCGTGGTGGGGGCGGGACCCGCGGGCTCGGCGGCCGCCACCTGGGCCGCGCGCGCCGGGCGCGACGTGGTGCTCGCCGACGCCGCCGTCTTCCCGCGGGACAAGACCTGCGGGGACGGGCTGACCCCCCGGGCGGTCGCCGAGCTCGACCTGCTGGGTCTCGGGGACTGGGCGCGGTCCAAGGCGCGCAACCGGGGCCTGCGCGCGGCCGGCTTCGGCCGGCAGTGGGAGCTGCCCTGGCCCGGCGGCGAGTTCCCCGACCACGGCAGCGCCGTGCCCCGCACCGAGCTCGACGCCCGCATCCGCCAGGTGGCGCTGGAGGCAGGCGTGCTGCCGTTCGAGGGAGCCCGCGCCGTCGACGTCGAACGCGACGGCGAGCGGGTGACCGGTGTGGTCTTCGAGCTGGACGACGACAACCGGGTCACCGTCGGCTGCCGGCGGCTCGTGGTCGCCGACGGCGTCCGCTCGCCCCTGGGCCGGCTGCTCGGCCGCGAGTGGCACCGCGACACCGCGTACGGGGTCGCGGCGCGAAGCTACGTCCGGTCCGGTCACGCCGACGACGAGTGGATCAGCTCGCACCTGGAGCTGCGCGGCACCCAGGGGGAGCTGCTGTCCGGCTACGGCTGGGTGTTCCCGCTCGGGGCGGAGGCGGGCGAGGTCAACCTCGGGGTGGGGACCCTCGCCACCGCACGGCGCCCGGCCGGGGTGCAGCTCAAGCCGCTGCTGGAGTTCTACGCCGAGAGCCGGCGCGAGGAGTGGCAGCTCGACGGGCCGGTGCGCGACGTCGCCTCGGCACTGCTGCCCATGGGCGGAGCGGTGTCGGGGGTGGCCGGCCGGAACTGGGCGCTGGTCGGCGACGCCGCCGGGTGCGTGAACCCGCTCAACGGGGAGGGGATCGACTACGGACTGGAGACCGGCCGCACCCTCGCCGGGATGCTGGACGACGACGACTGGACGGCGGCGTGGCCGGCCACCCTGCGCCGGCACTACGGCGAGGCGTTCTCCATCGCCCGCCGGCTGGCCGGCCTGCTCACGGTGCCGCGTTTCCTGCCCGCGGCCGGTCCGGTCGGCATGCGGTCCCGCCCGCTGATGACCGTGGCGCTCCGCGTCATGGGCAACCTCGTCACCGACGAGGACCGCGACGTCGTCGCCCGGCTGTGGCGGACCGCGGGGCGGTTGTCCGTACGGATGGACGAGCGCCGGCCCTTCGGAGCCTGAGCCGACGCGGGGGAGGCAGCACCGTCGGCCCCGTCCGGAGGCTCACCCCGAGCGTGCGAGGGGTGAGAGGGACGGGGTCCTCTTTCAGAGGAACGGGGAGTTGTACACCGCGAAGTAGACGGCGATGTAGTGGCAGATCGCCGCGACGACGGTCATCGCGTGGAAGACCTCGTGGTAACCGAAGGTGCCGGGCCACGGGTTGGGCCGCTTGATGCCGTAGGCGATGCCGCCGACGGTGTAGAGCACGCCGCCGACGGCGAGCAGCACGAGGGAGGCGACGCCGGCGATGTGCAGGATGTCGGTGAGGATGAAGACCGCGACCCAGCCGAGGCCGATGTAGAGCGGGACGCCCAGCCACCGGGGGGCCGTCGGCCAGCTCAGCTTGAGCGTCACGCCCGCCAGTGCCCCGGCCCAGACGCCCGCGAGGACCCAGTAGCCGGTCGGCTGGTCGACGGCGAGCAGCGCGAACGGCGTGTACGTGCCGGCGATGAACAGGAAGATCATCGAGTGGTCGAGCCGCTTCATGACCTTCCACCCGCGCGGTGACCACCGCCGGCGGTGGTAGAGCGCGCTGATGCCGAACAGACCGCAGATCGTCAGGCAGTAGACCGCCACCGACCAGCCGGCCCGGGCGCCCTCGACCGCGGCCAGCGGGATGAGCACCGCGCCGGCGACGATCGCGCCGAAGAAGGAGAACAGGTGGATCCAGCCCCGGGCGCGCGGGCGGGTGTCGGGGTGGTCCCAGTCGTCGTCCTCGAAGTCGGCGGCGGTCCAGGCGTGCTCGACCTGCTCGCCCTCGGCGGCGACTGCGGCCATGGCCTCCGCGGCCGGGGCCTCCATCTCGGCGCCGTCGACCTCCACCCGGACATCGGCGGGGTCATGGGGGGAGAGGCTCATGCTCCGAGGCTACGGAGCCGTAGGTTGCCCGTCATCCGATGGCGCCTGTGAGCTTGCTGCCAGCGTGTCGGTGCTGCTCGGCGCGACGGGCCGGAGGGCTCCCGGCCGGTCGTCCTCGCGGGGCCTAGGGTGACCTCGTGGGGGTGCGTCAGCGGGTCCGGGACGCGCTGATCCAGGTGTACGAGCGGCGGCTGGCGCGGGCGCTCGTGGACGCCGACGTCCCGCGGCACGTCGGCGTGATCATGGACGGCAACCGGCGCTGGGCTCGGGCGATCGGTCTCGACGACGTCGCGCACGGGCATCGTCGCGGGGCGGACAAGATCGTGGACCTGCTGGGCTGGTGCGACGACGCCGGTGTCCAGGTGGTCACGCTCTTCATGCTGTCGACCGACAACCTCCGCCGCCCGGAGCCCGAGCTCAGCACGCTGCTGGGGATCATCGAGGGCGTCGCCGTCGACCTGTCCCGTCCGGGACGCCGCTGGCGGGTGCGCGCCATGGGGGCGCGGGAGGTGCTGCCGCCGCACACCGCTGTCGTCCTCGAGCAGGCCGAGCGCGACACCTGCGACCGCGAGGGGGCCACGGTCAACCTGGCCGTCGGCTACGGCGGACGGCGGGAGATCGCCGACGCGGTGCGCTCGCTGCTGTCCGAGCACGCCGCGCGCGGCTCCTCGCTCGAGGAGCTGGTCGGGTCCCTCGAGGTCGAGCACATCGCCGAGCACCTCTACACCCGCGGCCAGCCGGACCCCGACCTGGTGATCCGGACGAGCGGTGAGCAGCGGATGTCGGGCTTCCTGCTGTGGCAGACGGCGAACGCGGAGTTCCACTTCACCGACGTCTACTGGCCGGACTTCCGGAGAATCGACTTCCTGCGCGCCCTGCGCGACTACTCCGCCCGGCACCGCCGCTTCGGCGAGTGACCGTGGCTGCGAAACTGCGTCCATGACGGCCGGAGCCCTCGACATCCCCCTGGAGTACGTGCGGCTGGGGCTGCGCTTCGACCGGCTGGAGCCAGGCTTCGTCGACGCCTACACCGGCGACCCGCGGATCCGCGCGGCGGTTCAGGACGAGCCGGCGCCCACCCCGCAGCGGCTGCGCGACCGGGCGCGGGACCTGCTGCGCGAGCTCGACGCGGCGGACCTGCCCGAGGACCGGGCCGATTTCCTCCGCGGTCAGCTGGCCGGCCTGGAGTGCAGCGCCCGCAAGCTCAGCGGGGAGCCGCTGGGGTTCGTCGACGAGGTGCGCTCCTACTTCCAGGTCGACGTCGAGCTCGGCGACGAGTCGGTCTACGCGGCGGCGCACGCCGACCTGGACGCGCTGCTGCCGGGCGACGGCCCGCTGGCCGAGCGGTACGCGGCCCACCGCCGTCGCGAGGAGTGCCCGCCGGCCCGGCTGGAGGTCGCGGTGCAGGCGCTGTCGAGCGCGCTGCGCGACCACGTGCGCGGCCGGTACGGACTGCCCGAGGTCGAGACCGTGCGCTACGAGGTCGTCACCGACAAGCCGTGGTCGGGCTTCAACTACTACGAGGGTGGCTACCGGTCGCGGGTGGCCATCAACGCCGACCTCCCGCACCGGCTGTCGCAGCTGCCGCACCTGGTGGCTCACGAGTCCTACCCCGGCCACCACACCGAGCACTGCCGCAAGGAGAGCGGGCTGGTCGAGCGCAGCGGCCGGCTGGAGCACACGGTGTTCCTCGTCAACACCCCGGAGTGCCTGATGGCCGAGGGTCTCGCCGACCTCGGCGTCCAGGCCGCCATCGGCGAGGGCTGGGGAACCTGGGCCGCGGACGTCCTCGGCGACCTGGGACTGCGGTTCGACGGTGTGCTGGCCGAGAGGATCTCGACGGCGGCGGCCCCGCTCAACCGGGTCCGGCAGGACGCCGCCGTGCTGCTGCACGATCGCGGTGCCCACCCCGAGGACGTCAGCGCCTTCCTCCAGCGCTGGTCGCTGGTCAGCCCCGACCGCGCCCGCCAGCAGATCCGCTTCCTCACCGACCCGCTGTGGAGGGCCTACACCTCCACCTACGTCGAGGGGTTCGCGCTGCTCTCGCGCTGGCTCGCGGACCGGCCGGCCGAGCAGCTCGTGGCCGACCGCTTCCTGCGGCTCCTCGACGAGCCGCTCACGCCCCGCCGCATCGCAGCCGAACTCCGGGCCGCCTGAGCCGTGCGCTCCCGGACAGCAGCCCGCAAGCGCTTCCTCGGTCTGTGGACCGCGGGCTGGCTGGCGCTGCTCCTGGTCCTCGGCATGGTCAGGTACGGGGATCCGGCGGTGCAGTGGCCGGTGCTGCTGGTCCCCGCGCTATGGGCGCTGGTCGCGCTGCGCCCGCGGCGCCGGTCGGGCCGGGCCGGGGGCCGGCGGGCGCCGCGGGAGCCGGAGACGCTGGAATCGGACCTGTTCGCCGACGACGGCGACGAGGACGACCGGTACCGGCGCCGGTACGACCGCTACGACGACCGCTACGACGACCGCTACGACGACGAGGCGTACGAGGACCACCCGCCGCCCCTGCCGCCGGGCATGCGCACCGACACCGTAGAGCGCCCGGCGCTGCGGCGTCCCCACGACCCCCGCGAGGACGACCGGTGGTGACCGGCCGACCCTGACGCCGCGGGCGGCGCATGTCGGCGAGGCGGCGCGCGAGCTCCTCGTCGGGGTCACGACGCGTCCACCGCCTGGTGGTGGGGTGGCGACGACCCTGCTGGTCGCCGTCCTGGGTGGGTGTTCGGCGTGCGGCGGTCCCAGCGGGAGTCCGTCCGAGCCCCTGCGGACGGGTGAGGTCGGTGTGACCCCGGTGACCCCATGGGGTGAACAACGCGTTGCATCGTCAGTCGTGGACGCGCTCCTGTCGGTGGGCGGGCATACCGTCCGAGGTGAACGGCGTGGAGCTGCCCTCGCCGTTCACGGGAGGCCCGGTTGGTGCTGACGAGTTCGTCGACCAGGGGGGCCGGCGCCCGGCCCTCGAGCCGGGGCCCGGCCACCTTCGAACAGGGGTGCGCCTCGCCCGCGAGGTCCCACCCCACGGGAGTCGATCCGTGACCACTCGCCGCACGTTCGTCCTCGACACCTCCGTCCTGCTGTCCGACCCGGGGGCCCTGCTGCGCTTCGGCGACGCCGACGTGGTGCTGCCGCTCGTCGTCATCGGAGAGCTCGAGGACAAGCGCAACCACCCCGAGCTCGGCTGGTTCGCCCGGCAGACGCTGCGCAGGCTCGACGACCTGCGGGTCGCTCACGGCCGGCTCGACGCGCCCGTGCCCATCGGCGAGGCCGGCGGGACGCTGCACGTGGAGCTCAACCACAGCGACCCCTCGGTGCTCCCGGCCGGCTTCCGCAACGACAGCAACGACTCGCGGATCATGGTCGTCGCGCTCAACCTGCGGGCCGAGGGGCGGGACGTCTGCCTCATCACCAAGGACGTGCCGCTGCGGGTGAAGGCGGCCGCCGTCGGCCTGGACACCGACGAGTACCGCGCGCACGACGTGGTCGACGCCGGCTGGACGGGCATGGCCGAGATCTCGGTCGACGACGACGAGATCGACGCGCTGTACGGGGCGGGGGAGGCCTTCCTGCCCGCTGCCGCCGAGCTGCCGACGCACACCGGTCTGGTCCTGCTGTCCTCCCGGGGGTCGGCTCTGGGACGCGTGACGCCGGACAAGCAGGTGCGCCTGGTCCGGGGGGACCGGGAGGCGTTCGGGCTGCACGGCCGGTCCGCCGAGCAGCGGATCGCCTTGGACCTGCTGCTGGACCCCGAGATCGGCATCGTGTCGCTCGGCGGGCGGGCGGGCACCGGCAAGTCGGCGCTGGCGCTGTGCGCCGGGCTGGAGTCGGTGATGGAGCGGCGGGCGCACAAGAAGGTGGTCATCTTCCGGCCGCTGTACGCCGTCGGGGGGCAGGAGCTCGGGTACCTGCCGGGCGGCGAGGGCGAGAAGATGTCGCCCTGGGCGCAGGCCGTCTACGACACGCTCGGCGCGCTGGTCTCCAAGGAGGTCCTGGAGGAGATCGCCGGTCGCGATCTGATCGAGGTCCTGCCGCTCACCCACATCCGCGGCCGGTCGCTGCACGACTCGTTCGTGATCGTCGACGAGGCGCAGTCGCTCGAGCGCGGTGTGCTGCTCACCGTGCTCTCCCGGCTGGGCAGCAACTCGCGGGTCGTCCTCACCCACGACGTCGCGCAGCGGGACAACCTGCGGGTCGGCCGGCACGACGGCATCACCGCAGTCATCGAGAAGCTCAAGGGGCACGTGCTCTTCGCGCACACGACGCTCACCCGCTCCGAGCGCTCCCCGATCGCGGCGCTGGTCACCGAGATGCTGGAGGACCTGCCGATCTGACCCGCCGCACCGCCGCTCTGGGGGTGTTCTTGACGCTGTGGGGGTCCTGCGGGGCCCCGGAGGAGCCAGGACCACCCCCGGAGCGAGGCATCCACAGCCTCGCCCTGTATCCACCGATCCGTCGAGGGACTGGCTGCGCGGGCGGCGACCGTCGATGGTGTCCTCCTCGGGCTGCCGTGGGAGGACGTCGCGCTGGACCGTCCACGTGACGCGGCCGCCGGGCTCGTGGACCGACCGCAGCACCGTGCTGTGCTGCCGCGCGTCTCGCATCCGCGAGGGCGAGGTGGTCGAGGTCGCCGGGATGCGGTGACCGACCCGGTCCGGCACCGTGCTGGACCTGGCTCGTTCGCTGCCGCACGAGACGGCCGTGGTGGCCCTCGACGCAGCGCTGAACGGGAGGCTGCTCGCGCACGACCAGGTCCGTGCGCGGCTGTTCGACATCGCCGGATCACCCGCGGCGAGGAGCGCGGCGAGGGTCGTCGCCGCGGCGGACGCCCGGAGCGAGAGCGTCGGGGAGAGCCGCAGCCGGGTGATCCTGCAGCGGTAGGGGCTGTCGCCCTCGGACCTGCAGTTCGAGATCGGGTCCGGATCGGGAGCGCTGGTCGCCGGCACGGACTTAGCCTGGGAGGGCGCCCGCCTCGTGGGGCAGTTCGACGGCCGGGTGAAGTACGGGAGGTCGCTCCGGCGGGGGCTGGAGCCGGGGGATGCGGTCTTCGCGGAGAAGCGTCGGGAGGACGCCGTCCGGCACGAGCAGTGGGACGTCGTGCGGTGGGTCCGGGCGGAGCTCGCCGCGCCGCACCGCCTGGCCGCCGAGGTGCGCAGGGCCGTGGAACGGGCCGGGCGACGGATCGGGTGACGGCTCTGGGGGTCCGGCAACCGCCGTCGGGGTCCCGCAGCGCCACGAATGCGGCAGTCGGACTCCCGGAGTGGTCAGGCGGTGGCGCGCTCGCCGTCCGGCTCGGCGTCGGCGACCGCACGGTGGACGGGTCGCCGCTTGGGTTTCCGCTCGGGCTTCGGCGGCGTGGCCACCGCGCGGACCAGCGCGACGGCCGCCCACCCGGCCAGCAGGCACCAGGGCAGCCGGTTCACCATCTCCTCGGTCGTGAAGTCACCGCGCAGCCCGAGCGCGAGCACGGGCACGGCCAGCACGAACCCGACGAGGAGGACGTCCCAGCGGAACGGGCTCATGCCTGCGGGCTGTCCAGGCGCTCGCAGAGCAGCGAGGCCCAGCGGTGCGGGGTGGCGCGGACACCGTCGAGGAGGGCCACGGGCACGGTCAGCCGCCGCAGCACGGCGGCCGGGTCGGCGCTCAGGTCGGTGTCCTGCACGGCCAGCGCGTCGACCCGTGCGAGGCCGTCCAGCCACAGCTCGAGGTCCTCGGGCTTGCGGGTCGCCTCGACCACGGCCCACACGGCGACCGGCGACCAGATCGCCAGCATCTGCGCCATCCAGTACGCGTCGCTGCGCAGGGGCGCGTCGACGGCGACGATGGTCAGCGTGCTGGCGTTCGCGGCCTCCTGACGACGGTCGATCGCCGCGTCGATGGTCGTCATGCGGCTGGCCTTGGGCGCGAGGCCGGCCAGATCACCGCGGGTCGCCCACTGCACGCGGTCGGGGTCCAGCCGCAGGGACGCGGCCAGGGAGCGCGCGGCCCGCAGCGTCTCGACGCCGGGGCCCACGATGAACAGCACCTCGCCGGCGCCCGTGGGCACCTGCGGCACCTCGGGGAGGCCGGCGGCCAGCGCCTGGGTGAGGGCGGCGTACGTGCCGTCGGCGGCGACCGCGGCCGTGAAGCCGGTGCCGAGCAGGAACTCGGGCAGGCCCAGCGCGACCAACCCGGCCAGGACCTCCTGCGGGGTGGAGGCGGCGGTGCGCGGCGTGCCCCCGGGGGCGGGGGCGGTGGCCCGCTCGGTGGCCGGCTGCTCGTCGTCGAGCTCGGGCATCTCGGGCAGGTCGGGGCCGGCCATCAGCGGGGCCACCGGCAGCCGGGTGACGGTCGCCAGGCTCCGCATCGCCGGGGCGGCGGTGCGCGGCTTCTCCGCGGCCACGGGCTTCTCCGAAACGGCCGCCTTCTCGTCGACCGCCGGCGCCTCCGCGCGGTCCCCTGCCTCGGCCGTCTCCGCAGGTTCCGCGGCCGGCGCGGCGGGGCGCGACGGCGGGACGGCAGGGCGCCCGGACGACGGCGGGACGGGGGGCAGCCCGCGACCGCGGCTGCCCGCGAGCGGGGGCAGCAGCGAGACGCGGGGCATGACGGTGGTGGCGTCGAGCGACATCGTCATCGGCGCGGGGTCGCTGGCGGTACGGGCCAGCATCGGGGCCAGCTCCGCGACGGCCTCGGCGACGGCGGTCTCGTTCGCCTCCCGGGTGCGGGCCACCTCGGCAGCGGCCGGACGCGCGTCGGCCTCCGGCTGCGGCTCGGGTGCGACGGTCTCGGCCTGCGCGACGGCAGGCTCGGGCGCCCGCTCCGGCGCCGTCCCGGCGACGAACAGCTCGGCAGCAGGAGCCGACGGGGCCGGGGTGGCGAGCTGCTCGGCGGGCGCGACGACGTCCTCGGCCTCGTCGACTCCGGCCTCGACGGCCTCGTCGACCTCGGCCTCGACGACCTCAACCTCGACGACCTCAACCTCGACGGCCTCAACCTCGACGGCCTCAACCTCGACGGCCTCGGCCTCGGGAGCCGCGGGAGCCTCGGCGGCCTCGGGCTCCACGGCGACGGACTCCTCGACGACCTGGACCGCCCCGGCCGGTGCGGGGGCGGGGTCGCGGAGCACGATGTCGGCCCAGATGGGGGCGTCAGCCCGGTCGACCGGGACGGTTTCCTCGACGACCGGCTCGCCCCACAGCGGCGAGTACGACGGCGTCGGCGCGGGAACCGGGGTGCCCCAGCCGAGGTCCGTGGTGGACGGCGCGACGGCGGAGGTGCCGAACAGCGAGTGGTTCGACGTGCGGGAGTCCCAGCCGGCGGCGACCTGCGCGATGAGCGGCGCCGGGGCGGCGGTCACGACCGGGGTCGGCTGCGCGAGCGGCTCGACCACCGGCTCGGCGGTGGCCACGACCGGCTCGGCGACGGAAACGACCGGCTCGGCGGTGGTAGCCGGCTCCGCCGCGCGGGCCGGCTCGACGGCAGGCGATGCCGCGACGACGGGTGCTGGGCTCTCGGCGATGACGGCTGCCGGGGGCTCCGCGATGGCCTCCTGCGGGGAGTCGCCGGCGAGCATCTTGCGCAGGATGCCGGCCAGCGCCTCGTCCGAGTGGCCCTGGGCCAGGGCCGACCGCAGTGCCTCGGCGATCTCCTCCTGGCGGGCGGACGCTGCGGGAGCGACGGACTCCGGCTGCGCGGCCCAGGTGGGGACCCCCACCGGGCCGTCCGTGCTCGTGGAGGGCGGCGTGACGACCTGTTCTCCCACCGTTGTCTCCTCCTGGTGCACGGCCTTGGACCGCATCGACGTGTCAGCTGAACGGATGGCCGCGGCCAGGGACGGTCGGGGCGCCGGGGTGTCCGGCATCTGGACCAGCTGCTTCTGACGGGGTCGGGGGGCCGGCTCCTCGATGGGGCGGGACGCCGGCTCCTCCACGGGACGGAGGGCCGCCTCGTCCACGGGGCGGGCGACCGGCTCGTCCAGCGCCTGCTCGACGGCGTGGCGCACGTCCCGGTCACCGGCCACCATGCGCGCCAGCGCGGCGGTGAACGGGGACGGGGCGTCGGAGGCCTCGGCCGCCGCGAGCGCGGCGGCGAACGGGGACCCGGGCACAGCGGCGGCCTCGACCGGCGCGGCCGGCTCTACGTGCACCCGCTCGCGCGGCGCGGTCGACGGACGGCTGGCGCGGGGGAAGGCGGCCCGGGGGAAGGCGCCGCCGTCGGTGACCGGGTCGGCCGCGGGCGCGGCACCGTAGGCGGATGCGGCACGGGCCGGAGCGGCGGAACGGGGCGGCTGGTGCGCGGAAGCCGGCTGACGGGCGGGGGCCGTGGCCGGACGGGGCGTCGGGACGGCACCGAGCAGGCCGGCGAGCTCGTCGAGGCGGTCGTCGTCGTCCGCCGGCCGAGCCGGACGCGCAGCGGGGCGCGGACCTGTGGCGGGAGCGCCGCCGGACCGCGCGGCCTCGGCGGCCCAGGCGGCGGCACCGTTCCGGGCCGGGGCGGCCGCGCGGGCGGGGGAGGCCGACGCCAGCGGCGAGTCGTAGGACGCGACGGGCGCAGCGGGGGCAGGGCCGGTCGACGGCGTGGGCAGCCCGGGGCGGCCGAACTGGTCGGCGACCTCGGCCACGTAGCGCTCGGTGGCGAAGAAGCCCAGCACCCCGCCGGAGCGGACGCGGCGCACCCCGACCACCCGCGCGTGCGGACCGAACTGCTCGCGCGCCGCGGCGATCGCGTCGTCGCGCGTGGCGGCCTCAACGGATCGCAACGGCACCGCTCACCACTCCCAGCGACTCGATCTGCGCTGTCCGGGACACCTCCGCGTAGGAGATGACGGGCAGCCGGGGAAGAATCTGGCGCATCAGGCGGGACAGGGCGGCGCGGACCTGGGGCGAGCAGACCAGGACCGGGGACAGCCCGGCGCGCTCGGCCTCCTCGAGCATCCCGCTGCAGCCGGAGACCAGGGCGTCGACGGCGCCGGCGTCGAGGGCCAGGACGGCGCCCATGTCGGTCGGGCGGACCGCCTCGAGCAGGCGCTGCTCGAAGCCGGGCTCCAGCGTGAAGACGTGCAAGCGCTCGTCCGGGGTGACGTAGGGCTGGCTGATCGCCGAGCCGAGCGCCGCCCGGGCCGCCTCGACGAGACCGTCGAGTTCGGTCGACTGCTTCGCACGTACAGAGAGTGCCTCGAAGATGCGCACCAGGTCCCGGATCGACACACCCTCGCCGAGCAACGCGTGCAACACGCGTTGCACCTCTCCCAGGGTGAGCAGCGTGGGGGTGAGTTCCTCGACGACGACGGGGTGCGAGCGCCGCACCATCTCCACGAGGAGGCGCACGTCCTCGCGGCCGAGCAGGTCCGCGGCGTTCTGCCGGACGACCTCGGCCAGGTGCGTGGTGATGACCGAGGAGCGGTCGACGACGGTGGCGCCGGCCATCTCGGCGGCCCGCTGCAGCTCGGCGGGCACCCACTTGGCCGCGAGCCCGAACACCGGCTCCCGGGTGGGCTTGCCGGGCAGGCCGTCGAGGCCGTCGCCGATGGCGAGGACGGTGCCGGCGGGGGAGCTGCCCTTGGCCACGGGCACGCCGTTGAGCCAGATCACGTACTGCGACGACGGCAGGTCGAGGTTGTCGCGGGTGCGGACCAGCGGGATGACCAGGCCGGTCTCCATGGCGACCTTGCGGCGCAGCGCCTTCACCCGGTCCAGGAGGTCACCGCCGCGCGAGGCGTCGACCAGGTCGACCAGGTCGAAGGCCACCTCCAGCTCCAGCGGGTCGACGCGCATCTTCTCGGCGATCGCCTCGGGCGAGTCGGGCGCCGGCTCGAGCTCGGCGGCGGCGGCCGCGGCCTCGGCGTCCTCGTCGATCTCCTCGACGTCGGTCATCCGGCTGGCGATGATCAGGAACAGCCCGCCGACGAGCAGGAAGGGCAGCTTGGGGAGCCCGGGGATCAGGCAGAGCGCGAGGGCGGCGCCGCCGGCGATGCGCACCGACTGCTTGAAGCGGCCGAGCTGGGCGATCAGGTCGGTGCCCATGTCGCCCTCGGTCGCCGACCGGGTGACGATGATGCCGGTCGCGGTGGACATCAGCAGCGCCGGGATCATCGACACCAGGCCGTCGCCGACGGTCAGCAGCGAGAAGGTGGACACGGCCTCGGCGGGGGCCATGCCGCGCTGCATGACGCCGATCGCGAACCCACCGATGAGGTTCACCAGCGTGACGACGATGCCGGCGATGGCGTCGCCCTTCACGAACTTCGAGGCGCCGTCCATCGAGCCGTAGAAGTCGGCCTCGGCAGTGACCTCCTGGCGGCGCTTGCGGGCCTGCTTCTCGTTGATCAGGCCGGCGTTCAGGTCGGCGTCGATGGCCATCTGCTTGCCGGGCATGGCGTCGAGGGTGAAGCGGGCCCCGACCTCGGCCACGCGGCCGGCACCGTTGGTGATGACCACGAACTGCACGATGGTCAGGATCAGGAAGATGACCATGCCGACGATCAGCGAGCCGCCGATGACGATGTGGCCGAACGCCTCGATGACCTTGCCGGCGTAGCCGTCGGTCAGCACGAGCCGGGTCGAGGAGACGTTCAGCGAGAGCCGGAACAGGGTCGCGACCAGGAGCAGCGACGGGAAGACCGCGAAGTCCAGCGGCTTCTTGATCTGCATCGCGACCAGCAGGACGAGGAGGGAGACCGCGAGGTTGACCCCGATCAGCAGGTCCATCATCTCCGCCGGCAGCGGCACCACCAGCATGAGCACGATGGCGACGACGCCGATCGGGACGGCGACCTTGCCCAGGCCCTTCACTCGCCCACTCCGGGCGTGGATGGCGGACGACGGCTCACCCCTCCCTCATCGGCAGGCCGGGAGGCGGCCGGTACCTCCCCGCCCCCCGCACCGAGATCCCGCGATCTCGGCGCATGAGGCCTCTCGAAGCGCCGAGATCGCGGGATCTCGGCATGGGGGGCCGTGCGGACGTGGAGTCAGGCGGCGGCGGTGCGGCGGCGGCCCGCCTTGGGCAGGTCGGTGACCTCCGGCGGCTCGAAGCCGGGCCGGTGGAAGCCGCCGCGCACGCCTCGGGCGCCCAGGTGCATGACGAAGGCCAGCACGCGGGCGACGGCGTTGAACAGCTGCGGCGGCACCTCCTGGCCGATCTCGCAGGAGGCGTGCAGGGCGCGGGCGAGCGGGATGTCCTGCACCAGCGGGACCCGGGCCTCCGCCGCGCGCTCGCGCAGCTTCGCGGCGACCTCGCCGGCGCCTTTGGCGACGACCCGCGGGGCACCCTTGGCCGCCTCGTACTTCAGCGCCACCGCGACATGCGTCGGGTTGACCAGCAGCACGTCGGCCTCGGCGACCTCGGCCATCATCCGGTTCCGGGACATCTGCATCTGGATGCCGCGGCGGTGGGCCTTCATGTGCGGGTCGCCCTCGGCCTGCTTGTACTCCTGCTGGATCTCGTACTTGCTCATCTTCAGCTGCTTCATCATCTTCTTGCGCACGACGACGTAGTCGGCCACGGCGAGCACCAGACCCGTGACCGCGACGACCCGGAACATGAGGACGGCGGAGTCGGCGAAGGTGGCCGCGACCGCCGACAGCGGCAGGGCGCCGGCCGACGACACCAGCGCCTGCGCCCGCTCGCTGGTCACGATGACCACCGTCCCGAGCGCGGCCGTCTTGATCAGCGCCTTCGACGTCTCCCACAGGCCCTGGGTGCCGAACATGCGCTTGAAGCCGGGGAGCGGGTTGAACTTCTTCAGCGTCGGCTTCATCGGCTTGCCCGCGAAGCGCACACCGCCCTGGGCCGCCGAGGCCGCGACACCCACCACCAGGAGCGCGATCGCCGTCGGCAGCAGCGTCTGCAGGAACGCCAGCAGTGCCAGCCCGAGCAGCTCGGTCACGGCCTCGATCTCGGGCTCGCGCGCCACCCGCGCCACGTGCACGAACAGCTGCTGCACGGTGTCGAACGCGTTGCCGACCATCATCGGCAGCAGTGCGCTGGCCGCCGCCACGCCGAGCCAGGTGCCGAGCTCCTGGGTGCGCGGGATCTGCCCCTCTTTGCGCGCCTTCTTCAGGCGCTGAGGAGTTGGCGCCTCTGTCTTCTCACCGCCCGGACCGTCCTTGGCCATCAGCCGCTGCGCAGGGAGATCATGGCGCGGACGCCGTTCTCGAGCAGGGCGTCCAGGGCCGGCGGGAGCAGCGGGAAGGTCAGCCCCAGCATCGTCAGGGTCAGCATGATCTTCACCGGGAAGCCGAGGGTGAAGACGTTGAGGGCCGGGGCCGCGCGGCTCAGCAGGGCCAGGGCGACGTCGGCCAGCAGCAGGACGGCGACCATCGGCCCGGCGATCTGCAGCGCCGCCAGGAACATCATGGAGAACGCCGTGATGAGCACCGAGGCGATCTGGTCGGTCGGGACGTCCCCACCCACCGGCAGCCCCTGGTAGGAGGTGGCGAAGCCCTTGACCATCAGCAGGTGCCCACCGCTGGTGAACAGCAGGGTGGAGGCGAGCAGGTAGTGCAGCTTGCCGAGCGAGCTGTTCTGCGTCATCGCCATGGGGTCGTAGCCGGGCTGCAGGGAGAAGCCGCCGGCGACGTCGAGGATGTCGCCGGCCATCTGCACCGCGGTGAACAGCACCTGGACGACGAACCCGAGCGCCGCCCCGATGATCACCTCCGTGACGGCGGTGACCAGCAGGAACCCGGCGGTGGGTGTGGGCAGCGTCGGCGCGATCTGCGTCGACAGCAGCACCGAGAGGGCCAGGGCCAGCGCGCCCTTGACCGCTCCGGGGATGACCCGCGAGTTGAAGGGCGGCGCCAGCAGGACGAAGCCGGCGGCACGCGCCGTCCCGAGGAGCAGGGCCGCGAGCGTGACAGCCGGGACCGAGAGGTCCATGGCGCTACGTCCGGTCGAGCAGCGCCGGTAGCTGGTCGAACAGGGTGTGGGTGAAGCTGACCAGCTCGGACAGCACCCAGTTCCCGGTCACCAGCAGGGCGATGGAGACCGCGATCATCTTCGGGACGAAGGAGAGCGTCGCCTCCTGGATCTGCGTGGCCGCCTGGAACAGCGAGATCAGGAAGCCCACCAGCAGGGCGGTCAGCAGGATCGGGGCGGCGACCTTCGCGGCGACCATCATTGTCTGGGCTGCGATGTCGGTGACGTCGGCGTCGGACATCAGCCGCCACCCCCGTACGAGCCCACCAGCGCGGTGGTGATCAGCGCCCAGCCGTCGACGACGACGAAGAGCAGCAGCTTGAAGGGCAGCGACACGATGGTCGGCGGGACCATCATCATGCCCAGCGCCATGAGCGCGGCGCTGACCAGCATGTCGAGCACCAGGAACGGGATGAAGATGACCAGCCCGATGATGAAGGCGCTCTTCAGCTCCGAGAGCACGAACGCCGGGATCAGGGTGGTCATGCTGACCTGCGTGGCGTCGGCCGGGGCCTCCTCGCCGGACAGGTCGATCATCAGTCTCAGCTCGTCCTCGCGGGTGTTGTCCAGGAGGAACGTGCGCAGCGGCACGACGCCGGAGTCGTAGGCCTGCGAGACCGTCATCGCCCCGTCCATGTAGGGCTGGACGGCGATCTCGTTGATGTCGGAGAAGACCGGGCCCATCACGAACAGGGTCAGGAACAGGGCGATGCCGGTGAGCACCTGGTTCGGCGGCGAGGTGGCCATGCCGAGCGCGTTCCGGGTCAGGCCCAGGACCACGATGATCTTGGTGAACGAGGTGGCGAGGAGCAGCACGGACGGCGCCACGGAGAGCACCGTGATCGCCAGGATCAGCGTGATCGAGCTGCTCGGCGACCCGTCGCCGATGGAGATGTCCACGGTGCCGTCGACGGCGGGAGGCGTCGGAGCCACCGGGGCGGTGGGCGCGGTCGGCGCGGCGGCCGCCGGATCGGCGAGCAGGACGGCGGTGAGGCCGGCGACCAGCGTCAGCAGGAGGACCAGGGCCGCGCGGCGCCAGGTCCGGGAGCTGCCGGCCCCCGGCAGCGGGCGCACCGGAGCCGTCATGACCGGCGCACCGTCCGCTCGCGCAGCTCGTCGACCAGCGACCCCCAGCCGTTGCGGTCGAGCACCGAACCGGCCAGCACGCCGGGGGAGGAGGACCGGGCCGCGACCAGCGAGGGCGCCGGCCGGGGGGTCGGGAGCTCGCCGTCCTCGGGTTGCTCGACGCGCGCCCGGGCGGGCCGGCGCGACTGCAGGGCGTCCTCGACGGCGTCGGGGTCGACCTCGGCGAGCAGGGTGACCTGCTCCTCGGTCGCGCCGATGACCAGCACCAGGTCGGCGATGCGCACCACGTTGACCGAGCTCGCCCGGCCCATGCGCTGACGGGCGATGACCTCGATCAGGCCGTTGCCCTGCCCGAGCCCCTTCTTCTTGGCCAGCCGGGCGGCGAACCACAGGACGCCGCCGATGAGGGCGAGCGACAGGAAGAGCCGGATGATCATCCAGGTCATGCGCTGGCACCGAGTTCCGCGGCGGCGGCGTCGGTCACGATCTCGCTGATCCGCAGACCGAAGTCCTCGTCGACGACGACGACCTCACCGCGGGCGATGAGCGTGCCGTTGACCAGCAGGTCGGCCGGGGCGCTGGCGGCACGGTCGAGCTCGACGACCTCGCCGGGGTGCAGGGACAGCAGTTCCTGCACCGTCATCCGGGTGCGGCCGATCTCCACGGTGACCTCCATGGCCACGTGGCGCAGCAGCTCCAGGCTGCCGCGCTGCTCGCGACCGGCCGTGGGCAGGGTGACCTGCAGTGCGAACGTGGCCTGGTGCTCGCCGTCGGCCATCAGCGGGACGGCGACGAACATGCCCTTGTCGCGCAGCCCGTCGAGGGCGGCGACCGGCTCCTCGGTGTGCTCGGAGGCGACGCGCACGCGGCCGAGGCTCGCGGCCGCGGCCTCCAGCGCCGGACGCAGGGCCGCGGAGACGTCCATCTGGCCGACGGGGGAGTTCTGCAGGGCGTCGACGACCTCGCCTGAGACGACGAGGACGACGTCGCCCGACACCTCGCCGGACAGGCCTGCGGTGACGGCCAGAGCGGCCGACGGGGGCAGCGGGACGGTGTCGGGGTCGCTGACGGGGGCCCCGGGGACGAGCGCGGAGGTCGAGGGGACCAGCGACGCGGCGGCCCGGGCTGCGGCGACGACGACCGCCGTCACGGTCTGGGAGTCCTGCGAGTCGGTGCGGGGCGCGGTCATGCGGAGTCCTTCGCGGCGTGCGGAGCGTGCGGGGTGGGGACGATCGAGGCGGCCAGGCGGCGCCGGTGGTTGCTGGCGATCGCGTAGGCGAACGTCACGTCGTTGGTGGTGACCTCCAGCGGGCTGTCGCGCGGATGGCGCAGCAGCAGGACGTCGTCCACGGCGAGGGAGAGGAGGTCGGAGGAGGAGACGGTGAGCGGCGCGAACCGCACGCTGACGTCGACCGGCACCAGGTTGAGCCGGGCGGCCAGCGCCTCGCGGGCGCGGGCCCGCTTGCGCAGCGCCTGCTCCGACAGCTGCGGGGACGCGGCGTTGTTCAGCGACTGCGCGAACGAGGAGAACGGCAGCACGACCGTCGCCTCGCCCTCGCGGGCCCCGACGGCCATCTCGAACGTGGCCACCATGACGGTGTCCGAGCCGGCGGCGGCCTGCGCGAGCTGCGGGTTGTACTCGCGGCCGACGAGCACCGGCTGGATCTCGGTGATCGGCTGCAGCGACCGGGCGAACTCCTCGAACAACCGCTCGAGCAGGTGGTTGGTGATGCTGGTCTCCATGCCGGTCATGGGCCGGTTGGGCTGCGCCGCGTTCCCGGAGCCGCCGAGCATGTGGTCGACCATCGCCATCGCGATGTCCAGCGGGAAGGCCAGCATCCCCTTGCCCGCCAGCGGCTCCATGGTGAAGGTGGAGATGAAGGAGGGGTTGGGCAGCAACCCGATGTAGTCGTCGTAGGAGAACTGCTCGATGCCGACGAGCTCGAGCCGGGCGCCGGCCCGCAGGAACGTCGTCAGGATCGTGGTGGCCTGGCGGGCGAAGTTCTCCTGCGCGATCTGCATGACGCGCACGTGCTCGCGGGAGAGCTTGGTCGGCCGCCGGAAGTCGTAGGTCCGGGGCGCTCCACGCCGGCTGCGGCTGGCGGGGGTGGATGGGCCGGCCGCTGCGCCGGTCGCGCCGGCGGGGGCGGCCTCCGGGGTCTCGGTCGGCGCGGCGTCCGGGGCCGCGTCCGGGGCCGGCGCGGCGGCTGGGGCCGGTCCGGTCTCGGGGGTGGTCACGAAGTCCCTCATCGGCGGATCCCGGGAGGAACCTGACCGGGCGCCGGACGGCGACTGTGACGCCCGTGGTGCCGGTGGCCGGTGGGGCCTCGTGGGACACGTCAGGGGTGCCCTCCGTGATCGGATGACACCCCTGCGTGGTCGTGCGGTGGAGCTACTGCGTGACGTATTCGGTGTAGTAGATGCCCATGACCGCCTTGACGCCGTCGTGGTTGGTGTAGGCCTCGATGATCTTCGCCTCCAGCGACTCCTTGAGCGCGTCCCGGGCGCCCGTGACGTCGGCGGGCTGGGCCTGCGAGAACGTGGAGATGATCAGGTCGGCGGCCTTGGACCCGTCCGGTCCACCACCTCCGTGACCGTCGCCGGCGGCGCCCTCCACGGTGAGCTCCAGTGCGACCCCGACCTTGAGGTATCCGCCGCCGGCCAGGTTCACCGCGACCGGCGTCAGCGGCAGGAAGGTGCCGCTGGACACGGGCTCGACCTCGGTCCCGGCCTCCGCCTCACCGGACCCGGCGAAGAGGAAGAAGTAGGCGGCGCCGGCGCCGGCCAGCAGGACGACGGCGAGGAGGACGAAGAGCTTCTTCTTCCCGCCCGTCGCCTCGGTCTCCTCGCCATCGGCGGCTGCCTTCTTGTCCTTCGTGCTCATTCGAGAACTCCCTTGGGGGCGGCGTCGATACCCGGCAGGAGGGCGTTGGCCTCTGCCGAGGCATCGGACAGGACGACGACGTCGACCCGTCGGTTGATGGAGAGTGCGTTGGGGTCGGACTCGGGCACCAGTGGCCGGGTCGACGAGTAGCCGGTCGCGGTCAGGCGCCCCTCGGGGACGCCGTCGCCGGCCAGGTAGCGCACCACGGTGGTGGCACGGGTGGCCGACAGCTCCCAGTTCGACGGCCAGGGGCCGCCGCGGGTGACCGGCAGGTGGTTGGCGTGGCCCTCGACGCCGAGCTGGTTGGGCAACCCGGCGAGGGTGGGCGCGACGGCGCTGAGGATGGCCCGCCCCTCGGGGCGCAGCACCGCCTGCTCGGCGTCGAACAGCACCTGGTCGGCGACGATGTGCACCACCAGCCCGCGCTCGTCGATCTCGTACCGGGCGGCGCCGGCGTACCCGGCGGCGACCAGCGCGGCCTCGATCCGGTCGCGGGCGGCAGCGAGATCGTCGTAGGCGGCCTTCGCCTCGGCGGCGATGTTCTCGGCCCGCTGGAGCGCGGCCGCGGCGGCGGCCTGGTCGATCTGGGTTTGCTGCACGGTGGGGTCCGGCGGGATGACGGAGGCGATGTCGACCACGCCGGGCAGGCCGTCGAGCACCGAGCCCTCGGGGGTGGCCGCCGGCGTCACCGAGATGGGGGCGCCGAATGTGGCGGACAAGCCCTTGGCGAGCGCGGCGAACTTCTGCTGGTCCACCTGGCTCATCGCGTAGAGGACGACGAAGGTCACGAGCAGCAGGGTCACCATGTCCGCGTAGGACACCAGCCACCGCTCGTGGTTCTCGTGCTCCTCCTCCTCGTGCTTCTTCGGCCGGCGGCGCCCGTTCCCGGTGCTCACGACGCGGTCCCGGTGGCCGGCGGCGTGGTCACGCCGCCTCCTTGGCGAAGGAACCCGGCGGGACCAGCGAGGTCAGCTTCATCCGCACGGCGCGTGGGCTGGTGCCGGCCTGGATCTCGGTGATGCCCTCGACGAGCAGCTCCATCTGCGCGGCCTGCAACTCGCTGACCCGGAGGATCTTGGCGCCCATCGGCAGGAACCAGAAGTTCGCGGCCATGACACCCCACAGGGTGGCGACGAAGGCTGCGGCGATCATCGGGCCGAGCGACTCGGGGTTGCTCAGGTTGGCCATGACGTTCATCAGGCCGACGATGCAGCCGACGATGCCGATGGTGGGGGCGTAGCCGCCCATCGCGTTCATGAACTTCGCGGCGACCTTGTCCTCGGACTTCTTGGCCGCGATCTCGCTCTCCAGGACCGCCCGCAGCTCCTCGGGGTCGGTGCCGTCGATGCCCATCTGCAGGCCGCGCCGCAGGAACGCGTCCTCGATCTGCTTGACCTGGGCCTCCAGTGCGAGCAGGCCCTCCTTGCGGGCCTTCTCCGCCAGCGACACCAGGGTCTGGATCTGCTCGGTCGGCGGCGGCACCTTGGCCGGCATCAGAGCCATCTTGAACCAGCCGGGCATCTTTTTGAGGTCGTCCGTCGTCTGGCTGGACATCGCCGCGCCGAATGTCGCGACGATGACCAGGATGATCGCCGGGAGGAATAGCAGCGACGTCGGGTCGGAGCCCTCCATGACCATGAAAGCCAGGAGGGCGGCCATCGAGACGACGAAGCCGATCAGGGTGGCTGGATCCATGCGTCAGCGCTCCTCTCGGATCGGGAAGGGCACGACCGAGGAGTCGTTCGAGGACTGCTCCGGCACGGCGGTGCGGTAGGTGCCGCGGTCCATCTCGTAGGAGATGGCGAGGATCCCGGCGCGGTACTCCCGGATCTCCTGCAGCACCTCGTCGACGCTCTCGCGGACCACGTACTTCGTGCCGTCCACCAGGAAGGCGACCGTGTCGGGATGGCCCTCGACCTTCTCGATGAGGTCGGGGTTGAGCGCGAACTGGTCGCCGTTCAGGCGCGTCACACGGATCACGGGTGGTTCCTCTTGCTCGGTGTGGGGTGGGCGGGGGACGGACACGGACGGGGCGGGGAACGGCACTGTTGTTAACGGCCCCTGGGCGTACTTCCTTGAGCCGAAAGCCGCTGGTCGGGGGCCCGGGAGGGCATGCGACGGACGGCCCGGTCACCCTGAGGGGTGACCGGGCCATCGGTGGTGAAGTGCTGGAACGGCCTCGCTGCAGAGGCTCGCCCTGAGCCTGCGAAGGACGAGGGACAGCGAGGTCCTTGTTCAGCGCTTGAGGTTGACCAGGTCCTGGAGGATCTCGTCGGAGGCGGTGATGACGCGGCTGTTGGCCTGGAAGCCGCGCTGGGCCACGATCAGGCCGGTGAACTCCTCGCTCA
Organism: Blastococcus saxobsidens; assembly: GCF_002938435.1. Lineage (GTDB taxonomy): Bacteria > Actinomycetota > Actinomycetes > Mycobacteriales > Geodermatophilaceae > Blastococcus > Blastococcus saxobsidens. The sequence goes on from NZ_POQT01000017.1 coordinate 84,007, forward strand.
GGTCGACGTTCGACATCTCCAGCGCACCGGCATTCAGCACGCCGCGCCCGCCCTGGCCGGCCAGCCCCACCATGGCGGCGCCCGAGTTGTCCCCGACGCGGTAGGTCGAGTTGCCGGCCTTGGCCAGACCGCCGGGGTTGTTGAACGAGGCGAGGGCGAGCTGGCCCAGCGGCTGGCGCAGGCCGTTGGAGAAGACGCCCATGATCGTGCCGTCGTTGCCGAGGGTGAACGACTGCAGCGAACCCAGGGCGTAGCCGTCGGGCTTCGGGGCGGCCAGCGTGTTGGCGCCACCGAACTGGGTGAGGCCCTGCAGGGTCATGGTCACCGGGTTGGTCCAACTGGGGTAACCGACCGGCGTGAACGGGGCGAGCGCGTAATCGGGCCCGGGGGGCGTGGTCAGGTTGCCCGCCGCATCGAAGACCAGGCCGGTGGCCGGCATCAGGACGGTGCCGTCGGCGTGCACGACGCTGACGTCCCAGGTGTTGTCGCCGGTCTTGGACAGGTTGTAGGCGACCTTCTGCAGCACGCCCTGGCTGTCGTACATGTCGGCGCCGAGCTGGTAGTCGGTGCCGGCGGGGACGTCGGAGGGCAGGTTGCCCTTGATCGAGCCGGCGGAGGTCGACGTCGGGTTGACCATCTGGCCGTAGGGCACCGAGAGTGGTCCGACCGGGCCGTTGGCGTTGACCGTGCCGTCCGGCTGGGCCATCCAGCCCTGCAGGATCGAGCCGTCCGGGGTGACGAGGTTGCCGTTGGCGTCGAAGTCGAAGGAGCCGGCGCGGGTGAACAGCTGCTCACCGCCCGGGCCCTGGACGACGAAGAACCCGTCGCCCTCGATCATGAAATCCGTCGAGCGGCCGGTGGACTGGGCGGCACCCTGGGTGAAGTTGGTCGTGATGGCGGCGAGCTTGGCGCCGAGGCCGACCTGGGCCGGGTTCGTGCCACCGCGGTCCGCGGCCGGCTGGCCACCGCCGCGCAGCACCTGCGACAGGGTGTCCTGGAAGACGGTCTGGCTGCCCTTGAAGCCGACGGTGTTGACGTTGGCGATGTTGTTGCTGGTGACGTCCATCTTGGTCTGGTGGGCACGCAGACCGGAGATGGCGGAGAACATGGAGCGGAGCATCGGGGGATTCCCTCCGGGGTGGGGTCGCTGATCGGGGGCGCGGGTCCGGCCCGCGATGGGTTACGCCTTGCCGACGTGGGTGATGCGGCCGAGCGGCACCTGGCGGCCGTCGACGGTGGCGACGGCCTCGACCTTGTCGGAGCCCAGGCGCACCGAGGAGACGACGCCCGTGGCGGCGGCCCCGCTGTCGTCGGTGTAGGTGACGGTCTGGCCGACCATCGCCCCGGCGCTGCTGGACCGCTGCAGCGCCAGCATCGAGGCGTTCTGCTTCGCGATCTCCTGCAGCTTCTCCACCTGCGTGAAGGTCGCCGTCTGCGACATCATCTGGTTGGTGTCCGCCGGGTTGCTGGGGTCCTGGAACTTCATCTGGGCGACCAGCAGCCTGAGGAAGGTGTCCTTCCCCATCTGGTCGCCGCGGTCCACGGTCGTCGTGGCGGTGTTCGTGGCGACGGGTGCGGCACCGCTCACTGCGTCCGGCATCGGTCGTCGGCCTCCTTCTCAGACGCGCACGTCCACGCCGGACGACGTGGATCGATTCGTGGGCCGGGTGGGCCCTTCTCCGCTATCGGCAGTCCGACCCCCCGACCGTGACCGTTCGCCGGTCTGGTTCGACTGGGCAGCGCGATCGCCGGCCTGCTGCTGGGCCTGCTGCTGGGCCTGCTGCTCGGCGGCGTGCTTGGCCAGCCACGACCCCCCGGTGTCGGCGTCGACCTCGACGCGGGACGGGCTGAGGCCGGCCGCCTCCAGGTCGCGGCGCAGCTCGGGCAGGGCGTCGATCAGCGCCGCCCGGCCCATGTCGTGCGCTCCGCGCAGCTGCAGGTCCAGGCTGCCCTGGTGGACGGTCACCTGGACCTCGACCGGGCCGAGGTTCTCCGGGGTGAGGACCAGGGTCATGGTGTGCGAACCGTTGCCGGCGCTGCTGAGCAGGGCGACCTGGCGTGACACCTGGCCGGAGACCGGCTGCGTGGCCGCGGTCCCGGTCGCCGCGTCGGGCCCGCCGACGGTGACCGCCGGGCTCGTGGCCGGGACGCCCGGTGCCGTCGTCGCGGCGGTGGGCACGGCGTCGGGGGCGTCGGTCGGGACCTCGGCGGGCGCCCCGACGGCCGGGGCGGGCGTGCCGTGCGGATCGGCCTCGGCGCCGGGTCCGCCGTCGCCCGGCTGCCCGGCGGTGGCGACGACCGTCACCAGGTCGGCCGCCGGTGCTTCGGCGCCCGGCACGCCGGCGGGGGGCGTCCCGTCAGTGGGTGGTGGTGGCAGCGGCTGCCCGCCAGCGGCGCCGGGCGCTGCCGGTGGGTCGACCAGGGCCGGGAGCTGCACCGCGGGGACGGGCGCGGTCGACGGTGCCCCCGGTGTGGCGCCACCGGCCCGCTC
>NZ_POQT01000018.1 GCF_002938435.1 Blastococcus saxobsidens
GTCGCCGGCGCCGCCCGCCGGCCCCGTCGCCGGGCGGCCTCCGCCCGCCCGGAAGGCCCCGGCACGCGCCCGGGCACGACCGGCCCCCCGGCCGCCCCCCGGCGCAACCGGGTGGCCGTCGTCCTGCTGCCGTTCATGGGGCTGCTGGCCGGCGCCGGCATCACCGCCGCCCTGCTGCAGTCGCTCACCCAGGGGCCGCCGTCGTCCACCGCGGCGGCGGCCGAGCAGCCGGTCAGCGGCAGCTTCGTGCTGTCCGAGGACGACTACCTCGGCCGTCCGGTCGGTGAGGTCACCGACCGGCTCACCACGCTCGGGCTCAACGTCACCGTCCGCGCCGAGGTGCGTGACGACGTCATCCCCGACCGCGTCACCGGGGTCGAGCCGGCGGGGCGGCAGCTCCGGGCCGGCGACCGGGTGGTCGTCCACTACGCGGCCGCTTCCCAGCAGCGCAGTGGCGGTGGGGGGTCGGCCGTGACCGGTGCCGCCGTCGACCCGCAGGTTCCCCGGTCCGCGGAGCCGACCGAGGAGGCGCCGGTGACGGAGCAGGCGCCCGCCCCCACCACCACGCCGCCCGCACCCACCACGACGACGGCCGCGGCACCGACCACCACCGCCGCAGCGACCACCACCGCGGCACCGACCACCACCGCCGAGCCGACGGGAACGCCGACGGAGACCGCGACCCCGACGTCCACGTCGCCGACGGAGCCGTGATCCGGGGCGCCGGCCCGGCCGGGGCCTCGCTGCTGGGCGGCCGGTACGAGTTGCTCGCGCTGCTGGCGACCGGGGGCATGGGGCAGGTGTGGCGGGCCCGGGACACGCTCCTCCGGCGCCCGGTCGCGTTGAAGGTGCTGCGCAGCGAGTACACCGGCGACGCCACCTTCCTGGCCAGGTTCCGTGCCGAGGCCCAGCACGCCGCGGTGCTGACCGACCGGAACATCGCCGCCCTGTTCGACTACGGCGAGACCCCGGCCGAGGACGGCGAGCACCTCGCCTACCTGGTGATGGAGCTGGTGGAGGGTGAGTCCCTGGCGCAGCTGCTGGCCCGGGAGGGCCGGCTGGACGTGCGGCGCACGCTGGACGTCCTCGGTCAGACCGCCGCCGGGCTGGCTGCCGCGCACGCCGCCGGGCTGGTCCACCGGGACGTGAAACCGGGCAACGTGCTGGTCGGCCGGGACGGGGTCGTGAAGATCACCGACTTCGGCATCGCCTGGTCGGCCGGCAGCGCCCCGCTCACCCAGACCGGGCAGCTCGTCGGGACCGCGCACTACCTCTCGCCGGAGCAGGCGGCCGGGCAGAAGGCCGGCCCGGCCAGCGACGTCTACGCGCTGGGCATGATCGGCTACGAGTGCCTGGCCGGGCACCGGGCCTTCGACGGCGACAACTCCGTGCAGATCGCGCTCCGGCACCTGCGCGAGATGCCCGCCCCGCTCCCGGGCGACCTCCCCGAGCCGGTGCGCACGCTGATCGACCGGGCACTGCTCAAGGACCCGGCGGAGCGCTTCCCGGACGGCGCCGCGTTCCGTGACGCCGTCGTCGACGTGCGCGCCGGCCGCTCGCTGCCGCCGGTGCCGACCGCCGGCGACACCCGCCCCTTCGTCGCTGCCGGCGAGCGCCCGCGGCCGCTCGCGCGACGCCTGCTGGCGCCGGTGGCCGCCCTCGTGGTCGGCGTCGGCCTCGGGGGCGCCGCGCTGCAGGTCTGGGGTGACGCGCCGGTGACCCCGGTCGCCCAGGCCGAGGCCGAGAGCCCCGAACCGGTCGTGGTGCGGGCCGAGGACGCCGTGGGCCGCCCGGTGGACGAGGTGGAGGACGAGCTGACCGGTCGCGGGCTGGGCGTCGCGCGCACGGCGCAGGAGACCGCGGAGGTGCCGGCCGGGCAGGTGGTCGCGGTCAGCCCGGTGGGCGCGCTGCCGCCGGGCACGGTGGTCACCCTCGCCTACGCCGTGGCGCCGCCGCCGACCACGACGCCGACCACGGCGCCCGCTCCCGAGCCCGTCCCGGCACCGGTCCCGACGATGGCCGTGTCCCCCGCGGAGGAGGCGGACGACGCCGTTCTCCCCGGGAACGGCAGCGCGAACGGGAACGGCAACGGCAACGGTGGTCCGCCCGCCGGCAGCGGCGCCGCCAACGGGAACGGCAACGCGGGCAACGGGAACGGCAACGGCCGCGGGGGCGGCGGCCGGGGCTGAGCTGCGGGGGCCGAGCCGCAGGGACGGCCCCGCTCCCACCTCGCCGGACGGGTCAGGCGCTGCGCCGGCCTGCCCGCAGCCACAGCGCGGCACCGAGGGCGCCGAGCGCGGCGGTGAGCAGGAAGCCGCGGTCGCTGTCGGCGTCGGGCAGCACGACGAGCACCCAGAAGACGGCCAGGCCGACGAGCCCGGCGGCGGCGACGGCCCAGCCGGAACCGGCGAGCCGGCGCCCCCCCGGGATCAGCTCCGCGACGGCCGCGAGACCCAGGACGACGCACACGGTGGCGAACGCCGACCACAGCGGGACGGCCGACCAGAACGACTCGGTGCCGAACTCGAGCGACAGGCCCAGCTGCAGCAGGACCAGGGACACCAGCACCAGGCCACCGGCGGCGAGCGCCGCCCGGTCCCGGGGGGCGCGCGCGGCCTTGGGGGCATCGTCGTTCTCCAACGACTGCGGCCAGGAGGCGCCCGGTGGCGGGGGCGGCGGGGTGCCGGCCCCGGGCAGCCCCGGCACGAAACCGACCGGGCCGGTCTCCCTGTACGCCGGGTGCTCGGGCGCCGGCGCGGCCTGCGGCGCGGTCGGCGGCGGAGCCGGCGACGACGGGGGCGGCAGCTGCTGCACCGAGGTCGCGCCGGCGGGCGCGGCCGGCGTCACCACGGGGATCTCCTGGGTCGACGACGGGGGAGGGCCGGCGGGGGCGTCAGGGAACTGCGGGTCGGTCGGCGTGCTCACGGTGCCTCCTCGCGGGTCCGGCGGGTCGCCGGTCGGTGCTCTTCGGTCCTGACGCTATCGGCGGCAGCGGGCTCCGGCACCGGGGCGCCCCGGTCGGGTGACGGGGATTCGGCTCCCGGTCCTGCCGTTCCGGGTCGGCCGACCTAGGGTCGGGCCGTGGTCACGCGCGCCGGCATCGTCGTCACCGGTACCGAGGTGCTCACCGGGCGGGTACCCGACCGCAACGGCCCCTGGCTGGCCGAGCAGCTGCGCCGCCTGGGTCTGGACGTCGGGCACGTCGTGGTGGTGGGGGACCGGCCGGAGGACCTGCGCGCCACCCTCTCCTTCCTGGCCGGGCTCGGCACCGAGCTGCTCATCACCACCGGTGGGCTCGGGCCCACTGCCGACGACCTGACCGCGCAGGTGGTGGCGGAGTTCCAGGGCCGTCCGTCCGCGGTCGACCCGGCTCTCGAGGGGCGGGTGGCCGCGGTGGTCGAGCGGCTGATGGCCCGCCGCGGCTGGGTCGCGGACCCGGCGGCGACGGCGGCCGGGGTCCGCAAGCAGGCGACGGTCCCCGCCGGGGCCACGGTGCTGGAGCCGGTCGGCACCGCGCCCGGCCTCGTCGTCCCGCCGGCCGACGGGCGCGCGGGACCGCCGGTGGTCGTGCTCCCCGGCCCGCCGGGCGAGCTGCGCGGCATGTGGCCGGCGGCCGTGGCGGCGCCCGCCGTCGGCGCCGTGCTGGCCGGTGCCGCGGAGCTCCGGCAGGAGACCCTGCGGCTCTGGGGCACCCTGGAGGCGCAGCTGGCGGCCACCCTGCGGGAGATGGAGGCGGAGCTCGCCGACCTGGAGATCACCACCTGCCTGCGCGAGGGCGAGCTGGAGATCGTCACCCGCTTCCCCGCGCAGGCGCAGCCGGCCTACGACCGGTTCGCCGGTCTGCTCGGCCGGGAGTACGCCTCGACGGTGTTCTCGACCGGACCCACGCTCGACGAGCTGGTCGCGGCGGCACTCGCCGAGCGCGGCCTGACCATCGCCACCGGCGAGTCGTGCACCGGTGGGCTGCTGGCCGCCCGCCTCACCGAGCGGCCCGGGTCGTCCACCTACGTGCTGGGCGGCGTCACCGCGTACGCGAACGGGGCGAAGGAGGAGCTGCTCGGGGTGCCCCGCGCCGTGCTGGCCGAGCACGGCGCCGTGAGCCCCGAGGTCGCCCGCGCGCTGGCGGACGGGGCCCGCGCCCGGTTCGGCGCGGACCTCGGGGTGGGCATCACCGGCGTCGCCGGGCCGGGTGGCGGCACCGATGCCAAGCCCGTAGGCACCGTGCACCTGTGCGTGGTGGGCCCCGACGGCGCCGTCGCCGAGCGAGCGCTGGGCCTGCACGGCAGCCGGTCGGCGGTGCGGGACCGCTCCGTCACGATGGCGCTGCACCTGTTGAGGGAGCTGCTGCTCGGCGGTCCGCCGGCATGACGACGACGACGCTGCACGCTACCGGGCCGCTGCCCCCGGCTGAGGTCTGGGAGCGGTACCGGCTGCTCGACCGGTGGCCGGACTGGGCGCCGCAGATCACCGGGGTCGACTGCCCGCAGCGCGAGCTCACCGCCGGTGCCCGTGGCCGGGTCCGCGGCCTGGGCGTCCCGCTGCCGTTCACCATCGAGGCGGTCGACCCGGTTGCCCGCTCGTGGTCGTGGACGGTCGGTGCCGGCCCGCTCCGGATGCGGCTGCACCACTGGGTCACCGACGGCCCGGACGGCGGCACCACCACCGGCCTGCGGACCACCGGCCCGGTGCCCCTGGTCCTCGGTTACGCGCCCCTGGCGCAGTGGGCGCTGCACCGGCTCGTCCGCTAGGCCGGCGGCGTCACCCGAGCAGCGCCGGCGGGCCGTCGGGCGCGGTGGCCTTGCTCAACGGCGCCCCGTCCAGACCGGCGTGGATGATCAGCCGCTGCTCGGCGGAGTACTTCGGGTGGCACGTGGTCAGGGTCAGGAAGGCGCCGGTGGCCGGTCCATCCGCCGGGCCGCCCGGGGTGGGCGACAGGACACTGGTGTCGGTGGGCCGGACGATCCGGCGGCCGGGGATGCCGCTGGGATCGCCGGTGAAGTCCTGGTCCCCGGGCCCGCCGAGGACGCGGTAGACGAACCACGTGTCGGCGGTGTCCACCACGATCGGGTCGCCGGGGCGCAGCAGGTCCAGGTCGAGGAACGGGGAACCCCGCCCGACGCGGTGACCGGCGAGGGCGACGTTGCCCTGCTCACCGGGCATAGCCGTCCCGAGGTAGTGGCCCGGGCCCTGGGCGAGCTGGACCTGGGCCGTCCCCTCGACGACGACCCGCGCGTAGTCCGCGCCCAGGCGTGGGATGTGCAGGACGGCGAACGGCTCCCCGACGGCGACGTCGATCGGCGCGGGTGCGGGCGCCGGGGCGGGGGACCCGTCGGGCGCCGGCGCGACCGGCGCCGTGACCGTGGGGTCGTCGGCCCACCGGTCCTGGATCTGCTCGCTGAGCCGGTCCTGCTGGCGCGCAGCGAGCAGATCGGTCACCCACAGCTCGTAGCCCACGAACAGCAGCGCGACCAGGCCGATGGTGAGCAGCGTCTGCCCGGTGCCGCGGAGCAGCGTGCGCCCCACCTCCCGGCGACGCGGCGGCGTCCCGGCGGCCCGGGTCGGTCCCGGCCGGACGTCCTGGTCGAGTGCGCTCATTCCGCGGCCTTCGTCTCGTCGTGCCGGATGGTGCCGACGCCGCCTGCCGGGGGTTGCCCGGCAGGCGGCGTCGTGGGATGGAGCCCGGCCCGCCGCCCGGGGTGCACAGGACGGCGGGCCGGTGGATCAGACCGTCGTGGTGGAGCGACGGCGACCGGCCAGCGTCAGTGCCCCACCCAGACCCAGGGCGAGGAGGCCCAGGGCGAGCGGAGCGGAGACGTCGGACCCGGTGTAGGCGAGCTGCCCAGCGGGCTGGGACATCGTGTTCTGCTGCACCGGCGCCCGGTAGGCGGCCGGAGCGGCCTTGACGGCGTGCGCCGGGGCTGCCTTGACGGCGTGCACCGGAGCGGGAGCCGCGTGGTGCACGGGCTGCGCGGCCGGCGGGTTCGCCGGCTGCTGGACGGGCTGCTGGACGGGCTGCTCGGCAGGCTTGTCAGCCGGCTTCGGGTAGCAGACCCAGCCGTGGCCACCGGCCGAGGCGTTGTTCGAGCAGACCACATCGGCACCACCGGCGATCGAGATGATGTTGACGATGTTGGTGATGTGCTGCTCGCAGTCGACGTCGCCCTCCTCGGAGATGCAGGTGAGCGTGTTGTCGTTGCCGACGATGACCTCGATGATCGAGTCCCCGCCCCTGACGTCGATGTTCCCGGAGGTGGCGTCGTTGTCGACGTCGTTCCGGGCCCGGCTGTCCTGGTCGGTGTCGCTGTCCGCGTCGCCGCCGTTGCCCTCGTCGCCGCCGCTGCCGCCCGTGGTGTCGGTGTCGGAGTCGTTGGAGGCGCTGGCGTGGTTGGTGGCGCCGTTGCCGGCCGAGGCGTTGTTGCTGCCCCAGACCGCGGCGTCACCGGCGTGGGATGCGACGTCGACCTCGTTGGAGATGTCCTGCGAGGCGTCGACGTCGCCCTCGTCGTCGCTGGTGGCGTAGAGCTCGTTCCCGTTGCCCGCGGCCACGAAGACACCCGAGTCGCCACCGTGGGCGTTGATGTTCCCGGAGGTGGCGTCGTTGTCGACGTCGTTCCGGGCCCGGCTGTCCTGGTCGGTGTCGCTGTCCGCGTCGCCGCCGTTGCCCTCGTCGCCGCCGCTGCCGCCCGTGGTGTCGGTGTCGGAGTCGTTGGAGGCGCTGGCCTGGTTGGTGGCGCCGTTGCCGGCCGAGGCGTTGTTGCTGCCCCAGACCGCGGCGTCACCGGCGTGGGATGCGACGTCGACCTCGTTGGAGATGTCCTGCGAGGCGTCGACGTCGCCCTCGTCGTCGCTGGTGGCGAAGAGCTCGTTCCCGTCGCCCGCGACCACGAAGACACCCGAGTCGCCACCGTGGGCGTTGATGTTCCCGGAGGTGGCGTCGTTGTCGACGTCGTTCCGGGCCCGGCTGTCCTGGTCGGTGTCGCTGTCCGCGTCGCCGCCGTTGCCCTCGTCGCCGCCGCTGCCGCCCGTGGTGTCGGTGTCGGAGTCGTTGGAGGCGCTGGCGTGGTTGGTGGCGCCGTTGCCGGCCGAGGCGTTGTTGCTGCCGCTGACGTCGGCGTTGCCGCCGTGGGATGCGACGTCGACCTCGTTGGAGACGTTCTGCGAGGCGTCGACGTCGCCCTCGTCGTCGCTCTCGGCGTCGACCGTGTTGCCGTTACCGGCGAACACGACGACGTACGAGTGGCCACCCTGGGCGTCGACGTCCCCCGTCGTGGCGGTGTTGTCGACGTCGTTCCGGGCCGTGCTGTCCTGGGTGGTGTCGCTGGTGGCGTCACCGCCGTTGCCGTCGTCGCCGCCGCTGCCGCCCGTGGTGTCGGTGGAGGAGCTGTTGGAGGCGTCGGCGCTGGTGCTGGCGTCGTTGCCGGCCGAGGCGTTGTTGGTGCCTTCCTCGGCGCTGGCGACCGCCTGGCCGAGGAAGAGAAGTCCTCCGGCCATTCCTGCAACGGCCAGGCCGTTGCGTACGGATCGTCTCATGGTGCGTGTCCTTCGTGGGTGTGCGCGCCGCGAACGGGTAGGACAGGGCGCGCGGGTGGATGGATGGGTGGAACGAGCGGGGCGGCTGCACTTGGTCGGTGATGTGCCCCCCGTGGCACACCTGGGGACAGCGCGGGCCGCGAAGGCGGCGCGTCAGTCCGGCCGGGTGGCGGGGTCGGTCGCCGAGGTGGCGGTCGATCCCGCCACCGGCGCCGTGCGCTCGTTGCTGCTCGGTTCGCTGGAGATGTCCGACACCGCGTGCAGGACGGCGACCGCCGGGGCCGAGCCGGTGCCCGGGACGCCCGGGGCGGCGGTCTGGCCGCTGCAGGCCGTCAGGCCGCTGAAGGCGGCTGCCGGCGCGGTGTACGGGGGGAGCGGCGCGGGAGCGCTGAGCGGCGTCTCCGCCGGGCCCGCTGCCGTCGCCGGCTGCACCGCGGCCAGCGACGTGGTGAGCGCCGTCGGGCGGGCGGCCGGCGCGACGACGGGGCTCTCGGCGCGGTGCACCGTGGTGACCGTCGGCACCGGGCCGCAGTCGGCGGCGGACGGGGTGGGCCCGACCGCTGTGGCCGTGCCGGCCGGCAGGGACCCGCAGGCGGTGGCCGGCGAGGTGGCGCCGGCATCACAGATGGGGGTCGTCCGTTCCTGACCGGCCGGGGCCCCGCCCGTGGCCGCGCCGTGCGTCGTCGGCGTGGTCGGCGTGGTCGTCGTGGTCGTCGTGGTGGCGGGGTCGCCGGCCGTGCTGGTCGCCGTGCGCGCCGCCGTGCTGGTCGTCGTGCTGGTCGTCGTGCCCGCGGTGTCGCCGGTCGTGCCGGTCGCGGTCGTCGTCGTGCTCGTGGCTCTGGGCGGGCCGGCCTCCGTGGAGCTGGTGCTGCTGTCCGCACCGTCCGTCGAGGCGGTGCCCGTCTCCGGCGAGTCCCCCGACCCCTCCGTGGTGGTCGAGGAGTACGAGCGCGACGTGGTCGACGTCGTCGACGTGCCGGATCCAGAGGAGGTCGTCGTCGTGGAGGACGACGAGCTCGTGGTCGACGAGGTGGACGACGTGCTGGTAGAGCTGGAGTTGCTGGAGCCGGAGGTCGTCGTCCCTTCGGAGCCCGTGGCGTTCCCGTCTCCGGAGCCGCTCGCCTCCGCGGACGTGGGGGCGGAGGTCGCCGCCGGGGTCTCCTCGGCGCGGGCGGCGTCGTCGGTGCCGACGGCGATCCCGGCGTAGACGCCCGCCCCGAGGAAGCAGGTGGCGAGCACGCGCCGGAGCCACGGCCGGCGCGCCGAGAGCGGCTGTCGGCCACCCTCGAGCGCTGCGGTCCGTGACATGGCGCGGACGTTATGGACGGGTCCGTCCGCTGACCAGATGGTGCTGTGCCGCCGAATTGGTGTGCGGCGTGTCACAACTCATTGCGGGACAGGGGGATGGCGGAGAGTGACGGGTTCCGTTACCCACGAGCGCTGCGCACCGGCCGGTCACGGCCCAGCGGCGCGTGGGCGCCGTCCGCGCCGGGAGCGTGATCCCCCCACGTACGGTGCGCCCATGCCGGCAACCCACCAGGTCACCAACCAGGTCCCGCCGCTGATCGGGCACGACCCGATCGGCGGTGACGCCGCACTGGCCGAGGCCTGCATCCGTCACGCCGACGCCGCCACGCTCGGCTCGCTCGGCGAGCTGGGCCGGATCGCCGGCAGCGAACAGGCCCAGGAGTGGGGCCGGGTGGCCAACGAGAACCCGCCGCGGCTCCGGACCCACGACCGGTACGGCCACCGGATCGACGAGGTGGAGTTCCACCCGTACTGGCACGAGCTGATGCGCACGGCTGTCGAGAACGGCCTGGCCGGCGCGCCGTGGGTCGACCCCTCCCCCCACGCACACGTGCGGCGGGCGGTCGGCTACGTCGGGTGGACCCAGGTCGAGATGGGCCACGGCTGCCCGGTGACCATGACCTACGCCGTCGTCCCCGCGCTGCGCCGGACGCCCGAGCTGGCGGCTCGCTACGAGCCCGGCCTCACCGCGCGGGCGTACGAGTTCGGGCTCGCCGAGCCCACCGGCAAGGTCGGGCTGATCGCCGGCATGGGCATGACCGAGAAGCAGGGTGGCTCGGACGTGCGGGCCAACACCACCCGCGCCGTCGCCCGTTCCGACGGCAGCTACGCGCTCACCGGGCACAAGTGGTTCACCAGCGCGCCGATGAGCGATCTGTTCCTGGTGCTCGCCCAGCTGGACGAGGGCGTCTCCTGCTTCGCCGTCCCCCGGGTGCTCCCCGACGGCAGCCGCAACGTGTTCCACGTGCAACGTCTGAAGGACAAGCTCGGAGACCGGTCGAACGCCTCGAGCGAGGTGGAGTTCGACGGCACGACCGGCTGGCTGGTCGGCGAGCCCGGCCGGGGCGTCCCGGCCATCATCGAGATGGTCAACATGACCCGCCTCGACTGCGTGCTCGGCTCGGCGGCCACGGTCCGTGCGGCCCTCACCCAGGCGATCCACCACGCCCGGCACCGGTCCGTGTTCGGGGCCCGGTTGGTCGAGCAGCCCCTGATGCAGAACGTCCTGGCCGACCTGGCGGTGGAGAGCGAGGCCGCCACGGCGCTGGCGATCCGGCTGGCCGCGGCGGTGGACTCCGGCGAGGCGGCGTTCCTGCGGCTGGCCGGCGCCGCGGCGAAGTACTGGGTGTGCAAGCGCTCGCCGGGCGTCGTCGCCGAGGCCATGGAGGTGCTGGGCGGCAACGGCTACGTCGAGGACTCCGGCCTGCCCCGCCTCTACCGGCAGGCGCCGCTGAACTCGATCTGGGAAGGCTCGGGCAACGTCATCGCGCTCGACGTGCTGCGGGCCCTGGAGCGCTCGGGGGAGTCCCTGGCCGCCATCACCGCGGAGCTGGAGCTGGCGCGCGGCGCCGATCGGCGCTTCGACGACGCGGTGAAGCGGCTGGCCGCCGAGCTCGGCGACCGGGAGGGGTTGCCGTTCCGGGCCCGTCGCATCGCCGGTCAGCTGGCGTTGTGCCTGCAGGGCTCGCTGCTGCTGCGGTACGCCCCGGCGGAGGTCGCCGACGCGTTCTGCGCCTCTCGCCTGGTCGGGGAGGGGGGCACCGTCCTCGGCACGCTCCCGGCCGGCACGCCGGTGACCGGCATCGTCGGACGGAGTGGCGTCGCGGAGCGCTGAGGAGTGCTCCGGACCGTTACCCTCGGGAGCGGTTCGCGGCTGCCCGGTATCTCACCGGAGGGAGCCGGTGCCCGGGTCCGCAGGTGCGGACAGGACGAGTGGACGAGAGCGGGCAGCGTGCAACCAGGTGACGTCCGGCCCCCCGGGAGCCGGCCCGACCCGTTGGGCGGCGTGCCGGACGCGGTCTACCGCCTCGACCCCTCGGGCCGCTTCACCTACCTCAACCCCGCAGCCGAGCGGCTGCTCGGTCACCGGGCGGCCGAGCTGCTGGGGCGCAACGCCGGGGACGCCTTCCCGGCGCTGCGCGGCTCGCTGGCCGAGGAGCAGTACCGCAAGGTGCTGGACGACGGCCGGTCCCGGGAGTTCCAGTTCTTCTACGAGCCGGTGGGTCGCTGGTTCGAGGTCCGGATCTTCCCCGATCCCAGCGGCGCCGTGGTGCTCTTCCGCGACATCGACCTCCGCCGGCGCAGCGACGAGGAACGGGACGCGCAGGTCCGTCAGCTGACCGCCGTCCTGGAGGCGCTGCCCTCGCCCACCGTGCTGGTGGGCCGCGACGGGCGGATCCTCTCCACCAACCGGGCGTGGAGCAGCAACGCCGCGGCGCTGCCGGACCAGGTGCTCCCCAGCCGGCTGGGCGAGGACTACCTGATGGTCATGTCGCGCGGGCTGGATCCGAAGACGCACGCGGAGCTGGTCGCCGGGCTGGAGCCGCTGCTGGCGGGCACGGAGCCCGGCGGCGACGGCACCTTCCAGTGGGACTACTCCTGCCAGATGCTGGCGGGGCAGGGTTGGTTCCACCTGCACGCCACCCGCGTCGACGCCGCGGGCCGGGTGGTCATCACCCATCTGGACGTGACCGAGCAGGTGCGGGCCCGGGAGGAGCTGGTCTGGAAGGTCCGGCACGACGACCTCACCGGGCTGCCGAACCGGGCACGGCTGCTGGAGCTCGCCGGTGAGGCGCTGGCCGTGCCCGGACGCATCGCCGGCGCGCTGCTCATGCTCGACCTGGACGGCTTCAAGACGATCAACGACTCCCTCGGCCACCAGATCGGCGACGAGCTGCTGCGGCAGGTCGGCGGACGGCTGTCGCAGGAGATCCGGCCGGGGGACACGGTGGCGCGCCTGGGCGGCGACCAGTTCGTCGTGCTCGCCCACGGCTGCGACGCCTCGGAGGCGGCGGCGCTGGCCTTCCGGCTGCAGACGGTGTTCGCCCAGCCGTTCTCGGCCGGCGAGATCTCGGTCCCGCTGAGCGCCAGCATCGGTGTCGCGGTGGCCCGGTCCGACGTCCGCGACGCCCACCACCTCCTCAGCGACGCCGACGCCGCGATGTTCGCGGCCAAGAGCTCCGGGCGGGACCGGGTGCACCTGTTCTCCCCGTCGCTGCGGGAGGCCGCCCGCTGGCGGCTGGAGGTGGCGACGAAGCTGCGCGGGGACGCGATCGACCAGCTGGTGGTGCACTACCAGCCCGTCGTGCGCCTGGACACGGGCCAGATCGAGGGCGTCGAGGCCCTGGTGCGCTGGCAGCACCCCGAGCGCGGCCTGCTCTCCCCGGACACGTTCCTGTCCGTCGCCGAGGAGACGGGCCAGATCATCCCGATCACCCGGTGGCTGCTGCGCGAGACCACCCGACGGGCGGCGGAGTGGGCCGCCGACGGGATGGCGCTGAGGATGTCGGTCAACGTGAGTGCCCGGCACTTCTCCGCCGAGACGCTCGTGCGCGACGTCCGCGTGGCGCTGCAGCAGTCGGGGCTCCCCGCCGACCAGCTCGTCCTGGAGCTCACCGAGACCAGCGTGGCGGAGGACCCGACGCGGGCGGAGGACCAGCTCGCGGTGCTGCGCCGCTTCGGCGTCCGCGTCGCGATCGACGACTTCGGCACCGGCTGGTCCTCGCTGGCGCAGCTCTTCTCGCTGCCCATCGGCACCCTCAAGATCGACCGCTCCCTGATCGCCGCCGCCGAGCGCGTGTCGGTCGGCGACACCGGGGCCGTGCTCGCGGCGATCGTCGGGCTCACCCGGACGCTGGGCATCCGGTCCGTGGCCGAGGGGATCGAGACCCCCGAGCACCTGCGCCTGGTGCGCGAGGCCGGTTGCGACCTGGCGCAGGGCTGGCTGCTCGGCCACCCGATGCCGGCCGACCGCCTGCGGGAGTGGGTGCGCGAGGTGCAGCGGCAGGGCGGTGACCTCTGCGCGATGGCCGTCTCCGGTGGCGCCGTCCCCGCGAGCCGGTGAACGTCCGCCGCCGCGTGCGGCGGGCGACCTCACCCGTCGGCCCGCCGCGACCGGCCGACGCCGCGCCGCCCCTGGACGCGTCCCCGGGCGCCGACGGGCAGACTGGTCCCGTGCTGGACACCTCCGAGGCCGTGGCCGACGTCAGTGGTGAGCCGCTGCCCGCGGTCGGCGACGGGCAGTCGCGCCCCTCGCTGGACCTGCTCATCTGGGACGCCCCGAACATCGACATGACCCTCTCGACGGTCATCGGCGCGCGGCCCACCCCTGCCTCCCGCCCCCGGTTCGACGCGATCGCGGCCTGGTTCGTCGAGGGGGCCGGTGGGCTTTCCGACGCCCCGGGCGCGCCCGAGGTGGAGGCTTGCGTCTTCGCCAACATCCCGCCGCAGCCGGGTTCGCTGCAGCGGTGGGTCGAGGCGCTGCGCGGGTTCGGGTTCTCGGTGTTCGCACGACCGAAGACCCAGCCCGACGACGACATCGACCAGGACATGCTCGACCACATCGCCGTCCGGGCGCACAGCCACCGGCTGCGGCGCCTGGTGGTCTTCTCCGGCGACGGGCGCAACTTCGCCGAGCCCCTGGAGGACCTGGTCCGCGACGGCGTGCAGGTCGTCGTCGTGGCCTTCAGCGAGGTCGCCGGCTACGCCATCAGCTCGGACCTGCTCGAGTTCATCGACATCGAGGACGTCCCGGGCGCATTCGTCGAGCCGCTCGACCGGGTCCGCCTGGATGCGCTGCCCCCGGACGGTGCCTGGCTGCGGCCCACCCGCAGCCTGCGCGAGTTCGTGGCGGCGTTCGCGGCCCGCCGGGGCGGCTGACCGCACGGAGGGCCGCTCCGCCCCGGCCGCACGGGTCACCCTCCGCTCACCCGGCCGGGTGGGCCGGCGGGCGGATCCTCAGGAATCCCGGGGCGCTGCCGATCAACCACGTGTGCGGTGGATGCTGATCGAACGCCTCGAGGCGGTGCTGCGCCGGGGCGACGTGCTGCCGGCGGCGTCGTCCCCGGCGTCGGCACCGTCCGGCCGCAGCGAGCGCGGCGCACGGGAGGCCACCCCCTCGGTGTCCGCCCTCGCCGCGACCA
Source organism: Blastococcus saxobsidens (assembly GCF_002938435.1). Classification (GTDB taxonomy): domain Bacteria; phylum Actinomycetota; class Actinomycetes; order Mycobacteriales; family Geodermatophilaceae; genus Blastococcus; species Blastococcus saxobsidens. The sequence goes on from NZ_POQT01000018.1 coordinate 13,980, forward strand.
ACGACGACCTCGCCGCCGAGCTGGCGGGGACGGGGCGGACCGCGGGGCTGCTGCTGTGCTGGGTGGGCGTGCTGGTGATGCCCGCCTGGACGGCGGTCGACCACCTGTCGGCCCCGGAGCACGCGCACGCGCTGCTGGCGGTGCGCCTCCTGGTCGAGGTCCCCATGCTGGTCGCCCTCGTCGCGCTGTGGCGGTGGCCCGTCGGACGGCGGCGGCCGGAGGGGCTCGCCCTGCTGGTCCTGGCCGTCATCCAGATCGCGATCGCCTGGATGCTCACGGTGGTCCCCGATCGGCAGTACTACCTGCTCGGCTTCACCCTGGCCATCTACGGCAGCGGCTGCATCATGGTGGCCCGGCCACGCTGGACCGGGGCCACCATCGGCCTGTCGTGGGCCTGCCTGGGCATCTCGGTCCTGCACTGGGACGACCTCCGGGCCGCCGACCTCGTGGCGGTCACGATGTTCGTCGGCACCGCCTCGGTCATCGCCATGCTGACGCACCTGCGGCGGTACGCCCTCCACGTCCGTGAGATCTCCACCCGGGTCCGGCTGGAGCGGGAGCAGCAGCGCACCGGCGTGCTGCTCGCCCAGCTGGACCGGCTCAGCCACGAGGACCCGCTCACCGGCCTGGCCAACCGCCGCCGCTGGGACGCCGAGCTGGCGGCGATGTGCACGCAGGCCCGTGCCCGCGGCGGGGCCCTGAGCGTGGTGCTGGTCGACCTGGACCACTTCAAGGACGTCAACGACCGGCACGGCCACGCGGGCGGCGACGCCGCGCTGCGCGCCGTCGCGGCCCTGCTGTCGGCCCGGGTGCGCGGCGGTGACCTGGTCGCGCGACTGGGCGGTGACGAGCTCGCCGTCCTCATGCCGGGGGCCGACGCGGCGCGCGCGGCAGAGGTCGCCGAGCAGCTGCGCCGCGCGGCCCGCACGCTGCAGCCGGACGGCTTCGAGCCGGGGGAGATCAGCCTGTCGCTCGGGGTCTCGGCCGCGAGCGGGGACGACGCCTACCCGCTGGAGCTGATGTCCCGCGCCGACGAGCAGCTCTACCGCGCCAAGGAGACCCGCAACGCCGTCGGGGCGGGCCAGCGGCCGGCCACGCCGGCCGCTGCCCGTCCCGTCCCCCAGCCGGCGGGCTGAGCGCCGGCGACCAGCAACGACCGGCCCCTGCGACCGGCGTGCCGCCCCGGCGAGTCGCCGGGGCGGGGCGGCGGAGGTGGGCGGGCGCCGGTTACCGTTCCCCACCGGGCAGGTGCCACGGCGGGAGAGCCGGTGCACGCACCGGATCGGAGAGGACCCATGAGCAGCGTTCCCGGCGTCGACCACCCGCCCGAGCAGTCCGAGGTCGACATCCGGCTGACCGGCGTCGACACGTCGGTGACGGCGCGGGTGGAGATCGTCCACGAAGGAGTCATCTCCGTCCGGCCGTCCACCGGCGAGTACGTCGGCCAGTCGGTGGCGAAGGTCGGTGACCTGGTCGAGGTCTACTGGAAGACGGCCGATGGCCACCGTGCGGTGCCGGCGGAGGTGACCGACGTCGAGCAGGGCGCGGTGATCCGGTGGCGCCTGACGGCCACCGGCCCGGCCGAGCACCGCCAGCGCCGGGAGGCGGTGCGCGGCCGGCTGGTCCTCCCCGTGGAGGCGGAGTTCGGGGGCGTGCAGCTCACCGGCGAGACGGCCGATCTCAGCGAGAACGGTGCCCGGGCGCAGTTCGAGGGCTTCGGGCTGCCACCGGAGCCCGGGACGACCTTCGGGCTGGCGATCGCCTTCGAGGACGCCCCGCTGCGGGCCAGGGGCGAGGTCATCCGCATCCAGATCCGGGGCACGCGCTGGTCCATGAGCATCCGGTTCATCCAGATCGAGGAGAAGGACCAGGACCGCATCCGGCGCCGGGTCTTCCAGGCGCTGCGCGAGGAGCGGGCCCGCCTGGCGGAGTGAGCGGGTAGCCAGGGCCCTCGCGGGGCAGTGCAGCAGGGTGACCGCACCTCCGCTCGACCTGCCCGAGGCACTCACGGCTCTGCGGGACCGGCTGGCCGCCGCCCCCCTGGGGCTCGCCACGCCCGGGCGCGACGCCGCGGTGCGGGCCGCGCGCGGGGTCACCGACCAGATCGACGACTACCTGCTCCCGCGGCTGCGCGACCTCGGCGCCCCGCTGCTCACCGTCATCGGCGGCTCGACCGGGGCCGGCAAGTCCACGCTCGTCAACAGCCTGGTCGGCTCGTCGGTGACCACCGCCGGCGTGCTCCGGCCCACGACCCGCGCCCCGGTGCTGGTGTGCTCCCCGGCGGACGCGGCGAGCTTCTCCGGGGACCGCGTGCTGCCCGGCCTGGCCCGGGTGACCGGGGGCGACGGTGGTCCCGGGACGGTGCGGCTCGTCGTCCGCGACGACGTCCCGCCCGGGGTGGCGCTGCTCGACGCCCCGGACGTCGACTCGGTGGTCGAGTCCAACCGCGACCTGGCCGCCCAGCTGCTGGCCGCCGCGGACCTGTGGGTCTTCGTGACGACGGCGGCCCGGTACGCCGACGCGGTGCCGTGGGACGTGCTGCGGACGGCGCAGGAGCGGGGGACGGCGCTGGCCGTCGTCCTGGACCGGGTGCCACCGGAGGCGGCCGCGGAGATCACCGCGGACCTCGCGGGGATGCTCGACCGGGCGGGGCTGCCCGGTGCCCGGCTGTTCGTGGTCGAGGAGGGCGGGCTGGTCGACGGCAGGCTCCCGGAGGCGCAGGTGGCCCCGTTGCGGGCGTGGCTCTACGGCCTGGCCGCCGACCAGGAGGAGCGGGGCGCCGTCGTGCGGCAGACCCTGACAGGTGCCCTCGAGAGCCTCCAGCAGCGCACCGCCGCACTGGTGGCGGCGGTGGAGGAGCAGGAGGCGGCCGCAGGCGCCCTGCGGTCCGCCGCGGCGGCGTCCTACGACGCCGCCCTCGATGGCGTGGACCAGGGCGTGCGGGACGGCAGCCTGCTCCGCGGTGAGGTGCTGGCCCGCTGGCAGGAGTTCGTCGGCACCGGGGAGTGGATGCGGTCCCTCCAGGACCGGGTGGGCCGGCTGCGCGACCGCGTCACCGCCGCCCTCACCGGGCGGCCGGCGCCGGTCGAGAGCCTGACGGGAGCGCTGGAGAGCAACGTCGAGGCGCTGTTCCGCGCCGAGGCCGATCGCGCGGCCGAGCGCACGGTGACCGCCTGGCGGGCGCTGGCCGCGGGCCCTCCGCTGATCGCCGGCGCGGACCAGGAGCTGGCCCGGGTGTCCCCGGACTTCCCCGAGGCGGCCGCGGCCCAGGTGCGCGACTGGCAGGGGACGGTGCTGGACCTGGTCCGCGACCAGGGGGCGGACAAGCGGTCCCGGGCTCGGCTGCTGTCCTGGGGGATCAACGGTGCCGGCGCCGTGGTGATGATCGCCGTCTTCGCCCAGACCGGGGGTCTGCTCGGCGGGGAGGTCGCCGTCGCCGGTGGGACCAGCGTGGTGGGCCAGCGCGTGCTGGAGGCGGTCTTCGGCGACGCCGCGGTCCGTGCGCTGGCCGAGCAGGCGCGCGCGGACCTGCGCGAGCGGGCCGAGGGACTGCTCCGCTACGAGCAGGGCCGCTTCGACGACCTGGTGCTCGACGTCGCCCCGTCCGCCTCGGCGGCCGACGAGCTGCGGGCCGCGGTGGCGGGCCTGGCCGAGGCGCGGCGGGCGGCGGCGTGAGGCGGAAGGCCGATCGTCCCCTGACCGAGCGGCTGGCGTCGCTGCGCGAGGCGGTCGAGGTCGCCGAGGAGCGGCTGGACGTCCCCGAGGTCGCCGCGGCGCGCTCGGTGCTGGCCAAGGCCGGCGCCCGCGAGGCGCTGGGCGACGCCACCGTGGTGGCGCTGGCCGGCGCCACGGGCAGTGGCAAGTCCACCCTGTTCAACGCGCTGTCGGGCAGCGAGGTCAGCACGCCGGGGGTGCGGCGGCCCACCACCGGCGTCGCGCACGCCACGGTGTGGGGTGCCGGCGAGGACACCGACCGGCTGCTCGACTGGCTGGAGGTCCCCCGGCGGCACCGGCGGGAGCCGGAGCCGGCCCTGGACGGCCTGGTCCTGCTCGACCTGCCCGACCACGACAGCGTGCGGCTGGAACACCGGCTCGAGGTCGACCGGCTCGTCGGCCTGGTCGACGTGCTGGTCTGGGTGCTGGACCCGCAGAAGTACGCCGACGCCGCGGTGCACGAGCGCTACCTCGTGCCGCTGGCCGGGCACGCCGGGGTGCTGCTGGTGGTCCTCAACCAGGTGGACCGGCTGGACGAGCAGTCCGCCCGGGCCTGCCTGGCAGACCTGCGCGGGCTGCTCGACCGGGAGGGCCTGGCCGCCACCCCGCTGCTGGCCGTGTCCGGCCGCACCGGCGCCGGGCTGGCCGAGCTCCGGGGCGAGCTCGCCCGCCGGGTCACCGCCCGGCGGGCCGCCACCGAACGCCTGGTCGCCGACGTGCGGGCCAGCGGCACGGCGCTGTCGGCGCACTGCCCGGACGGGCCGGCGGCTGCCGGTCGCCGGCCGGTCGCCGACGAGCTCGTCGACGCCCTGTCCGGCGCGGCGGGCGTGCCGACGGTGACCGCGGCCGTCGAGCGGTCCACCCGCCGGGAGGGCACCGGGCGCACCGGCTGGCCGCTGCTGCGCTGGACCCGGAAGCTCCGGGCCGACCCGCTGACCAGGCTGCACCTGGGCGACGAGCGCTCCCGGAGCTCGCTGCCGGTGGCCGGGGTGGTGGAGACCGCGCGGGTCAGCACCGCCGTGCGGGCGGTGCGCGAGGGCGTCGGGGCGGGCCTGGCCCCGGCGTGGCGGGACGAGCTGCGACGCACGGCCGACATCGCCGAGGAGCGGCTGGCCGACTCGCTGGACCGCGCCGTGGCCGGCACCGACCTGGGGCCGCAGCGGGTGCCGTTGTGGCAGCGGGCCGCGGGTGGGCTGCAGTGGCTGCTGCTCGTGGCCGCCCTCATCGGCGTGGTGTGGCTGCTCGGTCTCGTGCTCCTCGGCTTCTTCCAGCTGGACGACGTCCTGCCGCTGCCCCGCGTGGAGGGCGTCCCGCTGCCCACGCTGCTGGTGGCCGGGGGCCTGCTGGCCGGGCTGCTGCTCGCCCTGGTGTGCCGGCCCCTGGTGGCCATCGGTGCGCGACGGCGCGCCCGGACGGCCGAGCGGCGGTTGACGGCCGCCGTCCGGGAGGTGGCCGAGGAGGAGCTGCTCGCGCCGATGGCGGAGGTGGAGCGCGACGCCGAGCGCTTCTGCGCGGCGGTGGCGGCCGCCGCGCGCTGAGGCGTCGGGGCTACAGCCCGGGGGAGCGCTGCTCCGGCAGCCGCTCGCGCAGCGGCTGGGTGGTCTCCCGGCCCGTCGGCAGCAGCGCCCACACGTGCTTGCGGCCGGGGCGCTTCTCCCAGCCGTAGCCGGTGGACAGCTGGGCGACCAGGTGCAGGCCCATGCCCCCGAGTGCCGGGTCGCGGTCGACGGCCGGCACCGGAGGGCTGTCCGGCGCCTCGTCGCTGAGGTCGAGCAGCCAGCCGGCCGGGCCGGCGACGACGAGGGCGCGCACGTCGCCGCCACCGTGCCGCAGCGCGTTCGAGGCCAGCTCCTCGAACACCAGGAGCAGCCCGTCGCGCGCGTCCTCGGTGGAGGCGGCGGAGACCGACGGGTGGGCGATGCGCGCGCGGAGGTCCGACCGCACCCGGGAGACCACGTGCATGGCCTCCAGCTGCCAGTGCCAGACGTCACCGGGTACGGAGGGGACGGGCGCGCAAGGCCACGCGTCGTGGGCCAGCTCGTCGGCCATCGCTTCCTCTCGCGTCTGGTCCTGTCCCTGGCGCGGCCCGAGTGTGTGCAGGGGCAGCAGGACGGGCCCTCCCCCGTTCCGGCAGGGACCATCCTGACCGATCGGTGCCCGGCGCGCGAAGCCGGGCGAGGGACGGGCGACCGGACGGGCACAATGGCCTGGTGGACGACGTCTTGCGCCAGCTCAGCCGGGTCGCCTTCGCCGGCCGTGAGCTGTCCGACGTGCTCGGTGACATCACCGGTATCGCGGCCGGCGCCATCCCCGGTGCGGAGGCGGTGTCCAGCACGCTGATCCGCGACGACAAGGCCTTCACCGCTGCCTACTCCGGCGAGATGGCCCTGGCCGCCGACGAGCTGCAGTACGCGCAGGGCCACGGCCCCTGCGTCGACGCCGGCCGCGGCGGGGTGGTGCTGCGCATCGACGACATGCGCACCGAGCAGCGCTGGCCCGACTACGTCGCCCGGGTGCTACGGGAGACGGACGTCCGCAGCTCGCTGTCGGTGCCGCTGCCCTACCAGGGCTCCTCCATCGGGGCGCTGAACGTCTACTCGACGAAGCCGACGGCCTTCGCCTCCCCCGAGTCGCTGGCCGCCGGGCTCGAGGTCGCGGAGACGATCGCGGTCGCCGTGGCCAACGCCGACGCGCACGCGCAGCTGGTCGACCAGGCCCGCAACATGCGCATCGCCATGGAGTCGCGGGCGGTCATCGAGCAGGCCAAGGGGGTCCTCATGGCCCAGCGGCACTGCACCCCCGAGCAGGCCTTCGAGATCCTGCGGCAGGCCTCGCAGCGCTACAACCGAAAGCTGCGGGAGATCGCCACCGGCATCGTGGAGGGCGTGCAGGAGGGGGCCTGACGCAGGTCAGAGGCGGGGGTCCAGCCGGCACAGCCGCTGCACCAGGAACTCCACCGCCGTCTCCGGGTCCACCGTCTCGGCCACCTCCACCGCGGTCGCCGAGGAGGAGACCGACCGGCGGTCGACCAGCGTCTGCCCCCCGGCCGGCACCCAGCGTGGTGTCGACGACGACGTCGCGGCGCACCGTGCCGAGGGTGCCCGGGACGATGGCCTCGGTGAGGGCCAGCGCGTCGTGCACGACGACGCCCGGCGTCCCGTAGACGTCCTTCGCGTGGTCGACGTACTGCTGCAGGATGGCCGCGGCGGTCCGGCCGACCGGCCCGGCGGCCGCGAAGCGGGCGATGCCCTCCTCGGTGAGCACCGTGGGCAGGGTGACGTCCAGCCCCACCATCACCGTGGGCAGGTCCGCGCCGAACACCGCCTGCGCGGCCTCCGGGTCGGACCAGATGTTGAACTCGGCCGCGGCCGTCACGTTGCCGCCGCACCCCGCGGAACCGCCCATCACCACCAGTCGCCCGATGCGGGCCGCGGCCTCCGGGAAGACGGCCAGCAGCAGCGCGACGTTCGTCAGCGGACCGATGGCCGCCACCGTCACCGGGGTGGGCGAGGACATCAGCAGCTCGGCCAGCGCGACGACCGCCGGCCGCGGGTCCACGGCGGTCGGTGACGGCGGCAGCTCGACCCCGCCCAGGCCGGCCGCGCCGTGCACGTGGCCGGCCCGCTCCGGCTGGGGATGGATGAGCGAGGCCCGCGCGCCCACGGCCACCGGCACGTCCGACCGGCCGGCCAGGTGCAGCACCCGCAGGGCGTTCTCCGTGACCTGCTCGAGCCCCACGTTGCCGTGCACCGTGGTGACCAGCCGCAGGTCCACCTCGGGACTGGCCAGAGCGAGCAGGACGGCGAGGGCGTCGTCGATGCCGGGGTCGGTGTCGATCACCAGGGGGATGCGCTCGGTCACCGGCGCATCCTGCCAGCAGGGTCAGCGGGCGGAGCCGGCCGTCTCCGGGGCCGGTGCGTCGACCCGGGACCACCAGGGTGCCCGGGCCAGCAGGTAGAGCAGCACGCCCACCGCCAGCTCGGCGCCGGCCAGCAGCCAGGTGCGGCCCTCCTGCTGCCAGAGCAGCAGCAGGCAGGAGGCGATCGCCAGCACCGGCAGGACCGCCGGCGCGCGGAAGTGCTCCTGCTCCACCCGGTCGCGGCGCAGCACCAGCACCAGCACCGCGACGTCGGTGCTGAGGAAGACCAGGAGCAGGACGACGGCGTTGGCGAGGTCGCCCAGGTCGCCGACCAGCGTCAGGCCCATCGCCACCACGGTGGTGAGCACGGTCGCCACCCAGGGCGTGCGGCGACCGGGCAGCACCCGGCCCCGCAGGCGGGGGAGGAGCCGCTGCTCGGCCATGCCGAACACCAGCCGGCTGGCCATGATCATCGTGAGCAGCGCCCCGTTGGCCACCGCGATCAGCGCCACCAGGCTGAACAGCTGGTCGGGGATGCCGACGTCGGCGGCCTGGACGACGGCCGGCAGCCGCTCCCGACACGCCGGGCGCACCGGAGGGTCCCGGACATGACCGTCCCTCCCCGCGCGCCTCTCCACGCTCAGGAACCGGGTGCTTGTCGACAAGGGCCCGGCGCGGGGAGGGGGTGACCGACCGGTCCGGAGCGGCCCCGCAACGGTTCGGTCACGCGGCTCCGGAGGAGGGTCGGAGGAACGGCTCCGCGGCTCTGGAGTTCCCTAGTTTTCTCCTTGTCCGCGACACCTTCCCCGGCCGCGGACATGACTTGAGGAGGCGACATGAGCAGCACCACGCGGGCCCCCCGGCCGGCGTCGGCTCACGTCTCCCCCGAGCCCGGCGGCCGCGCCGCGACGAGCACGCTGGCGGGGCTGATCGACGTCCTCGACCGCGCCGACGGCGTCCGGCCGCGGCAGCGTTCCGCGACGCACCGCACGGCCGGGCGACCCGGCCCGCTGCGCTCGGTGCAGCCGGCGCCGCGGGCCCGGAGCGCCCGGGTCCCCGCCGTCCCGGTCCCCCGGGTCGTGGTGGTCCCCGACCGCGTGCGCCGGCCCCTGGGCGGCGTCCGCGGCCTCGTCCGCCGGGTCGCGCTGTGGGGCGCCGGCGAGCAGGGCGAGTACCTGGCGTGGCACCTTCCCGCGCACACCCGTCCGGGCTCCACCCCCGGTGCACCCGCGGCGCCGCCCGGCCGGCGCCGGGGCGCGCTGCGCGACCTGCACCGCCGTGCCGCCCTGTGGGGCGCCGGCGACCGGGGCGAGTACCTGGCCTGGGGCCCCTCGGCCGCTCGGCCGGTCCGCCGGGACCTCGACCCGCCCGTGGTGCTGCGCGAGCTGCCCAGCATTCCCACGATCGCGCCCGTGGCGTCTTCCCCCGCCCCGGCGCTCCTTCCCGCGGAGCCGGCGTCGTCGCCGGGGACGCGGACCGGTACGGCCGCATCTGACGCGACCGCCCGTCCTCCCACCCTCCCGAGTTCCACGGAACCCTCGGCACGGTCGCAGCCACGCGTCGGCTCGCGTCCACCGCGGGACTGGCCGTCCTCGGGTCGGTACTGGGCGCGGTCCACGCCGCCGTCCCTCCCGGTCCGCTCCTCCGGTCCGATGACCCGGACCTCCGCGGTGCCCGCACCGCGAGCCCCCCGGGGCTCCGGTGACACCCGGGCGCGGGGCGATCCGCTCCCGGGCACGGCCAGGGGCTCACCCCCACCCCCGCGAAGACACGGGCCCGCGAACGGTCTCCCCCCGGAACCGTTCTCCGCGCGGGCACCCTCGTCGCACTCCCTCCCGGCGCCGCCAGCGCCGCCGGGGACGCACTCCGCGCGACCACGGCAGCCGGCCGTGGACGCCGTCTCCCGCACTCCGTCGAGCACGCCGCGACCGGTCGCCCACTTCCCCGGGTGACCGCGGATCGTCGTCTCGGTCCCGACTCCGTCCCCCCTCCTGGCCGACCCCCGTCGGCCACGCCCAGCCCGCCTCGACGGTGCCCCTCCGCAGTACCCGCAGACCTCTCGCTCGTCGTATCCGGCCTCGTCCCCCCGCACGGCTGCCGCACCCCAGGCAGCGCGCGGACCCTCCAGGGAGGCACGGATCGCCGGCGGCGCGGACTGCCGGCCTTGCGGATCCGTCGCGGTGGACGACAGGTCCTGCCGGTGCCCGGCGGGCGCGAACCTCGCGACCCGGGTCTCTGACCGACAGCGCCTGGCCGGCGCGAGGTGGACGGCGCGGGCCGACGAGCGACATCCGCCGCTGCCGCTCCGGTCGGCGGGGAGGACGGCGTCGCCGGCTCCCGCGGACCCGCGCCGGCGGACGGTCCACCGTCCGCCACCGCCGCCGAGCGGCGGGCGCCCGCCGACGACGGCCGGGACCGGCTCCGGTCCCGGCCGGTGGGCGCCCGCCCCGGCTCCCGGCGCCCCTCGTCGTCCTCGTCCCCTCCCACCCCTCCCCTCCCGGGGCGCGCGCGCTCCGTCGACCGGTGTGAAACGCTCTTCACCGACCGTGGCCGGACCGAAGCAGCCGTGTCCCACCACCGCGCACCGCTGGGAAGGAACCGTCGTGACCGCCGCCGAGCGCTCCCCGGGGCTGTTCCCCGGGGCCGCGGACCCGGGTGGCCGAGGGGCCGACCGCACCGAGCAGGTGCGCCGGCTGGTCCCCGAGGCCCTCGGGTCCCGCAACCTGCAGCGGCTCACCGACCTCACCACCCGGCTGCTCGACTGCGACATCGCGCAGGTCTCCCTCGTCGGCGAGGTGCAGACGGCGGTGGCCGGCACCGGTCTCCCACCCGGCGGCATCGGCGCCCGGCTCCCGCTGGCCGACTCCCTGTGCGCCGTCGCCGTGGCCGCCGGCGGTCCGCTCGTGGTGCGCGACGCCGCGCGCGATCCCCGGGTCTCCGAGCGCGCTCCGGTGCGCTCCGGTGAGATCGGCTCCTACCTCGGCATCCCGCTGGTCACGGGTGAGGGCGAGGCGCTCGGGGCGCTGTGCGTCTACGGGACCGAGGCGCGCGACTGGACCGAACGCGACATCGCGCTGCTCCGGCAGCTCGCCGACTCCGTGGGCACCGAGCTGCACCTCATGGCGCTCACCGCGGAGTACGAGGCGCACCGCCTGCGGTTCGAGCTGGCCATCGACGCGGCCGGCATCGGCAGCTTCGACTGGAACCTGGTCACCGGGCGGCTGCTCTGGGACGACCGGCTGCTCTCCCTCTTCGGCTACGACCGGGCCGGGTTCGACGAGTCGATCGACGCCTTCGCCGCCCGGGTCCACCCCGACGACCGCGAGCGCACCCTGGAGGCCCTCCAGGCGGCCATCGACACCGTCGGCTCCTACGACGCGGAGTACCGCGTGGTCCTGCCGTCCGGGGAGACCCGCTGGATCCGGGGCAGCGGCCGCGCGGTGGCCGACGACCAGGGGACCGCCGTGCGCCTGCTCGGCGCCGGATACGACACCACGCCGCAGCGGCAGGAGGACGTGCGGATCGCCCGCCTGCTGGAGGCGATGAAGGCCTCGTTCTTCTCCCTCGACCGGGACTGGCGCTTCACCTACGTCAACGCCGAGGCCGAGCGCGTGCTGGGCGCCCGCCGCGAGGAGCTGCTCGGCGGCGTCGTCTGGGAGCTCTTCCCGGCTGCCGTGGGCAGCGACTTCGAGCGGCACTACCGGACGGCGGCGGCCACCGGCCGGGAGCAGATGTTCGAGGCCTACTACCCGGCGCCGCTGGACGCCTGGTTCGAGGTGCGGGCCTGGCCCACCCCCGACGGCCTCTCCGTCTCCTTCCTCGACGTCACCGAACGGCGGGCGGCGGAGGACCATGCGCGGCGCAGCGCGGCCCGGCTCGCCCTCGTCGCGCACACCACCACGGCCATGTCCGCCGCGCTCGGCACGCTGGAGGACGAGGAGGCCGCCCTGCGCCGGGTGGCCGAGCTGCTCGTGCCCGAGCTCGGCGACTGGTCGATCCTCACGCTGGTCGACGAGGACGGCCGGATGCGCGACGTCGCGACCTCGCACCGGGACCCGCAGCAGCGCGACCTCGTGGCCCGGTACGCCGCCCTGCGCCTGGCCTCCCTGCAGCCCGGGGCGCCCATCATGCGGGCGCTGGCCTCCGGCCAGGTCCTCGTCGTCCCCGACGTAGGCGCCGCGGCGGGCTCCACCCTGCCGGCCGGCGAGGTGAGTGACGTCTTCTGGCGCCTGGCGCCGCAGTCGGCGGTGACCCTGCCGCTGTCCGCTCGGGGCCGGACGCTGGGCGCCGTCAGCATCTACCGGTCCGCCGACCGCCCGGTGCCCGGTGACGAGGACGTCGCGACGGTCCGGGATGTCGCCGGCCGGATGGCGCTCGCCCTGGACAACGCCCGGCTCTACCGGCAGCAGCGCCGGCTGGCCGAGGGGCTGCAGCGCAGCCTGCTCACCGCCCCGCCCCAGCCCGACCACAGCGAGATCGTCGTCCGCTACCACCCGGCGATGGCGGTCGCGGAGGTCGGCGGCGACTGGTACGACGCCTGGGTCCAGGCCTCGGGCGCCACCGTGCTCGTCATCGGCGACGTCGTCGGGCACGACACCGAGGCCGCCGCCGCGATGGGCCAGCTGCGCGGCATGCTGCGCGGGATCGGCTTCCGGGACGGTCTCGGGCCCGCCACCGTGCTGACCGACCTCGACGGCGCCATGCAGAGCCTCCAGGTCGGCACGCTGGCGACGGCGGCGATCGTGCGCGTCGAGCAGACCGCCGAGGAGCGGGCCGCCGGGGTGAACCGGCTGCGCTGGTCGAACGCGGGCCATCCGCCGCCGCTGGTCGTGCACCCCGACGGCCGGATCGAGGAGCTCGCCGGGCAGCGGGCCGAGCTCATGCTCGGCGTGGACCCGGCGACCCGGCGCACCGAGACCGAGACCACGGTGGCGCGCGGCGCCACCGTGCTTCTCTACACCGACGGCCTGGTCGAGGGCCGTGACCTCTCCCTCGACGAGGGCACCGCACGCCTCACCGCGGCGCTGGCGGAGCTGGTCGGGCTGCCGCTGCCGGAGCTGTGCGACGCCCTGCTGCTGCGGTTACGCCCCGAGGGCCTGCAGGACGACGTCGCCATCGTCGCGCTGCGCCTGCACCCGCAGGACTGAGGCGCGCACGCCGCTCAGCGGGGCAGCAGTGCCCAGACGTGCTTGTGCCCGTCCCAGGAGTACCAGCCGTGCTCGTCGGCCAGCTCCGCGATCAGGTAGAGCCCGAGGCCGCCGAAGCTGGGGTCGCGGCCGACCGCCGGCGTCGGCGGTGTCTGTGCCGCCTGGTCGGAGACCTCGATCAGGTAGGCGGTGGCGGTGCTGCCGATCGCGGCGCGGACCGCTCCGCCGCCGTGCCGCAGCGCATTGGAGGCCATCTCGTCGAGGGCGAGGACGAGGCGGTCGATGAGGTCGGGCGTCGCCGATCCGCGGGCATCCGCGGTCAGCTCGCGGCGCACGTCGGCCCGGACGTCGGGCAGCTCGGCGACGACCGTCAGCTCCCAGGCGAGCAGCGGCTCGACCGGAGGCGGGTACGCCGACCGCCAGGTGGTCCCGGCCGCCTGCCCTGTCACGCGCGCGTTCTCCTCGGTTCCCCGGCCCGCAGGATCCTGTGCAGGCTGAACAGTCACGTATGGGTCGCCGGGCGGCTCCCCAAACCTGATGTAGCCCAGATCACTCCGGCCGTCCGATCAGGGGTGCTGCGAACCGGGCCCCCCGGCCGCCGCGGCGAGGTACTCCGCGACGAGCGCGGGGTCGCGCATGACCGGGCCCATGACCGCCACCCCGTGCGCCCCGGCGGCCAGGCAACCGGCGACGTCGTCGGGCCGGACGCCGCCCAGCGCGAGCACCGGCGGTGCGCCCACCGCCAGCTCGGCCACGCCGTCCAGGCCGAGCGCCGGGCCGTAGCCGGGCTTGGACGCCGTGGGGAAGACCGGGGAGAGCGTCACCCAGTCGCAGCCCTCGCGCGCCGCCGCGGCGAGCTCGGTGGCCGAGTGGCAGGAGCGACCGACCAGCGGGGGCCGCGCCGCCGGGAACGGTTCGGCCGCGGCCAGGTGGACCGGCGTCCCGGGCGGCGCCCCGGTTGCGCCACCGTGCACCAGCAGGCCGCCGACGGGCTCGAGCACCGACCGCAGGTCCGTGGCGAGGGCGGACCGTTCTGCGGGCGGCAGGTCCTTGTCGCGGAACAGCACGGCACGGGCGCCGGAGGCGACGGCGGCCGCCACGACCTGCACGAGCGGCCGCGCGCACTGCGTCCGGTCGGTGACCACGACCAGGCGGGGGAGGATCACAGCTCCGGCAGGCCGGCGAACGACGTGGAGGCCTCCGCGTGCCAGCGGCGCGGGATGCGGCCGGCGAGCTTGGCCTGCCGCCCCCCCTCCACGGCCTGGCGCATGGCGAGCGCCATCCGCTCCGGGTCGCGCGCCCGGGTGACCGCGGAGGCCAGCAGGACCGCGTCGCAGCCGAGCTCCATCGCCTGCGCCGCGTCGGAGGCCGTGCCGATGCCGGCGTCGAGCACGACCGGCACGGACACCGCCTCGCGCAGCAGGGCGATGTTGTGCGGGTTCCGGATGCCCAGCCCGCTGCCGATCGGCGAGCCCAGCGGCATGACCGCAGCGCAGCCGGCGTCGGCCAGCCGGCGGCCCAGCACGGGGTCGTCGGTGGTGTAGGCGAGCACGACGAAGCCCTCGGCCACCAGCTGCTCGGCTGCGTCCAGCAGCTCGACGGCATCGGGCAGGAGGGTGTGCTCGTCGCCGATCACCTCGAGCTTCACCCAGTTCGTGTCGAACGCCTCCCGGGCCAGGCGAGCGGTGCGCACCGCCTCCCGGGCGGTCCGGCAGCCGGCGGTGTTGGGCAGCAGGCGGACACCGCAGCGGTCGAGCACGGCCATCATCGCCCCACCGGCCGAGGCCTCGACCCGGCGCAGGGCCACGGTGACCAGCTGGGTGCCCGAGGCCCGCACCGACGCCTCGAGCGCCTCCAGGCTGGGCACGCCGCCGGTGCCCAGCAGCAGCCGGGACGTGAACGTCTCGCCGCCCACGGTGAACGGGTCGCCCGCCTCCTCCCGGGCCAACGCGGGGACGAGGTCGGCCGTGGGGGCCTCGGGTGCGGTCATGGTCATCCTCCTGCGGTCGGTGCGAGCACCTCGAGGGCGTCGCCGTCGGCCAGCCGGGCCTGCCCCCAACTGCTGCGCGGTACGACGTCGCCGTTGCGCGCGACGGCGACCCGGTCGTGCCCGCCGACGCGCGCGGCCACGAGGTCGGCCACGGTGACGTCCTCGGCCAGCTCGGCCGGGACGCCGTTCACGGTCACCTGCACAGAACTCGTCCTCCTGGGGCTGCGGGGCACATCTCAGGGTGCCCCGAAACGGTCGACGGTGAAGGGCGCGGCCACCTCCGGCAGCTCGCCGGTGACGAGCAGGTCGGCGACGGCGTCGGCGGTGACCGGCGTGAGCAGCACGCCGTTGCGGTGGTGCCCGGTGGCCAGCACCAGGCCGGGCACGCTGGTCGGCCCCAGCAGGGGGGCGTTGTCGGGGGTGCCCGGCCGCCAGCGGGCCAGGGTCTCGGCCAGCTCCAGCTCGCTCACGCCCGGGACGACGTCGAGGGCGTCGTGCAGCAGGTCGTGCACCCCGCCGGCGGTGACGGTGCCGTCGAAACCGCGCTCCTCCACGGTGGCGCCGACGACCAGGCCGTCGTCCCCCTGCGGCACCAGGTACACCGAGCGGCCGCGGACCAGTGCCCGCACGGTGCCCTCGAGCAGCCCGGCCGCTGCGCGCATCCGCAGGATCTGGCCCTTCACCGGGCGGACCGGCACGGCGGGTACCCCGGGGAGGGCGCCGCTGTGCGGGCCGAGCGCCAGGACGACGGTGCCCGCGCGCAGCTCCGCGCCGCCGTCCAGCGCGAGCCCGCGGGCGGCGCCGCCGTCGGTGAGCAGTCCGGCCACGCGGGAGCCGACGATCCGGACGCCGGCGCCCTCGGCGGCGGCGCGCAGGGCCGGGTGCAGCTCGCGGGGGTCCACCGAGAGGTCGCCGGCGACGTGCAGGCCGCCGCGCACCCGGGGGCTCAGCGACGGCTCGCGGCGGCGCGCCTCCCGGCCCAGCAGCCGGTGCACCTCGAGCCCGAGTTCCACGTGGAACGTCTGCAGGTCCGCCAGCACCCGCATGTCGTCGTCGTCGAAGCCGACCACCAGCGTGCCTGCGCTCCGCAGCGGCACCCGGACCCCGGTGTCCGCGGCGAGCTCGTCGAGGAAGGCCGGGTAGCGGTCCAGCGAGGCCAGGCAGAGCCGCAGCAGCGCCTCCTCGCCGTAACCGGCCTCCGAGACCGGTGCCAGCATCCCGGCGGCGGCCCGCGAGGCGCCGCTGCCCGGGGCGTCGTCCACCACGGTCACCGACAGTCCCCGCCGGGCGGCCCGCCAGGCCAGCGACAGCCCGATCAGGCCGCCGCCGGCGACGACGACGTCGGCGGTCACCGAGGCGCCCGCCTGCGGCGCAGCACGCCGAGCAGGACCAGCAGCGCGGTCAGGGTCGCGGCCACGGCGAGGCTGATCAGCGAGGCCGACCAGCCGTTGGCCGGATCGATCCCGAGGTCGGCCTGCCGCGCGGACCACCACGCCGTCCACCCCGAGCCCGGGCCGCCGAAGAAGGTCGGCAGGGTCAGCTGGTAGGCGACGAACCCGGCCGCCCAGGGCAGGAGCAGCGCCGGCCGCGTGCGGGCGGTGTCGGAGGTGTCCCAGGCGCCCCGCGGGGTGAGCGCGTAGGCCACGGCGAAGACGCCGACCAGCGGCACGAAGACCGCGCCGATGAGGAAGAGGAACGGCTCGTAGGCGACGATGTCGAAGCTCAGCGCCAGGAGCGTGGCCAGGGTGCCGACCACGAGGACCGCCACCCGGCGGTCCAGCCGGCCGACCACGTTCTGCGCCGACACCGCCGTCGAGTAGAGGTTCGCGAAGGCCTCGTCCAGCTCGACGGTGACGAGGATCAGCACCGCGAGCGCACCCAGCGGCACGGCCAGCAGGGCGTCGATGACGTCGAACCCGCCGCTGCCGTACGCGGCCAGCGCGAGCACCCCGAGGGTGAACATCACCATCGTCGCCAGCCCGTAGCCGATGCTCGCGCCGGCGAAGGCGGCCCGCCCGCTGCGCACGTGCCGGGTGTAGTCGGCGGCCAGCGGGAACCAGGAGATCGGCAGGGCGATGACGATGTCGGTCGCCGTCCAGAACGACGTCGCCACGCCGTCGTCCATCGTGTCCGGCAGCGGCTGGGACAGGACGTCGACGAGCAGGTACACGACCGCCGCGGCCGCCGCCCAGATGGCGTAGCGGGCCAGGATCCGGACGACGCCCAGCGGGCGCAGGGCCATGAGCGTCGCCAGGACGCCGGCGACCAGCACGAACGGCCAGCGGGGGGCGTCCAGCACCCGGGAGGCAGCCTCGGCGATGATCACGATCTCGAACGTCGCCCAGCCGATGCACTGCACCAGGTTGAACGCCGTCGGCAGCCAGGAGGTGCGCCGGCCGAGCAGCCCACGCAGCAGCACCATCGCCGGCACGCCCTCGCGGGCGCCCGCCGCGGCGCCGATCCCGAGCAGCAGCGCGCCGATCAGCGCGCCGACGACGACGGCCCCGAGCGTCTCGGTCAGCGGTCGGCCGGGCAGGACGACGAAGACGGCGGCCACCGGCAGCAGCAGGCTGACCCCGAGGTTGCCCCACAGGCCGAGGGCGTCGCCGAAGCCCAGCGATCGCGGCGGGGGTTCGGTGAGGGTGAGCGGCGCGTCGCCGCGGGCGGTGGACGTGCGGACGGCATCGGACGTACTCATGGTCAGCTCCCTACGCCGGCATTACCCGGACAGGTTCCAGCGGTCGGCGGCGCAGTCAGCCGCCCTCTCAGCCCGGTCGACCCGAGCTCCCGCACACGTGCGTCGGAACTGTAGCCCCGCCCGTACTGTCGCGCCGTGCCGACGTCCGATCTGCTCCGTGACCACGCTGCGGCCTGGGAACGGGCCACCCGCCATCCCTTCCTGCTCGCCGTCCGTGACGGCAGCATCCCTCCCGGGGCCTTCGACACCTGGCTCGTGCAGGACGCCCGCTACGTCGGTGACCTGCTGCGGTTCCAGGCCCGCCTGCTGGCCCGCGCGCCGCGTCCGGCGCAGGCCGTGCTCGCGGCGGGGGCGGTCGCACTCGTGGCGGAGCTGGCCTGGTTCGAGGAGCTCGCCGGGCGCCGCGGTCTCGACCTCGACGTCCCCCGCCTCCCGGCCACCGCCGCCTACGCGGGGCTGCTCGACCGCCTGGACGGCGTCGACGTCCCCGCGGCCCTGACCGCCCTCTGGGCGATCGAGCGCGTCTACCTGGACGCCTGGAGCGCGGCGGCTCCCGGCGCGCCGGAGTACGCCGGGTACGTGGCGCACTGGACCACGCCGGAGTTCGCCGGCTACGTCGACGGGCTGGCGGCCGCGGCCGACGCCCTCGGCGGCCGGCACGACGACGTGGTGCTCGAGGTGCTCGACGCCGAGGTCGCGTTCTGGGACATGGCGATGGGCGACGGGTCCCGGGGCGCCGCATGAGCCTGGCCCGCCGCCTCTGGGCGGACTCCACCGACCTCGCCGGGGCCACGCTGGCCCACCCGTTCGTGCGGGGGCTGGCCGACGGGTCGCTGCCGCGGGAGCGCTTCGCCGGCTACGTGGCCCAGGACGCCTTCTTCCTGCAGGCGTTCGCCCGCGGGTACGCGATGGCCGTCGTCCGCAGCCCCGACCGGGCCGGCCTGGAGGCGTTCGCCGACCTGCTGGCCGGGGTCCGCGAGGAGCTGCGGCTGCACGACGGGTACGCCGCGCGGGAGGACATCGCCCTGACCGGCGTCGAGCCGATGCCGGCGACCTCGGCCTACACCGACTTCCTGCTGGCCACCGCCGCCACCGGCGGCCTGGGGGAGACCTGCGCGGCGATGACGCCGTGCATGCGGCTCTACGCCTTCCTCGGGCAGTCGCTGGCCGGTGGGTCCGCGGCGGCCTCCGACGGGCCCTTCGCCGAGTGGGTCACCACCTACGCCGATCCCGGCTTCGAGCAGCTGGCGGCGACGCTGGAGGAGCTGCTGGACCGGTACGCGGCCGACACCCCCGCCGTCGCTGCGGCCTACCGGCGGGCGATGGAGCTGGAGCTGGGCTTCTTCGAATCGGCGTGGTCCGGAGGGGAACGGCGCGGCTGAGCGCTTGCTACCTTCGGCCTCGACACGGGGTGCCCGCGCACCGGGCTGAGATGACACCCGTCGAACCTGCCCAGGTCATGCTGGCGAAGGGATGTCACGTGGACGTCGACGCGCTCGCGGCCGCTCGCGCGGCGCTCCGCACGAGCAGCCCGCTCGTGCACTGCCTGACCAACACGGTGGTGCAGACGCTCACCGCCAACGTGCTGCTCGCCGTGGGCGCCGCGCCGGCGATGGTCGAGGCGCCCGAGGAGGCCGGCGACTTCGCCGCGATCGCCTCGGCGCTGCTGGTGAACGTCGGCACGGTGCACGGGCGCTCCGCCGAGGCCATGCGCGTCGCCGTCCGCTCCGCCGCGGCGGCCAAGACACCGTGGGTGCTCGACCCGGTGGCCGTGGGCGGCCTGCGGTTCCGCACCGACCTGGCGGTCGACCTGGCGGGCGGTGGGCCGGCCGTGGTGCGAGGCAACGCCTCGGAGGTCATGGCCCTGGCCGGCGCCGGTGCGGGCGGGCGCGGGGTGGACTCCACTGCGACCGCGGACGATGCGCTGGACGCCGCCGCCGCACTGGCCGCGCGCACCGGCGGGGTCGTCGCGGTCAGCGGCCCGGTCGACGTCGTCACCGACGGCTCGCGGGTCGTGCGGGTCGGTGGCGGGCACCCGCTGCTGACCCGGACGACGGGGGCCGGCTGCGCGCTGGGCGCGCTCACCGCGGCGTACGTCGCCGTGGCCGGGGACCGCCTGACCGGTGCGGTGGCGGCGCACGCGCACGTGGCGCTGGCCGCCGAGGCCGCCGCCGCGGTGTGCTCGGGACCGGGCACCTTCGCGGCGGCCTGGGTGGACGCGCTCGACGCGGTGACCGCCGACGACCTGCTGCGCGCCGACCTCCGGGACGAGTCGTGAGGCCGGGCCTCGACCCGACCCTCTACCTGGTCACCGACACCGCACTCTCCCGTCCGCGCACCGTCGCCGACGTCGTGCGGGCCGCGGTCGCCGGGGGCGTGACGACGGTGCAGGTGCGCGACAAGGACGCCTCGCGGCGCGAGCTCTACGAGCTCACCCTCGCCGTCCGCGACGCGTTGGCCGGCGCTCCCGGCGTCGCGCTGTTCGTCAACGACGCGGTGGACGTCGCCCTGCTGGCCGGTGCCGACGGCGTGCACATCGGCCAGGACGACCTGCCGCCGGCCGAGGTCCGTGCGCTGCTGGGCCCGGACCGGCTGCTGGGGCTGTCCGCGGGCACGACGGCGGAGATGGCGGCCACGCTGGCGCTGCCACCGGGCACGGTCGACGTCGTCGGCATCGGTCCGGTCTGGGCCACGCCCACCAAGCCGGACGCCGGCACCGGCCTGGGCCCCGGGGGCGTCGCGGCGCTGGCGGCGAGGGCCCGCGCCGCGGGGCTGCGGACGGTGGCGATCGGCGGCATCGACGCCGCGCGGGCGACCTCGGTGACCGGCGTGGACGGCGTCTGCGTGGTCTCGGCGATCTGCGCGGCGCCCGATCCGGAGGCCGCGGCGCGTGCGCTGCGGTCGGCGGTCGGGACGGCGGTGGCGCGATGACCGGGGCGACGCCGACCGCCGTCGCGCTGACCGTCGCCGGCAGCGACCCCAGCGGTGGCGCCGGTATCCAGGCCGACCTGAAGACCTTCAGCGCTCTCGGCGTCTACGGCACCGCGGTGCTCACCGCGCTGACCGCGCAGAACACCCGCGGCGTCACCGGGGTGCACGCCGTTCCCGCGGCCTTCGTCGGCGACCAGCTGCGCACGCTGCTCGACGACGTGCCCGTGGGAGCCACCAAGCTCGGCATGCTGGGCACGGCCGACGTCGTCCGGGAGGTGGCGGCGGTGCTCGCCGAGCGCCGCCCCGGCCCGGTGGTCTGCGACCCGGTGATGGTGGCTACCAGCGGCGACCGGCTGGTCGGGCAGGACGCCGTGGACGCCATCCGCACCGACCTGCTGCCGCTGGCCGCGCTGGTCACGCCCAACGTGCCGGAGGCGGCGGCGCTGCTCGACGGGCCGCCGGCGGGGACGGTGGACGCGATGGTCGAGCAGGCCCGGGCGCTGCTGGGCCTCGGCCCGGACGCGGTCCTGCTCAAGGGCGGGCACCTGGACGGGGAGGAGAGCGTCGACGTCCTGGTCGACGCCGGCGGGGTCCTGGTGACCCGGCGTCCGCGGGTGGCGACGTCGGCCACGCACGGCACCGGCTGCACCCTCTCCTCGGCGATCGCCGCCCTGGTCGCGCGCGGGGTGGGCGGGCCCGGTGCGTGGGAGTCGGTGGTCGAGCAGGCCCGCGACTACCTGCACGCGGCGCTCGGGGCGGGGGAGTCCCTCGGCATCGGGTCCGGCCACGGCCCGGTGCACCACTTCGTCCACCGGTGGTGAGAGGAACCGCTGCCCTTCACCACCGCCCCACCCCGCTTTTCCGCGGAAACCCACCCCTGCGTTTCCGCGGAGACGCAGCGTCAGCCGAGCACGAGGCCCAGGAGCAGGTGGGCGTTGAGCCCGATGATCAGCGCCGCGACCACGCAGCCGGCGAGCGTGGTGACCCGCCGGTTCACCCAGCCGCCCATCAGGTCCCGGCGGCTGGTCAGCCACAGCAGCGGCACCAGCGCGAACGGGATGCCGAAGCTCAGCACCACCTGCGACCACACCAGCGCGGTCGTCGGGTCGCCGCCGAGCACCAGCACGGCCAGCGCCGGCGCGAGGGTGATCAGCCGGCGGGTGAGCACCGGGATGTGCCGGCGCAGGAACCCGGCCATGACCACCTGCCCGGCATGCGTGCCCACCGACGACGACGCGAAGCCGGAGGCCAGCAGCGCAACGGCGAAGGCCAGCGCCGCACCGGTGCCCAGCTGGTCGCCGAGCCCGGCGTGCACGCCCTCGAGGGTGTCGGCGCCGCTGCCGCTGGTGAACAGTTGGGCGGCGATGATCAGCATCGCCGCGTTCACCAGGCCGGCCAGCCCCATGGCCAGCAGCACGTCGAGGCGCTGGGCGCGCAGCAGCCGCCGTCGCCCCTGGTGGGTGCGCCCGGCGGTGACGGCGTCGCCGTAGCGGCCGGGGGTGAGCGCGGAGTGCACGTAGATGACGTGCGGCATGACGGTGGCGCCGAGGATGCCGGTGGCCAGCACGATGCTGTCCGCGCCGTCGAACGACGGCACCATCCCGTTCGCCACGCCGCCGACGTCCACCCCGGCGCCGACGAGCGTGTAGCCGAAGCCGAGGCCCACCACGAGCAGCAGCCCGGTGATCACCCGCTCGAACGGCCGGTGCCCCCGGGACTGCGCGGCCAGCAGGACGAACGCGACGACCGCGGTGATCAGCCCGCCGATCGGCAGCGGCACCCCGAACAGCAGGTTGAGCGCCACCGCGCCGCCGACGATCTCGGCGAGGTCGGTGGCGATGGCGACCGCCTCGGCCTGCAGCCACAGCCCCCAGGTGACCGGCCGGGGAAAGCGCTCGCGGCACAGCGTGGCCAGGTCGCGACCGGTGGCCAGCCCGAGCTTGGCCGTGAGCGACTGGATCAGCATCGCCATGAGGTTCGCCGCGACGATGACCCACAGCAGGGTGTAGCCGAAGGCGGCGCCGCCGGAGAAGTTCGTCGCGAAGTTGCCGGGGTCGACGTAGGCGACGGCGGCCACGAACGCCGGGCCGAGCATCGACCACAGGCGCCGGCGGCCGGGTGCGGGCGCGTTCGCGGGCGTCCGGGCGGCCCCCAACGTGGTCGGCAGGACGGCTGCCTCGGTCTTGGACAGGTACACGGCGGCCTCGCAGGGCGGTTCAGGACTGGGTGGTCGCTCCTGTCCTGCCCTCCGGGGGTGTCACGCGGGGGCCGACCCGTGGCCCCGGCGGGCCAAGGTCAGCCTCGCCTTCCCCCCTGGGCATGGGAAGCGATACATGCGTTCTGACCGCGGAAACGGGTGTATCGCTTCCCATGCCTGGCAGTCGCTCGGGGGAACGGCTACCGCGCGACCTCGACGGCAGACGTGCGACCGGGCACGCGTGGCCGGCCGCGAGCGTGGGCAGGAGGGTCTGTCCCGCCGTCCCCAGCTGGAGGTCCCGTGTCCGACGCAGCAGTCCGCCCCCTCGCCCTCGTCACCGGTGCCTCCAGCGGCATCGGGCTCGAGCTGGCCAAGCAGTTCGCCGAGCACGGCTTCGACCTGATCGTGGTCGCGGAGGACGACGAGCTGGACGCGGCGAAGCTCCAGCTCCAGCAGCGGGGGGCCGCCGTCTCCGACATCCGGGCCGACCTCACGCGGCGGGCGGAGGTGGAGAAGGTGGTCGCCGCCGTCCGCGGGGCCGGCCGGCCGCTGGACGCCGCCGCGCTCAACGCCGGCGTGGGCGTCGCGGCCGGTTCGCCGAGACCGACCTCGACGCCGAG
The DNA here is from genome assembly GCF_002938435.1 of Blastococcus saxobsidens. Classification (GTDB taxonomy): domain Bacteria; phylum Actinomycetota; class Actinomycetes; order Mycobacteriales; family Geodermatophilaceae; genus Blastococcus; species Blastococcus saxobsidens. The sequence goes on from NZ_POQT01000018.1 coordinate 37,136, forward strand.
ATCGGCATGGTGGAGCTGAACTGCGTGTCCACGCTGCACCTGGCCAAGCGGGTCGTGCAGGACATGGTGGCGCGGAACGAGGGGCGGATCCTGTTCACCTCCTCGGTCGCCTCCCAGGCCCCCGAGCCGTTCCAGTCGGTCTACTCCGCGACCAAGGCCTTCGTGCAGTTCCTCGCGCTGGGCATCCGCGAGGAGCTCACCAACACCGGCGTCACCGTCACCGCGCTGCTGCCGGGGCCCACCGAGACGGAATTCTTCGACCGGGCCGAGGCGACCGACACCAAGCTCGGTGCCAGCGACAGCAAGGACGATCCCGCCCAGGTGGCCCGGCAGGGGTTCGAGGGCCTGATGAAGGGGGAGGCATCGGTGTTCGCCGGGTCGGGGTCCAGCAAGCTCATGGGCAAGCTGTCGGCCGTGCTCCCCGACGCGATCGCCGGCAAGAGCCACAAGCCGATGCTCCGGCCGGGGTCCGCGCAGGGCTGAGCCCGCTGCGGCACGATGGCGGGGTGGAGCCGCCCGAGCTGACCCCTGGCCCGCTGGGGATGCGGCCGTGGCGGGACGACGACGTCGACGCCCTGTTCGCCGCCCAGCAGGACCCGGTCGCGCGGCTGTGGTCGGGCACCGGGGGTGTCTCCTCGCGGGCGGACGCCGTCGCGCTGCTCGCCACGCTGCGCACGGACGCCGACCGCGCGTCGTGGGCGGTCGTGGACGGCGCCACGGGGGAGCTGCTCGGCTCGGTGTCGGTTCACTCGATCGACCCGCGCCAGGGCGACGCACAGATCGGCTACTGGACCGCGCCGCCCGCCCGTGGCCGCGGAGTGGCACCGACCGCCGTGGACGCCGCCTGCCGCTGGGCCTTCGACGCGCTGCCGGTCGAGCGCATCGAGCTGTGCCACGCCGTGGAGAACGCCGCGTCGGCGCGGGTCGCGGAGAAGGCCGGCTTCACCTACGAGGGGCGGCTGCGCCGGTCCTTCCGGTACGGCGACGGCGTGAAGCACGACGAGCTGCTGTGGGCCCGGCTGGACGACGACCCGGCGCCGTCCCTGCCGGGCTGAGCGGTCACAGCGCGACGGTCAGGCCCTCGGGTGCCGGGCGGTCCAGCGCCTCGGCGACGTCGCGGCGCATCGGCGCGAGCCCGGCGCCGGCCAGGACGACGTCCCGCACGAACCCGTGCCACCGGTGGGCGCCGCGCAGCATGCTGTGCCCGCCGGCGACGGTGAACCGGGCCACCCGGGCCCCGGCCTGCTGCGCCCGGACGGCGAACTCCTCCGACAGGCCCGCCGGCACCCAGCGGTCGCCCCGACCGTGCAGGATCACCACGCTGCGCCCCCGCAGGTGCTCCACCGGCTCGCCGGGGGGCGTCCAGGGCGCCAGCGCGCAGACCGCGGCCACGCCGTCGTGACCGCCGGCGCGGAGGACGGCCCGCCCGCCCATCGAGTGGCCGACCAGCACGACCGGCAGGTCGCCGTGCTCGTCGCGGATCCGGTCCAGTGCCCAGCGCACGTCGGCGTAGGCGTCGGCGGCCACCCCGTTCCAGCCGGCCAGGCGGTACCGCAGCAGGCAGGTGGTGAGCCCCTGAGCCCCGCCCGCGGCGGACACGAACTGCTCGATCGCGCGCATCCGGACCAGCGACAGCGCCCGCTCCTTAGGCGGCTCCACGCTGGCCACCGTGCCGCCGTGGCAGAACAGCGCGACCGCGCGCGGGCGCCCGGTCGCCGGGTGGGTCTCCAGGACCGGCGCGGTCACCGGCGCCGGCCTCCGCGCCCGCCACCGCGCAGCGTCGCCCGGGCGCGGTCACCGAGCTCCCCGGCCTTGAGCAGGGCGCCGCTGATCCGCGAGGGACCCCCGCGCCGCTCCAGGGCCCGGCCGATCCTGCGCAGCAGGCCGGTGGCCAGCGGGACGACGACGGTGAGGAGCAGCCAGGTGCGCAGCCGGGCGGTGAGGAAGAGCCACATGGTCTCCAGCCTTCCCCGCCGGACCGTGCCGGAACCCCGGTCAGCCGTCCTCGGCCGCGAGCCGGACGATCATCTTGCCGGTGTTGCCGCCGCGCAGGAGGTCGAGGAAGGTGTCCACCGCGTTCTCCAGCCCCTCCCGCACGGTCTCCCGGACCACCAGGTCACCGGCGCGCAGCCACTCCGGCACCTGGGCGGCGAACGCCGGCTGCAGGTCGGTGTGGTCGCCGACGATGAACCCGCGCAGGCTCAGCTTCTTGCTGACCATCTGAAACATGTTCCGCGGCCCGGGCGGCGGCTCGACGGCGTTGTAGGCGGAGATCGCGCCGCACAGCGCGGCCCGGCCGTGCTCGTTGAACGCGCCGATCGCTGCTTCCAGGTGCTCGCCCCCGACGTTGTCGAAGTAGACGTCGATGCCGTCCGGGGCCGCGGCCGCGAGCAGGTCGGCGACGCGCCCGTCGTGGTAGTCGAAGGCCGTGGTGAAGCCGAGCTCCTCGGTCAGCCAGCGCACCTTGTCCGGTGTCCCGGCGCTGCCGATCACCGCCGACGCCCCGCTCAGCCGGGCGAACTGGCCCACGAGACTGCCGACGGCGCCGGCCGCGCCCGACACGAAGACGGTGTCGCCCGCCCGGAACTCCGCGAGCCGGAACAGCCCGGCCCAGGCGGTCAGCCCCGGCATTCCCAGGACGCCGAGGTGGTAGCTGGGCGGGATGCCGGGCAGCTCGGGCAGCACGCGCACGTGCGCGGCGTCGAGGACGGCGACGTCGCGCCATGCGGCGTCGGCGAGGACCAGGGAACCCTCGGGGACGTCGGCGGACCGCGAGGCGACGACCCGGCCGACGGCGCCGCCGCGCATGGTCTCGCCGATCTCCCACCGGGCGGCGTAGGACTTCCCGGCGTTCATCCGGCCGCGCATGTACGGGTCGACCGACATCACGAGCATCCGGATGACGACCTGGCCCTCGGCGGGGTCGGGCCGGTCGAGCTCGACCAGCCGGAAGTCGTCGGGGGTGGGCTCGCCGTGCGGCCGGGCCGCCAGCTGCCATTCACGGGTGCGCACGGTCACCCGTCGATCATGCGCCCGACCAGGTGCATCGCGTGCCACCGGGTTGCGACGCCGTCCTACGCTCGGGACATGTTGTTCTCCCGTGCCAAGACCGAACTGGTCGCGCCCGAGGGCGCCCTGCCGGGTCGTCCCGACCCGCTGCCGCACGTGCCCGAGGTGCACGCGGTCAACGGCAACCGCATCCAGCCGCCGTTCCCCGACGGCATGCAGACCGCCGTCTTCGGTGCCGGGTGCTTCTGGGGCGTGGAGAAGGTCTTCTGGGAGACCCCGGGCATCTACTCGACCGCCGCGGGCTACGCGGGCGGGTACACCCGGAACCCGACCTACGACGAGGTCTGCTCGGCGCGCACCGGGCACACCGAGGTGGTTCTCGTCGTGTTCGACCCCGCGGTGATCTCCTACGAGCGGCTGCTCAAGGTCTTCTGGGAGGACCACGACCCGACGCAGGGCATGCGGCAGGGCAACGACATCGGCACCCAGTACCGCTCGGCGATCTACTACGCGTCGCCCGAGCAGGAGCAGGCCGCACGGGCCACCCGGGACGCCTACCAGGAGCGGCTGCAGGCGGCCGGCTACGGCGAGATCACCACCGAGATCGCGCCGCTGGGCCAGTTCTTCTACGCCGAGGACTACCACCAGCAGTACCTCTACAAGGTGCCGAACGGCTACTGCCCCGTGCACTCGACCGGCGTCTCCTGCCCGGTCGGCCTGCCCGGCGTCTGACGCGCCCCACGCCAGGCATGGGAAGCGATACCTGCGTCTTCCGCGCCGCTGACGCAGGTGATGCTTCCCATGCCTGGCCTGGCAGGGTGGCGGCATGGAGATCCTCCGGACGCCGGACGAGCGGTTCGCCGACCTGCCCGACTTCCCGTACCAGGCCCGCTACGTGGCGGTCGACAGCGGCGACGGCGGGCGGCTGCGGGTCGCCCACCTCGACGAGGGACCGGCCGACGGCGAGACGGTCCTGCTGCTGCACGGCGAACCGTCGTGGTCCTTCCTCTACCGGCGGATGATCCCGGTGCTGGTGGACGCCGGGCTGCGCGTCGTCGCGCCGGACCTGGTCGGTTTCGGCCGCTCGGACAAGCCGGCCGCCCGGGACGACTACAGCTACGCCCGGCACGTCGGGTGGATGCGCCAGGCGCTGCTCGACGAGCTCGACCTGCGCGACGTCACCGTCGTCGGGCAGGACTGGGGCGGGCTGATCGGGCTGCGCCTGGTCGCGGAGAACCCCGACCGGTTCGCCCGGGTCGTCGTCGCCAACACCGGCCTGCCCACCGGTGACCAGCCGATGAGCGAGGCGTTCCTGGCGTGGCAGCGGTTCTCCCAGGAGAGCCCGGACTTCCAGGTCGGCCGGATCGTCGGCAACGGCACGGTCGCCGGCCTGTCCCCGGAGGTCGTCGCCGCCTACGACGCGCCCTTCCCCGACGACTCGTACAAGGCCGGCGCGCGGATGTTCCCCGCGCTGGTGCCCACGGCACCCGATGACCCTGCGGCGGCGGCCAACCGGGCGGCCTGGCAGGTGCTCACCCGGTGGGAGAAGCCCTTCCTCACCGCGTTCTCCGACTCCGACCCGATCACCGGCGGAGGCGAGCGGGCCTTCCAGAAGCTGGTGCCCGGGGCGCAGGGGATGGCGCACACCACTCTGCCCGGCGGCGGGCACTTCCTGCAGGAGGACGTCGGCCCCGAGCTGGCCCGCGTCGTCGTGGAGCTGATCGCCGCGACCCCGCGGTGAGCTCCCCCGAGGAGTTCTTCGCCCGGTTGGGTCGCGCCCCGGACGTCGAGGCCCCCGATCTGGTGGCCGTCGACGCCACCGACCGGCTGCTGCTGGACGAGGCCGCTGCCACCCTCGCCCTCTGCGGGCCCGGCGAGGTGGCCGTCGTCGACGACGGGTACGGCGCCCTCACCCTGGGCGCGGTGGCGCTGCACGGCGCGAGCGACGTGCGGGTGAGCCAGGACCTGCTGGTCGGGGAGCTCGCCCTGGCCCGCAACGCCGAGCAGCTGGGCCTTCCCGGCTCCTACCGGTCGCTGCCGCTGGACGCCGGGCTCGCCGCCGGTGCCCGGCTGGTGCTGGTGCAGGCGCCCAAGGGCCTGGAGGCGCTGCGGGAGATCGCGGAGGTGGTGGCCTCGTCGGCCGCGCCGGACGTGACGGTGCTGGTCGGCGGCCGGGTCAAGCACATGACGCACGCGATGAACGACGTCCTGCGGGAGTCCTTCACCGACGTCTCGGCAACCCTCGCGCGGCAGAAGTCGCGCGTGCTGGTGGCCCGCGGTCCCCGCCCGCACGGCTCGTCCTTCCCGCGCCGCCAGGTGCACACCGACCCGCCGATGACCGTCTGCGCGCACGGCGCCGCGTTCGCCGGCACGAGGATCGACATCGGCACCCGCGTGCTGCTCGGCTCGCTCGACCGCATGGCCGCGGCCGGCACCGCGCTCGACCTGGGTTGCGGCACCGGTGTGCTGGCGGTCGCGCTGGCGCAGGCCCGGCCGGACCTGCGGGTGGTCGCGGCCGACCAGTCCGCCGCCGCGGTCGCCTCCGCCCGGGCCACGGCCGACGCCAACGGGGTGGGGGAGCGGGTCGAGGTCGTGCGCGACGCCGCCGCCGCCTCGCTGCCCGACGCGAGCGTGGACCTGGTCGTCTGCAACCCGCCGTTCCACGTCGGCGCCGCCGTGGTCACCACCGCAGCCGACCGGCTCTTCGTGGCGGCCGCGCGGGTGCTGCGGCCCGGTGGCGAGCTCTGGACCGTCTACAACAGCACCCTCAGGTACAAGCCGGTGCTGGGGCGGACGGTCGGCCCGACGTCGCTGGTGGCGCGGACGCCCAAGTTCACGGTCACCGTCTCCCACCGCCGCTGACCGTCCGCACTTCCGGAAGAAATAGGTTCCGACCCATCTCGGGCGGGTTTACGGAACGAGGAAGGTTCATCGATCGGGTGATTCCGCTGTAGTAGTTCCAGCGAGCCGCCGATGAAGGGGGCATGGCGCCGATCCGGCGCAGCAGAGACTTGGTCGCGGGGCCCGGCGCAAGACGCGGCGACGGGGCGACCTGGGGGGACGGCGGCGGTGGGAGCGATCCCACCGCCGCCGATCTGCGTCCCGGCCGGGTGGTCAGTGCCCGGAGGAGCCCGCCCGCCGCCGCACCGGCGGCTCGGCCGACCAGGGGAAGTCGATCCAGCGGTCGGTCCGGCGCCAGACGTAGTCGCAGCGCACCAGCGAGCCGGGCTTCTCGTAGATGACCGCGGTGCGGACGTCGGCGACGTAGCCGGCGCAGAACGACCGGACCAGCTCGAGGGTCTTGCCGGTGTCCGCCACGTCGTCGGCCACGAGCACGTTGGCCCCGGTCAGGTCGACCACGTCGAGGGTCGGTGGGAGCACCACCGGCAGGTCCAGCCGCTCGTCCACCCCCGTGTAGAACTCCACGTTCATCACGAAGAGGTTCTTGACGTCCAGCGCGTAGCCCAGGGCCCCGCCGAGGAAGAGCCCGCCACGGGCGATGGACAGCACCAGGTCCGGTTCGAAGCCGTCGGCGGCGACCTGCCGGGCCAGCTCACGGCTGGCCGTGCCGAACGCCTCGTAGGTCAGGACTTCACGGTCGTCGCTCACGGCGTCGATGGTGCACGTGAAACATCGTCGCCGGGGGCGGGAGGCCGCTCGTGCCACCGGTACCGGCCCGGTGGCGACGTCGTCACGGACATGCCCCACACTGTTCAACCATCCGGCGTTCAACCATCCGGCCGAGGCGCGGCCGCGGACCACTGAGGACTGCATGAGCGAGGCGGTGGACGCAGGCACGACCCGTGCCGCTGTGCCGGCACTCGACGGCGCCCAGCCGCACGCGCACGTGGGGCTGCTGTTCGGTTCCGACGCAGAGATGCTGGCCGGTGTCGTGCCCTTCGTCGAGGCGGGCCTCCTGGCCGGGGACCTGATCCTGGTCTCCTGCCCGCCGGCCACCGTCGCGCTGATCACCGGAGCACTGGGCGACCGTGCGGCCGAGGTCGCCGTCGACGAGCGGATCTGCCTGATCGGTACCCGGGTCGCCGATGCGACGGGTGTGACCGCCGAGTGGGTGCAGCGGGCGCGGGCCGCCCGGTCCGGACGGTTGCGGCTCGTCACGCAGGTGCGGTTCGGGACCGCACCGCGGAGCCGGCGCGAGGGGCTCCGGTACGAGGCCGCGGTGAACCCGGGCCTGGCGGGGCAGCCGGTGTCGGTGCTGTGCCTGTTCGACCGCCGGGAGCTCCCCGCGGACGTGCTGGGCGGGGTCGCGCGGACGCACCCCCTGCTGATCTCCGGCGGCGCCGTGCGGCCGAGCGGCGAGTTCGGCGATCAGCGGGACTACGTCCGGCGGCTGCCGGTGCCCCGCGAGTCGTTCGAGGACGCCGGCCCGGTGTTCGGCGTGACCGACGCAGAGTCGCTGGCCGCCCTGCGGGCCGCTCTCCGCGCGGTGATGTCGGAGCGGGTGAGCGACCCGGACCTGGCCGAGGACCTGCACTTCGCGGCCAGCGAGATCGCCTCGAACGCGTTCCGGCACGGCGCCCGGCCGGTCTCGGCGAAGGTGTGGGTGTCCGACGACCGGCTGGTCTGCGCCATCAGCGACAGCGGGCCCGGGTTCGACGACCCGTTCACGGGTTTCCGTCCCGCGCACGGGGACGACCTCGCGCTGGGCGGCATGGGGCTGTGGCTGGCGCGGAAGCTGTGGGACCACGTGGACGTCCTGCCCCGGCCCGGGGGTGTCACCGTCCGGCTCAGCACCCGCCTGAGCTGACCCCGGGGCCGGTCAGGTCCTGGCGTCGCTCCCCGGCACGGGGGCCGGCGTGGTGCCGGAGAGGGCCCGGGAGTCCTTGCCGCCGCGCTTGGCGCTGTACATGGCGGTGTCGGCCCGGTGCAGGAGCTCCTCGGCGGTGCAGCCGGGACCGGCCAGGGCGCCGCCGACGCTGGCCGTCACCGTCACGGGCCGGCCGGCGAGCTGCACCGGGAGGCGGACGGCGGCCAGCAGCCGGTCGGCGACGTCGCGGAGCCGGTCGGCGTCGGCGTCCATGAGCAGGAGGGCGAACTCGTCCCCGCCCAGCCGGGCGACGACGTCGTCGCCGCGGACGTCCGCGGAGAGCCGGCCGGCGACGGCGAGCAGCAGCTCGTCGCCGGCCGCATGCCCCAGCGTGTCGTTGATGCTCTTGAAGTCGTCGACGTCGACGAAGAGGACCGCCGGCGGGGCCGCCGGGTCGGCGTCCGCGGTCGCGGCCACCAGCCGGTCGTTGAATGCCGTGCGGTTGAGCAGACCGGTCAGCGGATCGGTGGTCGCCTGGCGGCGCAGCTCGTCCTCGAAGAGCTTGCGGTCGGTGATCTCCCGGATGTTGACCACCCAGCCCTCGATGCCGGCGGCGTCGACCCGGCCGCTGATCCGCATCTCGACCCAGCGTGCGTTGCCGGAGCTGTGCTGGACCCGGATGTCGGTGTCGGTGAAGCCGCCGGTGGCCGGGCCGGCGGACGCTACGACGGCGCGCAGCCGCGCCTGGTCCCGCGGATCGGCGAGGGTGATCGCCTCGCGGCCGACGTAGTAGGAGGCGGGCCGGCCGAGCAGCGACTCCACGGCGGGGCTCATGTAGGAAATCGTGCCGTCGGAGGCGATGATCGAGATGACGTCGGCGGAGTTGGCCAGCAGGAGCTCCAGCCGTGTCTGGCTGGCGTCCAGGGCGACGCGGATCCGCTCGCGTTCCCGGTCCAGCGCCATGAGGCGCCACAGGGCGAGGCCGGTGAGCGTCGCGCTGCCGATGCCGAGCACGTAGCCGATCCCGCCGCGGCCGAGGGTCCAGAGGATCAGCAGGGCCGGGCTGACCAGGAGCGCAGCGCCCAGACCGAGGACCCGGCTGCCGGTGTCCTCGTGCACGGACGAGGGCGGCTCGCCCATCGTCGCGACGGCGGGGTGCCGTCCGGCGAGGCAGAGCGCCGCCACGGCCAGCAGCGGCAGGGGGTCCAGGAGGGGTGCGTCGCGCAGGGCCGTGTCACCCAGGATGCGGCCGCCGTACCCGATGACGGTGAACACGCCGGCGACCAGGAAGGCCATGGTGGTGACCGACCGGCCGCCCCGCGACATGGCGAGCGGTACGCAGACGAAGAGCAGCACGACGGTGACGAGCGGCGTGCCGATGTCGACCTCGACCAGGTCGACCGACATCGAGCGCCGGTCCCCGCCGACAGCCAGGATGGCCAGGCCGGCGGCCAGCAGCAGCGTGGCGGTGTCGATCCAGCTGCTCCAGTCCCGGCGACGCCGGCCGCTCCGGATCACTCCGAGGGCGCCGACCACGAGGGCCGCGTAGGCGGCGACGTCCAGCAACGACTCCACGGCCGACGACGGTCCGGGTGCGATCCCGCTGAGCGCGACGACCTCCGCGACGCAGCTCGCGGCGAAGAAGCCGAGGCCGGCACCGATGGCGCGCCAGGCGACGACGAGCCGGGTGCGGTGCCGACGAAGCGCGCACAGGACGGCGGAGGTGCCGAGTCCGAACAGGACGACCTCGGCGGCGGGCCGCCACGGCCCGGCAGGGACCACGGTCACGATGACGGCGACGACCAGCACGGCGAGCGCCGTGTGCAGCCAGGCAGCACGGGCGATCGGAGGGGTGTGGCCGGTCACGAACCCCCATCGACCTGCAGGGATGCAAACTTGACCGGTTCATCCCCCCGAGGGGTGCGCCCCGCTCAGGGCAGGACGGGCAGGTCGTCGGCGTGCAGGTCCGGGCGGACGCGGACGAAGCGCAACGGGTGCCGGAACACCCCGGCCTGGAGCGCGGCATCGGCACTGACCTCGACCACGGCGGTCGGCTCGACGCGGGTGAGCGGCACCGACAGCCGGCCGCCGCCGAAGCGGCCCGTCCCGATGCGCTCGGGCCAGGGGTGGTCGTCCGCCGCGGGGCGCAGCACACCGGCCAGCTCCGCGGACTGCTCCGGTGTCAGCGGGCTGGTGCGGCCGACCACCACGAGCTCGCCGCCCCGGTACTGCCCGGCCACCAGCTGGCCGGGGCGTCCGATCGGGCCGATGACGCCCCCGGCGAGCACCTCGGTGGTCTCCCAGCTCTTCACCTTCAGCCAGTCGCGGCGACCCGGTGCGTAGCGGGTGGCGGCGCCCTTGACCACCAGCCCCTCGACCCCCGCGGGACGGAAGTCGTCGAACCACCGCCGGGCCTCGACCGGATCGGCGGTCACCGGCGAGAGCTGCATCGGCGGCGCCCAGCGGGCGGCCAGGCCCTCCAGGCCCGCGCGGCGCCGGGCGAAGGTGCTCCGGCGGAGGTCCTCACCACCGGTGGCCAGCAGGTCGAAGGCGACGTAGGACGCCGGCGCGGCGGCCACCTGGGCGGCGATGCGACCGGCGGCGGTCACCATGCGGCGCTGCAGCAGCCCGAAGTCCAGCCGGTCGTCGTGCCAGATGACGACCTCGCCGTCGACGACGGAGCCGGGGGGCAGCTGGGCGACCGCGGCGGCGGCGAGGTCGGGGAACCGGTCGGTGAGGTCACGCCCCTGCTTGGACCACAGCCGGGTGGAGCTGCGGTCGCGCACGATGACGAGCCGGTAGCCGTCCCACTTGGGTTCGTACCGGCAGCCACCGGACAGCGCCGTGGGCTGCGGGATCTCCCGCACCGGCTTGGCCAGCTGCACCGCGACCGGGCCGGCCAGCTCCGGTGGCAGCGCGGGCAGACCCGGGACGGACAGAGGCACCCGCCCAGCCTGCTCGGTCCCGCCCGGAGTCGCAGCACAGGGCGCCGCGGCAGTCACCCGTTCGCGCTCCGTGACACGCGGAGGGAGAGGTGATCAGCCCAGTCGGCCGGCCAGGTCCGCGGCGAACCCCTCCGCGATCGACAGCTGCTCGCGCAGGGCGTGCACCCGGGCGGTGGCCGCCTCGTGGAACATCCGCAGCCGGTCGGCCAGCGCGGCGTCGCCGGGGCGTTCGGCCAGCTCGGCGAGAAGTCCGAGCAGCTCCTCCATCTCCTCCAGCGAGAAGCCGAGCGGCTTCATCCGCTTGATGACCTCGAGCCGGGCGACGTCGTCGTCGCTGTAGAGCCGGAAGCCGCCGTCGCTGCGGGTGGTGGGCCGGACCAGCCCGTTCTCCTCGTAGAACCGGATGGTCCGCAGGCTCAGGCCGGTGCGCTCGGCGACCTGGCCGATCTGCAGCAGGCCGGTGCGGGCGGCCATCAGTGGCCCGCCCCGAGCTGCCCGGAGTGCCGCTCGAACCGGCTGAGCGAGTGCTCGTCGAGGCCGACGATCTCCACGGACTTCCCGCGGGTGGCGTACTTGTGCGTGATGGCGTCCAGCACCGCGACCGTCGAGGCGTCCCACACCTGGGCGCCGGAGAGGTCGATGACCACGTGCTCCGGGTCGTCGGCGTACTCGAACTGGGTGTACAGGTCGTTGCTCGAGGCGAAGAAGAGCGCGCCGTCCACGGTGTAGCGCGCGGTGCCGCCCTCGACCACCCGGTCCACGTCGACCAGGTGCGCGATCCGCTGGGCGAAGAGGACGCAGGCCACCAGCACGCCCACGCCCACACCGATCGCCAGGTTGTGGGTGATCAGCGTGACCGCGACCGTCGAGAGCATCACGGTGGTCTCGCTCTTCGGCATCCGGTGGATGGTCCGCAGGCTGTGCCAGTCGAAGGTCGCGATGGACACGAAGACCATGACGGCGACGAGGGCGGCCATCGGGATGATGCTCACGATGTCGCCGAGGGCCACGACGAGGACCAGCAGGAAGACGCCGGCCAGGAAGGTCGACAGCCGGGTCCGGGCGCCGGACGCCTTCACGTTGATCATCGTCTGGCCGATCATGGCGCAGCCGCCCATGCCGCCGAAGAAGCCCGAGGCCATGTTCGCCACACCCTGCCCCCAGGACTCGCGGGTCTTGTCCGAGTGCGTGTCGGTGATGTCGTCGACGAGCTTGGCCGTCATCAGCGACTCCATGAGCCCGACGAAGGCGACGCCGAGGGCGTAGGGGGCGATGACGCCCAGCGTCTCGGCGGTGAAGGGCACGTCGGGCAGCAGGAAGAACGGCAGGCTGTCGGGCAGCTCGCCCTCGCCGCCGACGTCGGGCAGCTCCCAGCCGCCCGTCACGGTGAGCGCGGTCAGCACGATGATCGCTACCAGGGGTGCGGGGACGGCGCTGGTCAGCCGGGGGAGCAGGAAGATGATGGCCAGCCCGGCGGCGACCATCGGGTAGACCAGCCACGGCACGCCGATCAGCTGCGGGAACTGCGCGCTGAAGATCAGGATCGCCAGCGCGTTGACGAACCCCACCATGACGCTGCGCGGGATGAACCGCATGAGCCGGGCGACGCCGGCGGCGGCCAGCAGGATCTGGAAGATCCCACCCAGGATGACCGCGGCGAACAGGTACTGGACGCCGTACTCCAGCGCGAGCGGGGCGACGACCAGGGCGATCGCACCCGTCGCCGCGGTGATCATCGCCGGTCGGCCGCCGGTGAAGGCGATGACCACCGCCATGACGAAGGAGGAGAACAGGCCCACCCGCGGGTCGACCCCGGCGAGGATCGAGAAGCTGATGGCCTCGGGGATGAGCGCCAGGGCGACCACGAGGCCGGCCAGCACCTCGGTGCGGGCGACCCCCGGGTTCAGCCAGGACGGGCGGGCAGGGCGGAGCGCAGGCAGGACGGACATGCTCCCGTTTCGGGTGGAGGGCTGGTGGCGACTCCCCGTGCGTCGGGCGCGGGGGCGCGGATCACGGTCCATGCTGCCGCAGACCCGACTCTCACGTAAGAGGAGAGTGCAGAGTTCCCGGTCACTCGTACCGTGGAGGGCGATGACCGAGCGGAAGCCGCCGGGAGTCTCGTACGAGACCTGGGTGGAGCACCAGATCGCCCGCGGGCAGGCCCGCGGCGACTTCGAGAACCTGTCCGGGGCCGGCCGGCCGCTGCCCCGCGAGGCGCTGTCGGAGAACGCCTACGACTGGGCCGTCGCCAAGGCGCGGCGCGAGGGCGTCGAGACCGCGGCCATGCTGCCTCCGGGCCTCGCGCTGCGCCGTGAGCGCGACGAGCTGCCCGGGCGCGCCGCCCGGCTCACCTCCGAGGCCGAGGTCCGGGGGCTGGCCGAGGACTACAACGCGCGGGTGGAGGCCTTGTGGCGCCGTCCCGCGGAGAGCCGGTGGGCCCCGGTGCCCGGCCTGGCCGACGTCGACGCGCTGCTGGACGGCTGGCGACGGGACCGTCCACCGGCGCCACCGGCGATCGCGCCGCAGGTGGAGGTGGTCCCGCCGGCGGGTCGCCTCTCCCGCCTGGCGGCGCGGCTGCGCCGCCGTCGTCCGGCCTGACCGGCGGGTCAGTCCTCCGCGTCCTCCTGCTCGTGCGCGGCGAGCTCGCGGGTGGCCATGCCGCCGGAGCCACCCTCGTCGTGCTGGCCCGGGTGGAGGTTGATGGGCTGGTCGTCGTCCTCGCGTGGCTCGGTCACGGCCCGAGCGTGCCTCTGTGCCGGGTGCCGCGCAGGTCGGGAGGTCCCTGGTCGCCCCGTGCCGTCCGCCCGGAGCGAACGAGGGCCTGCCTGCCGATCGGCGGGGTAGGGGAGCGGTCCGCCACGAAGGAGGCACCATGACCGAGACACCGGGCACCGACCGCGACGAGGCCAGGGAGAACGTCCGCGACGAGACCCCGCTGGTCCCCGAGGACGTCGAGGGGGCCGGCGACGACGTCCGGCCACAGGGGGACGAGGGCGTGACGGGCGACGACGCCAAGCCCTCGGCGGGCGACACCGAGCTCGGCACCTGACCCGCCGGCGGTCGGTTCCGCCGCCCCGGGGGGTGACCTCCGGGGCGGCGGCGGAGCCGGTCAGGCGCGGGGCGCCCGGCCCGCCTGCTGCATGCGCCACCCGTAGCGGGTCAGCCCTCGCGGCTTGTGGACCGACAGCACGACGGCGCCCAGCAGCACCACCAGCGCTCCCAGGCTGTGGACGAGCGGTGAGCTGCTGAGCGGTACCGCCGACCCGTCGGCGATCCGGGCCGTGGCGGCGAGCCGGCCCAGCGTTCCCGTGTAGAGCAGCAGCACCCCGGTGGCGAGGACCGTCAGGACCAGCTTGACCACGACCCACCAGTGGCGGACCAGGCCCCACGGGGTGAGCAGTGACTGGAGGACGCCGCTGACCAGCGAGGCGACCGCGAGCGGGACGAGCACCCACCAGCCGATCCGGTCGAGGACGAGGTAGCCGGCTCGGACCAGCTGGGCGTCGGACGAACCGGCGACCACGGCGCTCAGGGCGACCGCGACCACCACGGCGCCCAGCCAGCCGACCGACGAGGTGACGTGGAGCGTCAGGGTGGCCTTGCGCACGACGGGGGGCGCGGTCACGAATGGAGACCGGGACCGTGGTCCACGCCGAGGAGTGCTCCGGCGAGCAGGAGCAGCAGCAGGAGCCCGGCCACCACGGCCAGCGCCACCACCCACCGGGGCGTGCGCGGTGGGCCCCCGTGCTGCGGAGCGTTCCGGATGACCATGACGGGAACGATACAACGTGTCTCGATGAATAGGATGTGCCCATGCCGCGACTCCGGGAGGGCACGCTCGCCGCGCACCGGTCCGTGGTGCAGGCCGCGATCCTGGACGCGACCGGGGCCCTGGTGGCCCGCGGCGGGCTGCGTGCGGTCACGATGTCGCAGGTGGCCGCGGACGCGGGCATCGGCCGGGCGACGCTGTACCGGTACTTCCCGGACGTCGACGCGCTGCTGCACGCCTGGCACGAACGGCGGCTCGGGCAGCACCTGCACGAACTGGCCGGACTGCGGCGCGCCGGCGGGCCGGCGCTGGACCGGCTGGCCGCGGTCCTGCAGGCCTTCGGCTCCATCCGGCACCGGCACCCGGGCGTCGGCGACGCGGCTCCCCTGCACGGCGGTGCGGCCGTGACGCGGGCGCACGGGCACGTGCGCGAGATGGTCCACGGGCTCGTCTCCGCGGCGGCCGCCGACGGCGCCGTCCGGACGGACGTGCCTCCGGCGGAGCTCGCGGCCTACTGCCTCGCGTCGCTGGACGCGGCAGCGGAGCTGGGCTCGGGAGAGGCGGTCGAGCGCCTGGTCGCGGTGACGCTCGACGGGCTCCGGCCGCGGGGGTGACCGGCGCCGCGGTCAGGAGCTGCGGACGGCGAAGTGGTGAGGGCGAACAGGGCGATGCTCACCCGGGCGAGCGCCGGCGGCATGGGTGCGACGGTAGCGACGCCGGGCTGCCGGGCGAGCCATCCGCCCGCCCGCGCGCTTCGGTGCCGACCTCCCTACGGTGGAGGTCATGGACAGCTCCGACCTGCTCGCGCTGCGGACCGACGACCGCGCGGCCCTGCTCCTCGTCGGCCTGCGGGGCGACTGGTAGCCCTACTGCTGCGCCCAGGCGGTCCGTCTGGCCCAGTCGTCGTCCCGGCTCGCTGCTGCGGGTACCGAGGTCGTGCTCGCCTCGGTCGATCCACCGGAGGTGCAGCTGGCCTTCGACCACACCTGGCGCGTCCCCTACCGCTGGGTGAGCGATCCCGACGGGTCCCGGCTGGCCCGTCCGCTGGACGCCTGGGACCAGGACGCCTCGATCTTCCGGCCGGTGGTCGTGGCGGTGGGGCCGGACGGCGGCGAGGTGTTCCGCGAGCGCTCCCGCGACTTCACCGACCGCCCCGACGACGAGCCGATCCTGACCGCCGTCGAGCGGCTCGGCCTCCCGGCGCTGCCCGAGCCGGGACCGTGGACCCTGGACGGCGTCGACCCGCGGCCGTCCGAACGCGCGTTCACGCCGGCCTCGTTCATCCCCTACTTCCGCGCGATCAAGTTCAACACCCTCGCGCTGAGCGAGCGGATGGTCGACGAGCGGGACCGGGACGAGGTGCTGACCGAGAACACCATGGCAATCTCCTTCCTCGACGCGTTCGACGCCTGGCGCGCCGAGCACCCACCGCGCGGGCAGTGATCAGGACGGCGGGCGGCGGGGGCCGGGCTCGTCCCGCTCGGCTCCGAGCAGGCGCTCCGCGCCCGGGACGTCGGAGAAGAGCCACGGGTCCAGCGGCTCGGACCGCCGGATCACGCTGACCGCCCCGGTGCGCTCCAGGACCACGCAGCGCACCTCGGCGAGGTCCCGGATGCCGGCCAGGCGGAGCTTCTGCCGCAACTCGTCCTCGGCGACGTGGGCGGCGCGCAGGTTGTCCGTCAGCGGGGTGGGGCCGGCCATGAGGAGGACGGGCGGACGGTTCATCAGCCGGTCCACCCACCGGCTCTGCCGCAGCCGGGCCAGCGTGGTCTGCGTCGCGAACAACGTGACCATCGCGACGACGCCGGTGGCCAGGGTGGGATCGAGCAGCAGCACGGTCCGCCCCACCACCGCGCCGAGCGCGATCGCGCACCCCAGGTCGAAGCTGGACATGGTCGCGAGGCTGCGCTGGCCCACCAGGCGGACGCAGAGGACCAGGGTCAGGTACATCGCCACCGTGGTGAGCACGACCAGCGCGGCAGTTCCCGCGTCGATCCCGAGCTGCTCCCGCATCGGATCCCCTCGGCGTCGACGGTCGGACCGGCCCATTGTCGCCGGTCCGCGTCGTCGGCGGCCGGGCCTCAGCCGGCGAGCGTCCGGAGGATGCGGGCCAGCGTCGTGCGGTCCTCCTCCCCCAGGCGGGCGAACAGCTCCGCGGAGTCGGCCGCCCGGGCCCGCCCGACCTCGCCCCGGATGCGCCGGCCCTCCTCGGTGGGTCGCAGCAGCACCGCCCTCCGGTCACCCGGATCGGGCGTGCGCTCGACCAGGCCGCGTTCCTGCAGCCCGTCGGCCACCTCGGTCGCCGAGCGCGGGGCGATGTGCAGGGAGTCGGCGAGGTCGGACAGGCGCACCCCGTCGCGCTCGCAGACCACCCGCAGCGCCCGGGCCTGGTGCGGGGAGAGGTCCCAGGGGGCGAGGGCGTCGCGCCATCGGCGCCGCTGGGTGCGGGCCGCGCGCATGAGGAGGTCGCCCAGCTCGCCGCTCCCGTCGTCCGCCACGGGGGAATGGTAGCGACGACCCCGCGTGTTCCTCATCATGAGGTAACCTCAGCAATCGTGGAAGGGGAGGTGGTGGCATCACCGAGATGACGACGGGCGGCCGGGGCGGTGGTCCCGGTGGTGGTGGCATCGGTCGCCGGCCCGACCCCGCCGACCGGGCCCAGCTCGAGCGCTCCCCCGTCCGCTGGAGCCGCGTCGCCGCGCTGTTCCGCCCCTACCGCTGGCAGCTCGCCGTCGTCGTGGCCCTGATCGTCGCCTCCTCCGTCGTCGCCCTGGCCACCCCGTTCCTGATCCGCCTGGTGATCGACGAGGCCATCCCCGAGCAGGACGTGCCGCTGCTGCTGTGGGCGGTCGGCGGCATGCTGGCGGTCACCGTGGTCACGGCGATCTTCGGCGTCGTCCAGACCTGGCTGTCCACCACCGTCGGGCAGCGCGTCATGCACGGCCTGCGGACGGCGGTCTTCGCGCACCTGCAGCGCCAGTCGCTCGGCTTCTTCACCCGCACCAGGGGTGGGGAGGTGCAGTCGCGGCTGATGAACGACGTCGGCAGCATGCAGTCGGTCGTCACCTCTACCGCGACGTCGTTCGCCTCCAGCGCCACGACGGTCATCGGCACCGTCGTCGCCATGGCGGTGCTGAGCTGGCGGCTGTCCCTGCTGTCGCTCGTCGTGCTGCCGCCGGCGGTGTGGCTGACCCGCCGGGTGGCCCGCATGCGCCGGGCGATCACCGCGCAGCGCCAGCGGCACCTGGCCGACCTGCACTCCCAGGTGGAGGAGGGGCTCTCGGTCAGCGGGGTGCTCCTGGGCAAGACCCTGGGCGCGGGGCCCGCGCAGTCCCGGCGCTTCGCCGGCACGTCGGAGTTCCTCGTCGACCTCGAGGTGCGCTCGCAGCTCGCCGGCCGCTGGCGCATGGCCACCATGAGCATCGTCTTCGCCGGCATCCCGGCGCTGATCTACCTGGCCGCGGGGCTGCCCGCGACGTCGGGCGGCATGACCATCGGCACCCTGGTCGCCTTCACCACGCTGCAGGGCGCGCTCTTCCGGCCGCTCATGCAGCTGCTGGACATCGGCGTCTCGCTCACCGCCTCCATGGCCCTGTTCAGCAGGGTGTTCGAGTACCTGGACCTGCCCGTCGACATCGACGACCCTGCCGACCCGGTCCGCGTGGACCCCGCCGGCGCCCGCGGCGAGGTCCGGTTCGAGCACGTGGGCTTCCGCTACCCCGACGGCGTCCGCCCCGCGCTGACCGGCATCGACGTCGTGGTGCCGGCCGGGACGACGCTGGCGCTGGTCGGCGAGACCGGATCGGGCAAGAGCACGCTGGCCTCGCTGGTGGCCCGGCTCAACGACCCCACGACCGGGCGCGTGCTGGTCGACGGCGTGGACGTGCGGGACATGCGGCTGGCCGACCTCGCGCAGGTCGTCGGCGTCGTCAGCCAGGAGACCTACCTGCTGCACGGGACGGTCCGGGAGAACCTGCTGCACGCCCGTCCCGACGCCACCGACGAGGAGGTCGTCGACGCCGCCCGCCGGGCCCAGGTGCACGACGTCGTCACCGCGCTGCCCGACGGCTACGAGACCGTGGTGGGTGCCCGCGGGCACCGGTTCTCCGGCGGGGAGAAGCAGCGGCTGGCCATCGCCCGCACGCTGCTGCGCGATCCGCGGGTGCTGGTGCTCGACGAGGCGACGAGCGCGCTGGACAACGAGACCGAGCGGGCGGTGCAGGCGGCGCTCGACGAGGCGAGCCGCGGCCGCACGACGATCACCATCGCTCACCGGCTGTCCACGGTGCGGCACGCCGACTGCATCGCCGTCCTGGACGCGGGTCGGATCGTCGAGCAGGGGACGCACGAGGAGCTCATGGCGCGGGGCGGCCGCTACGCCCGGCTGGCCGGCATGGCCCAGCGGGACGCAGTGCTCAGCTCCTGACGCACCGGGGCATGGGAAGCGATACATGCGTCCGGGAGCCCTGGACGCATGTATCGCTTCCCATGCCTCGGGAATCGGAGGCGGGGCGGATCCGGTTGCGCGCGACATGGACCTGTTCTCCCCCGTGCGGCTCGGCGACCTCGAGCTCGCCAACCGCGTCGTCATGGCCCCGCTCACCCGGATGCGCTCCGGTCGCGCCGGCGTTCCCCGCGACATCGTCGTCGAGCACTACGAGCAACGGGCCGGCGTCGGCCTGATCATCACCGAGGGCACGTTTCCCAACGACGAGTCGCGCGCCTTCGCCGGCCAGCCGGGCATCGTCACCGAGGAGCAGGCGGAGGGGTGGCGCAGGGTCGCCGACGCGGTGCACGCCCGTGGCGGCCGGGTGGTCATGCAGGTCATGCACGGCGGGCGGGTCTCGCACCCCGAGCTCACCGGCACGCGGGTCGTCGCGCCGAGCGCGATCCCGATCCGCGGCGAAGTGCACGTCGGCGGCGGCGTGAAGCAGCCGTTCCCGGTGCCGCACGCCCTCACCACCGAGGAGGCGCGCGCGACGATCGCCGACTTCGTCGCGGCCTCGGAGCGCGCGGTCGAGGCCGGGCTGGACGGTGTCGAGCTGCACGCGGCCAACGGCTACCTGCTGCACGAGTTCCTGTCGCCGGCGTCCAACCAGCGCGAGGACGTCTACGGCGGCAGCCCCGAGAACCGCGCCCGCTTCGTGATCGAGGTGGCCACCGCCGTGGCCGAGGCCGTCGGTGCCGGCCGGGTCGGCATCCGGATCTCGCCCGAGCACAACATCCAGGACGCCCTGGAGACCGACCGCGAGGACGTCCTGGCCACCTACGGTGCGCTGGTGGACGGGCTCCGGCCGCTGGGCCTGGCCTACCTCAGCGTGTTGCACGTGGAACCAGGCGGCGAGCTGGTGCAGGAGCTGCGCACCCGCTTCGGCGGACCGCTGGTGGCCAACAGCGGCTTCGGCCGGATCACCACCCGCGAGGAGGCCGTACGGCTGATCGAGGACGCGCACGCCGAGGCCGTCGCCGTCGGGCGTCCGGTCCTCGCCAACCCCGACCTGGTCGAGCGCTGGCGCGGGGAGCACCCGGAGAACGAGCCGGACACGCGCACCTTCTACGCGTCCGGGCCCGAGGGCTACATCGACTACCCGACCCTTCCCGCGGCCTCCTGACCCGAGGGGGCCGGCCGGGCTCGCGCCCGGCCGGCCCCGCCCCGCAGGCCCACCCGAGGTCCGGGACCTCCTGACCGGACCCGCGTCAGGAGAACCCGGGTGGCTGGGCAGCTCACGAAGCGACCCGCAGCGTGCCCGAGCCACGTACCTTCGCGCCTCCCGGGTTCGGAACACATCCGTCCGCCGATCGCGAGGAGCGTCATCAGGTGACTGCGAGGGAAGGTCAGGTGTCGAGTGCCGGCCCCACCCCGGCGCAGCTGGCCCAGGACCTCGTGGACGCCGTGGAGGCGCTGGTCTGCGTCGTCGACGGCGAGGGCCGGATCATGCTCACCAACCCCGCGCTGCAGCGGTTCACCGGGCAGGACGCCGAGACGCTCCGGGGCAAGCGGTTCGTGGAGGTGTGGGTGGCGCCCGAGGACGTGGCGCTGGCCGAGCAGGCCGTGCAGCTGGCGATCGAGAGCGGCCGGGCCTACCCCCAGGAGGGGGACTGGCTCACCATGGGCGGCGAGCGGCGCCGGGTGACGATGCGCAACACCGTGCTGCACGACGCCGACGGGGTGCCGTACGCGATCGCCTGCGTGGGCCTGGACGTGACCGACGACCGCGCGCGGGAGGCGCGGCTGCGCCACCAGACGCGGACCGACGTGCTCACCGGCCTGGCGAACCGGGGCGCGTTGTTCGACGCGCTGCGCACGAAGCTCGACGCCGAGGACGGCACGGGATGCGGGCTGCTGTTCTGCGACCTGGACCAGTTCAAGGCGGTGAACGACGAGTACGGGCACGCGACCGGTGACCGGCTGCTTGCCGAGGCGGCCGCGCGGCTGGCCGAGGCAGCCGGACCGGAGCACCTGGTGGCGCGCTTCGGGGGTGACGAGTTCGTGATCCTGTGCCCCTGCGGCGAGGAGACCCAGCTGCGGCAGTTGGCCGAGCGGGTCACCGCGCAGGTGGGCCGGCCGTTCCCGGGCCCCGAGGGTCCGCTGCTCATCGGGGTGAGCGTGGGGATCGCCTCCGGACGGCCGGGGGAGCCGGTCGACGCGGTGATCGCGCGGGCCGACCAGTCGATGTACGGGGCCAAGAGCAGCCTGCGCCGTCGCAACCCGCGTGCCTGAGCGGACCGGCGGTCAGACCTCGACGGCCGAGCGCACCGCACGGCGCGGAGAGGGGACGCGGACCGCGGCCACGGCGTCGAGCGCCTCGGGCGGGCCGGGGCGGCCGAAGTGCCAACCCTGGCCGTGGTCGACGCCCAGTTCGCGCAGCCTGGTGTGCTCCGCGGCGGTCTCGACGCCCTCGGCCACCACCTGGACGCCGCAGCCGTGCGCGAACTCGGCCAGCGACCCGACCAGCTTGGCGAGCACCGGATCGGTGTCCAGACCGGTGACGATGCTGCGGTCGATCTTGATCACGTCGGGGGCGGTGACGACGATGTGCCGCAGAGAGGAGAAGCCGGCGCCGACGTCGTCGATGGCCAGCCGGAGGCCGGCGGCGCGCAGCGGCGCCAGCGCGGCGGTCAGGGCGGCGTAGTCCTCGACCTGGTCGTGCTCGGTGAGCTCCAGCAGGATCCGCTCGAGCGGCAACCGGGCGAGCAGCGCCGCGCACTCGTCGGTGAGCAGCGTGCCCGGGGAGACGTTCATGGCCACGTAGCCCTCGACCCGGTCGAGCAGGGCGGCCGCGCGCTCGAGGGCGAGCAGCTCCAGCCGGTGGCCCGCACCGACGCTGTGCGCCTCGGCGAAGCAGACGTCGGGCGTCATGCCCCAGTCGCCGGGGAAGCGGCTGAGCGCCTCGGCCCCCACGCGGCGACCGGTGGCCAGCGCGACGATCGGCTGCAGGACGACGGTGGGCCCGCCGGCGGCGATGAGCGGGTCCAGGCGGGCGGTGATCTCCTCGCGCCGCTCCTGGGACCGCACCGCCGGCTCGATGATCACGGCGGCCGCGGAGGCGAGGACGTCCATCAGCGCCTTGTCGCGCGTGGTGAGGTCCTTGTCGGTGGTGAGCCCGGCGGCGCAGAAGGTGCCGTAGAGGGTCCCGTCGCTGAGGATCACCGGCACGGAGACGTAGCTGCGCAGCCGTGGCATGCGGGCGGCGGGCAGCTTCATCGCCTCGGGGAAGTCCTTCAGGTTGGGGATGACCTGCGGGATCTTCTTGTCCAGGACCGCCTGGCAGAGGGTCACCTCCTGGCGCTGCTGGTAGCCCTCCTGGAAGAGGAACGGCACCGAGGTGTCCACGACCTCCAGGTGCTGGGTCGTGCCGTCGAGCCGGCTCAGGAACGCCACGCTCAGCCGCAGCGACTTGCGGGCCGTGTGCAGCAGATCGGCGATCTGCTGCTCGGCTGCCGAGCGTCCTGTGCCCACGTCCGTCCCTCCGCCGTGCCGTTTCCTCCTCGATCGGCTCGGGTGGCCGGCTCCTGGAGCGTGTTCACCCGCCGGGATGGGGCGGCTCCGCGCCGTGCGGGGTTCAGCCGGGGACGACGACCCCGTCGTGCAGGCGGACCACCCGGTCGGCCGAGGCGATCACCACCGGGTCGTGGCTGGCCAGCAGCACGCCGCAGCCGGTGTGCGCGCAGTGCTCGCGCAGCGTGCCCAGCACGTGGGCGGTGAGGTCCTCGTCCAGCCGGCCGGTGGGCTCGTCGGCCACCAGGAAGGCCGGCGCCACGACGAGCGCGCGGGCCAGTGCGGTGCGCTGCTGCTCGCCGAGGGAGACCTCGTCGGGCATGCGGGCGGCCAGATGACCCAGCCGGAGCGTCTCCAGGGCGCCGAGGGCGGCGGCGTGCGGATCGGGCAGGCCGGCCAGCCGCGCGGGCATCGCCACGTTGTCGGCCAGCGTCAACTCGTCGAGCAGGCCGAACCGTTGCGGGACGACGGCGACCGTCGTCCACGCGGCGCTCCCCGGGGTCGCCGCGCCGGGGACCGACACCTCGCCGGTGTCCGGCACCTCCCAGCCGAGCAGGCAGTTGAGCAGCGTCGTCTTCCCCGACCCGGACCGGCCCAGCAGCGCCACCATCTCGCCGGGCTGCACGCCGATGCTGACCCCGCGGAGGGCGTGCACCTCCTCGCTGCCCCGCCGGTAGCTCTTGTGCAGGCCGGTGCCCCGCAGCGCGGTGCTCACGAGGGCTCCCGCAGGACGACGCCGTCGCCGGTGACGTCGATGAGCACGCGGCGGGCGGGAAACCGGGCCAGCGCCTCCTCGGGCAGCTGCACCCGGCCGTCGCCGTCGATGACCGCCAGCCGGCGGCCGGCCACCTCCTCGTGGGAGACGGCACCGGAGCGCAGGTGGATGACCTGGTCGGCGGCGCTCGCGGCCAGCGGGTCGTGGGTGGCCATGACGACGGTGGTGCCGGTGCGGGTGAGCTCGGAGACGGCGGTGAGGAGGTCGGCGGTCGTGGCGCTGTCCAGCTCGCTGGTGGGCTCGTCGGCCATGACGAGCGCCGGCCGGCCGATCACCGCCTGTGCGAACGCGAGCCGCTGCTGCTCCCCGCCGGAGAGCTGCCCCGGCAGGTGCTCGGCCCTGTGGGCGATGCCGAGCAGGTCGAGCAGCTCGGCCCCCTCACGCCGCGCCTCGGCACGGCCGACGCCGCGATAGCGGGCGGCCATCGCCAGGTGCTCGTGCCCGGTGAGGTGCGGCAGCAGGTTCTGCGGCGGGCGGGCGAAGACGTAGCCGATGTGCCGGCGGCGCAGCGCCCGCAGCCGCCGGGCCGACAGGCCGGTGAGGGGGTGCCCGGCGACCTCCGCCCGCCCGGCGGTGGGCCGGTCCTGCGCGGCGAGGATCCTCAGCAGCGAGCTCTTGCCCGAGCCCGACGGGCCGGTGATGGCGGTCAGGCGCCCGGCGGGGACGACGGCGTCCACGCCTTTGAGCGCGTGCACCTCGCCACTGGGCGACCAGTAGATGCGGACCAGTCCCTCACAGGTGGCCGCAGGGGTGCCGTCATGTCGCATCGCGCATCACCTGCCCTCCGGTCGCCCGGCGGGCGGTCCGGCCGACCAGCCACGAGCCGATGACGGTGACCAGCACGACGCCGGCACCGACCGCCGCGATGCTGCCCCACGGAACGGCGAACACGGCCTCCGGTTCGAGCGAGGGCACCGGGTCCAGCACCCGCAGCACCAGGGCCGAGGCGGGCAGCGCGACGACGACCGCGACCAGCGCGGAGAGACCGGCGAGCAGGCCGATCTCCAGGCCGGCGGAGACGTCGGCCGCCCGGTCGGTCATGCCCATGCGGCGCAGCAGCAGCCCGGCCACCGTGCGCCGCCGCTGCTGGGCGACGGCGTGCATCGTGACGCCGACCAGCCCCAGCACCCCGGCCGCCAGGGCGACCGCGCGCAGGTAGTCCAGCGACCAGGTCTGCGCGGTCAGCTCGGGACGGGCGGTGAACGCGTCGGCCGTCGTCGGCTGGTCCTGGGCCGACGGCACGTATCCCGTCGCGGCGAGGGAGTCGAGGACTCCGACGAGCTCCCCGCGGGACCAGACCTCGCGGGCCAGCACGAGCGCTGGGTCGCGCCCGGCCTCCTCGACGGCGGCCAGGTAGGCGTCCCACTCGGCCACGACCAGGGGCTCGCTCGAGCTCTGCCCGGGAAAGGCCTCCGCGCGGCCGACCACCTGCACGGGCATCGAGTAGTAGCCGAAGTCGAGCGTGAGCTCGCCGTCGGTCCCGTCGACGACGCCGTCGGCCACGTCTCCGGCGACCAGCACCGGGACCCGCTGACCGCCGTCGCCGGCCAGCGCCGTCATGAGCTCGTCCAGCGGGCGGTCGGCGAGGCCCTCGTCCCAGCGGACGACGCCGGCCACTGCGTCCGGCCGGACGACCAGCACGTTCACCCGGGCGGCGCCGGGCAGCAGCGTCGCCTCCCGCTCCACGCCCACGACCATGGCACCGGGAGGAAGCTCCCGGCCGGTGGTGTCCGCGCCGATGGGGACGACGACGTCGCTGCCGGTCGCCACCGCCGCCTTGGTCGCGATCGTGCGGTCGGTGGACGAGCCCAGCGCCCCGGCGTAGACGACCAGGCCCAGCGAGAGCGCCGTCGTCACCACCACGAGGCGGGCGGCACCCTGCCCGGCCAGCACCCGCCGGGCGGCGAGGAACGGGCCCACGGGCAGCCGGCGCAGCCTGCCCCCCGGACCGGTGGCCAGCCGCGGCAGCGCCGCGGTCAGCGCCCCGGCGACGACCACCGTGATCAGCAGCGGCACGACCAGGGTCAGGACGTCGATGCCGCCGCCCTCGGCCGCCGGCTCCGCGGTGAACAGCGGCACGGTCGCGACCACGGCGAGCACGGCGGTGATCGCCAGCCACGGCACCCGGGCGAGCACGTGGGCGGCCTGCCCGCTGCCGATGGAGTCCAGCCGGGTGACCAGGACGGCGGTGACGACGGCGACGACGGCCACCGCGGCGATCCCGCCTCCCGCGAGGACGGCGAGCGACCGGCCGAGGACGCCGGGCGGGATCGTGTCGGCGGGGCCGAGCCGCTGCACCAGCAGCCAGCCGATCGCCCCACCGGCGGCCAGCCCGAGGAGCACGGGCAGCACCGCCTCCCGGGCGGCCTGGCCGGCGCCGCGGGCGGGGGAGAGGCCGCGGGCGACCAGCGAGCGCTGCTCGTCCTCGCGACGGCGCATGCGCTGCGCGGCCCAGGCGCCCACCAGCACGAGGGCGGCCACGCCCCCGCCGATGCCGACGGCGCGGACCGGCGGCTCGAGCAGCGTTCCGGTGGTGTCGACGGTCTCCAGCGCGGTGGGGAGGGCGGTCCGGCCCACCGGCGTCTGGTAGCCCTCCTCGTCCACGAGGCGGGAGACCGCCGACTCGGGCGAGGCGATCGCCGCCTGCATGCGCTGGGTGGCGCCCACGGCGTCGCGGGCGACGGCGACCGGCAGGCCCGGATCCAGCGGGAGGAACCACTCCAGGAAGAGGTGCTCCTCGAGCGCGGCGGCGGTCGCCACGGCGGTGTCCCGCGGGGCGAGCACCGCCGGTGGGGGGTGGACGAGGTTGCCGCTGCGCTCGTCGAGCCGGGGCAGGAAGAGGAAGCTGTGCGGCTGCCAGGTCTCCGGCAGGGGGGTGGTGAGGTCGGCGTAGACCCCGCCGACCACCAGCTCCGCCCCGCCGGGCCGCATCGAAGGGGTGACCGGCAGGCGGTCGCCCGGACCGAGGCCGGATCGTTCCGCCATGCGCTGCGGGATGAGGACGCCGGTGTCGGTCGCCTGTCCGGCCACTATCTCCAGGCCCTCGAACGAGCCGGTGCGGAACACCAGCTGCGCGTAGCCGCCCCCCTCGGGACCGGTGAACAGAATCGGGTCCATCAGGAAGCCGATCGTCTCCGGCAGCCCGAGGCCGTCCTGGTCGACGCGGGCCCGGCGGGCCGCCTCGGTGACCGCCTCGTCGAGCTCGGTGGCCCGGGAGATGCGGGTGTCGGAGGTGCGCTGCCGGCGGGCCTGGGTGGTGGTGCCCAGCGTCGCACCGAGCACCGTCTCGCTCAGCCGGTCGCGCTCCTGCTCCCAGGCGCCCTGCTCGGCGCTGGCGACCATGAGCGGCGCGGACACCAGCGCGGCGGCGAGGACGGCGACCAGCACGACCAGGCCCAGCGCCTGCCCCGGCACCGGCAGCAGCCGGAGGCGGAGGTGGCGCAGCGCCGCCCGGATCGTGATCATCGCCGGGAACCTATCCGGGGCCCCGGACGGTTCCGATACCTGCGCCGGACTCGTTGCAGAGTCGTTGCTGCCGCTCAGGGCCCGAGGGTGCCGGACGGTGCTGCGACGACCGGTCCACCGTGATGTGATCACCGGCGAGGCGCGCCGACGACGCCGTGCCCGGAGCGAGGGGGGCTGATGGCCGAGGTCCACGGGCGGTGCGACGAGCGGTTCGCCGGCGTGCGCGAGGCGCTCGCGCAGCAGCTGGACGGCGAGGAGCTGGGTGCCTCGGTCGCCGTCGACCTGGACGGCGAGACCGTCGTCGACCTGTGGGGCGGCTACCGGGACGAGGCGCGCACGCAGCCCTGGTCGGAGCACACGATCGTCAACGTCTGGTCGACGACGAAGTGCGTGCTCACGCTGGCCGCCCTGATGTTGGTGGAGCGCGGCGAGCTGGACCTCCACGCGCCGGTGGGCGACTACTGGCCCGAGTTCTGCGCCAAGGGCAAGAAGCACGTCGAGGTGCGGCACCTGCTCGCCCACACCTCCGGCGTCTCCGGCTGGGAGCAGCCGTTCTCCGTCCGCGACATGTACGACTGGCCGTCGGCCACCGAGAAGCTGGCGCAGCAGCGGCCCTGGTGGGAGCCGGGCACGGCGTCGGGCTACCACGCGAACAACCAGGGTCACCTGGTCGGCGAGGTGATCCGGCGGATCACGAACACGACGTTCAAGAAGTTCGTGGCCGACCACATCGCCGACCCGCTGGGCGCGGACTTCCAGATCGGGGCGCGGGAATCGGAGGTGTCCCGGATCGCGCCGGTGGTGCCACCGCCACCGCCCGACGTCGACCCGCGGACGCTGGACCCGGAGTCGGTGGCCGTCCGGACCTTCACCGGCCCCACGGCGTCGGCGAAGGCGGCGAACACGCCCGAGTGGCGGGCTGCCGACCTCGGCGCGCTGAACGGGCACTCGAACGCGCGCGGGGTCACGAGGGTGCTGCGGACGCTGTCGCTGGGCGGCTCGGCGGGTGGTGTGCGGCTGCTGTCGCCGTCGACGGTGGAGAAGATCTTCGACCAGCAGGCCGACGGCGTCGACCTCGTCCTCGGGGCGCCGTTCCGCTGGGGGATGGGCTTCTGCCTCGGCTCGCCGACGGTGCCCTACGTGCCGGAGGGGTGCACGTTCTTCTGGGGCGGCTGGGGCGGCTCGCTGGTGGTCTGCGACCTCGACCGGCGGCTGACGATCAGCTACATGATGAACAGGATGGGCGGTGGGCTCGTCGGGTCACCGCGCAGCGAGGCCTACGTGCGGGCCGTCTACGACGCGCTGGGCTGAGCCGTGGACCTCGACGACGTCCTGCCGCGGCCGGAGCACGTCACCCGGCAGGCGCGCTGGATCGCCGCCCCGCCCCCGGTCGTCTGGGACGCGCTGCACGCGGTCCGGCTCACCGAGCTTCCGGTGACGCTCGCGCTCTCGGCGGCGCGGTTCCTGCCGGTGGTGCTGTCCGGTCGCGGTACGGGGCAGCTGCACGACCGCCCGTTCCTCGACGCCCTGCCGGTACCGCTGCTGTCCTCGGAGGCGCCGACCGCGGTGGTGTTCGGCGGCGCGCTGCAGGCCTGGCGGCTGTCCGGCGGGGAGGACGGACCGGTCCTGGACGCCGATCGGTTCCGCCGGTTCACGCAGCGCGGCTGGGTCAAGGCGGCCATGGATTTCCGCCTGACGCCGCGCGACGAGGGCACGGAGCTGAGTTCGGAGACGCGGGTGATGTCGACCGACGCGGAGGTCCGCCGCCGCTTCGACCGCTACTGGCGCTTCGTCCGGCCGGGCAGCTCGGCGATCCGCTGGGAGGTCCTGACCGCGGTCGAGCTGAAGGCCACCGGCCGCCTGCCCTGACCGCGACTGCGCGCAGAAGTACCCCCCGGAGGGCCCGGTGAGGTCCTTTTCCGCGCGATCGCCGTCGCAGGACCGGATCGGGGAGGATCGGCCTCGTGACCTGGACCGAGAAGGACATCCCCGACCTCAGCGGACGCACGGCGGTGGTGACCGGCGCGAACGGCGGGCTCGGCTTCCAGACGGCGCTGGCGCTGGCCGGCGCGGGCGCGCACGTGGTGGTGGCCGCCCGCGACCCGCAGAAGACGACGACCGCGGTGGCCCGGATCGCCGAGCGGTACCCCGCCGCCTCGCTCGAGGTCGTGCCGCTGGACCTGGGCGACCTGTCGGGCGTGCAGGCCGCCGCCGGGGCGGTGCTGGCCGCCCACGAGCGGGTCGACCTGCTGGTCAACAACGCCGGCGTGATGGCGATGCCGCAGCGGACCACGGTCGACGGCTTCGAGATGCAGCTCGGGGTCGACCACCTCGGGCACTGGGCGTTCACCGCGCACCTGCTACCGGCCCTGCTCCGGAGCGACTCGGCGCGGGTGGTGACGGTGACCAGCACCGCGCGGTTCATGGGCGGGACGCTGGACGCGGCCGACCCCCACATGACGCGGAAGTACCGGGCCTGGGGCTCCTACGCGCGGGCCAAGATGGCCAACTACCACTTCGGGCTGGGGCTGCAGCAGCAGTTCGAGCGGGCGGGGGTGGGTGCGCAGAGCCTGATCGCGCACCCGGGGCTGTCGAACACCGACCTGCAGGCGCGGACCGTGCGCGAGGGCGGCGGCGGCTGGATCGCGGCGATCGCGCACGCGATGACGGCGCGGTCGGGGATGACGCCGCTGGAGGGTGCTCGGCCGCAGCTGCGGGCCGCCACCGACCCGAGCGCCCGCGGCGGGGAGCTGTACGCGCCCCGGTTCGGCTCGCACGGCTCGCCGGTCCGCCGGTCGATCCTGCGCCGGTTCGACCTGCAGAAGCAGATCGACGTGCTGTGGCAGGTGTCCGAGCGCGAGACCGGCGTGCCGCTGCGCGACGCGGGCTGAGGGGGGTCAGACCCAGGCGGCGTCGGGGGCCATGCCGGCGTCGGTGGGGGCCAGCCGCAGGAAGCCGTCGCCGGGGCTGCCGGTCCAGCGCGAAGGGTCGGCCAGGACGGCTCGGGCGATGCCGGGGTCGTCCTCCACCCGGTAGCGGCCCTTGTGCCAGGCCCGCCACTCGGCGACGTTCTGCGGGCGCGGGGCGTCGTCCGGCGGGTCGGTGTAGAGCTCGAGCAGCCCGGCGTCGAACCAGGCGACCAGCTGGCGGGAGCACTCGGCCGGGTTCCAGGGGCCGTGCTCGTAGCCGCCGCGCCCGTCGGACAGGCCCAGCGGGACCTCCCAGAGCCAGTGCTCCTCGACGACGGCGAGGTACATCTGCTCGACGAACTCGGAGGGGCTGTCGCCGGCCGCGGGTTGACGGGCGGCGCCGGTACGCGCGGGTCCGGCCATGGTGCCGAAGGCTGGCAGAGCGCGCCTGACCCGGCAACAGCAGCGGCCCGGCCCGGGCTCACCGGTGCGACGGTGCAGCGGGCGCGCCGGTGCACGGGCTGCCGATCTCGTCGAGGACGTCGACGCCGTCGAGCTCACCGCCCACCTCGCCCGTCCGGCACCCGGGCCGGGCGCGTGGGTGCGGGTCGACCAGCGGACGGTGTGGTGCGACGCGGACGTCGCGATCGACGACGTCGAGCTGCGGGCGGAGGACGGGGCGCTGGTCGCCCGCGGTCGGCAGACGCGGCGGCTGGTCGGCCCCTGACCAGCGCGGCCGCGGGTACCTCCTGGTGGTCCCGGCGGCGCCTGTCCTAGTGTTCCCGTGACGTGCGTCACGTGCCCTACCTGATCGCGCGCCCCCGTTTCTCGCGGACCTCTGCCCGTGCACGGAAGGGACCCCCATGACCGCCAGCCCCAGGGACGCCGCAGAGACCGGTGCCACCGTCACCACCGACGTCCTGGTGGTGGGCTCCGGCCCCGCGGGGGCGGCTGCCGCGCTGTTCCTCGCCTCGTACGGCACGCCCACCCTGATGGTCACGAAGTACGGCCGGCTGTCCGACACCCCGCGTGCCCACATCACCAACCAGCGCACGATGGAGACGCTGCGTGACGTGGGGCTCGAGGCCCGCCTCATGCAGGAGGCGACGCCCTGGGAGCAGATGGGCAACACGACGTTCTGCACCAGCCTGGCCGGCGAGGAGCTGGGCCGGATCCCCTCGTGGGGCACCGACACCGTGCGGCACGCGGACTACGAGCTGCAGAGCCCGTGCACGATGCTCGACGCCCCGCAGACGATCACCGAGCCGATCATGGTCCAGGCCGCGCAGGAGCGCGGCGCACGCGTCCGCTTCGACACCGAGTACGTCTCCCACGTCCAGGACGACGACGGCGTCACCACGACCGTGCGCGACCGGCTGACCGGTGCCGAGTACGCGATCCGGTCGAAGTACCTCGTCGGTGCCGACGGCGCCCGCAGCAAGGTCGCCGCCGACCTGGACCTGCCCTTCGAGGGCCCCGGCGCGGTCGCCGGCGCGCTGAGCATCGTCTTCGAGGCCGACCTGTCGCGGTTCGTCGCACACCGCCCGTCGGTCCTCTACTGGATGCTGCAGCCGGGCGCGGAGAAGGAGGGCGTCGGGCTCGGGGTGCTCCGCATGATCAAGCCCTGGGGCGAGTGGATGCTCATGTGGGGCTACGAGGTCGCGGCCGGCCCGCCGGAGCTCACCGACGACGTCGTCCGGGAGCTGGCGGTGAAGCTCGTCGGCACCGACGACTTCGAGATGCGGGTGAAGTCCCGCTCGCCGTGGACGGTCAACCACCACTTCGCGACGACGATCGCGCGGGGCCGGGTGTTCTGCGCCGGCGACGCCGTCCACCGCCACCCGCCGACGAACGGGCTGGGGTCCAACACCTCCATCCAGGACTCCTACAACCTGGCCTGGAAGCTCGCCCACGTCGTCGCCGGGACCGCGGATCCGTCGCTGCTGGACAGCTACGACGCCGAGCGGGCGCCGATCGCCCGCCAGATCGTCGAGCGGGCCAACCAGAGCATCGCCGACACCGGGCGGATCCTCAGCGCCCTGGACCTGGAGCACACCGAGGCCGACGCGCTCGAGCGCCAGCTGGCGCTGTGGAAGTCGCCCGGGCCGGAGGGGGAGAAGATCCGCGCCGCGCTGCGCGAGGCGATCGCCTACAAGGCCTACGAGTTCGACGCCCACGGCGTCGAGCACAACCAGCGCTACGCGTCCGCGGCGGTGGTCCCGGACGGGACGCCGATGCCGGAGTACCGCCGGGACCCGGAGCTGTACGCGCAGCCCACGACCTGGCCCGGCGCGAAGCTGCCGCACACCTGGGTGACCCGCGACGGCCACCGGGTCTCCACCCTCGACCTCGTCGGGCATGGCCGCTTCAGCGTCGTGACGGGCATCGGCGGGCAGGCGTGGCTGGACGCGGCACGCTCGCTCGGCGAGGAGTGGGGGCTGACGATCACGCCGGTCTCCATCGGTCCGGGCCAGGAGATCGAGGACCCGTACGGGACCTGGGCCGAGCTCCGGGAGATCGAGGACGGCGGCGTGCTGCTGCTGCGCCCGGACGTGTACGTCGCCGGGCGGCACGCGTCCGCGCCGTCGTCGCCGGAGCAGGCCGCCGACTGGCTCCGGCGGGCGCTGGGCGGTGTGCTGGGTCGCCCCGTCGGCTGACGCTTCGGACGCCGGCCGGTCCCGTGGCCGGCCGGCGTCAGGTCGCCCGGCGGTCCTCTGCCGACGTCGTCGTCGCGGCCACCTCGTCGCCGGGCACGTGGCCGAAGGTGGACCCGGCCGCGGGGTGCGGGCCCTCGCGCAGCAGCGACGCCTTCATCTCCGCCGGCGCCAGCGCCCGCGCGACGTGCCAGCCGACCACCGCGACGATCGTGCCGAGCGCGATCCCGCCCAGCGAGAAGTCCTCGCTGAACCGCAGCAGCGGGGCGTCGTTGCCCGAGTTGCCGACCGCGATGACGATCCCGGCGGCCAGCGGCACCAGGTTGATCGGGTTGGCGAAGTCGACGCGGTTCTCCTTCCAGATCTTCGCGCCGAGCAGGCCGATCATCCCGTAGAGCACCACGGTGATCCCGCCCAGGACGCCACCCGGGATCGCGTTGATCAGCGCACCGAACTTCGGCACCAGACCCAGGCCGATCGCCACGAGGGCGGCCACGTAGTACGCCGCCGTCGAGTACACCCGCGTCGCCGCCATGACGCCGATGTTCTCCGCGTACGTGGTGGTGGGGGAGCCGCCGACCGAGGTGGCCACGACGGTGGTGACGCCGTCGGCGAAGACGGCCCGGCCGATCATCGGGTCGAGGTCGCGGCGGGTCATCTCGGCCACCGCCTTCACGTGCCCGGCGTTCTCCGCGACGAGCGCGATCACGGCCGGCAGCACGAGCAGCGCGAAGTTCACCGAGAAGGTCGGGGTCGTGAACGACGGCAGCCCGAACCACGGGACCTCGCTCACGGCGCTGAAGTCGACCCGGTCGTGGCTGAACGCGGTCGCGAGGCAGTACGGGCCCTCCTCGGTGCACGGGTTCCCGGCGGCGTCGCGCAGGTTCTGGCCCGGCAGCACGGAGGTGATCGGCCCGGCGGTCAGATCCAGCAGGACCGAGAACAGGTAGCCGAAGACCAGCCCCAGCAGGATGGAGATGCGGGCGAGGAAGCCGCGCAGCAGCAGCGCGGTGACGACCACGAAGGCCATGGTCGCCAGCGCCACCCACTGGTCCTGCAGCCAGTAGGTCGCCGTCGCCACCGGGGCGAGGTTGAAGCCGATGAGCATGACCACCGCGCCGGTGACCGCCGGCGGGAGCACCCGGTTCACCAGGCGCACCCCGGCCAGGTGGACGAGCACGCCGGCCAGCGCCAGGACGACGCCGGACACCAGCAGCGCCCCCAGCACGTCGGACGTCGTCCCGCCCGCGGCCCGGACGGCGACGACGCCGCCCACGAAGGACGCCGAGCTGCCCAGGTAGCTGGGCACCCTCCCCTGCACGACCAGCAGGAAGATGATCGTCGCGAACCCGCTCATCATGATCGCGAGGTTGGCGTCCAGGCCCATGAGCAGCGGGAAGACGAACGTCGCCCCGAACATGGCGACGACGTGCTGCGCGCCGATGCCCACCGTGCGGGGCCAGGACAGCCGCTCGTCCGGCGCCACCGCCTCGCCCAGCGGCGGGGCCTTCCCGTCCCCGTGCAGCTTCCAGCCCAACGCCACCGGTGCCCCCTCGACCTGCGCCTCCGCCCGCGACCGCTCCCGGGCGACGCGCATCGTCCCACCGACCGGCGGGCGGTCCGGTCGGGGGCGTGCACCGGCCGAGCGCGAGAGCTTCCGGGGGAGACGCTCAGGCGGGGCCGCAGGTCAGCAGGTGGTCCAGCGCCGCGGCCACCTCGTCGACGTCGTCCAGCGCGTCCACGAACGGCACCCGCAGGTCGTAGCAGCCCTGCCGGCCCTGCACGCGGAAGCGGACGCCGAAGCGGTCCAGCCCCAGGATCCGGACGTCGTCGTGCCGGCCGGCCCACCGCTGCACCCGTCCGCGCAACCGGCTCAGCGGCTCGCGCTGCGTGGCGAGCAGCTCGGGCTCGGCCGAGGTCACGACGTCTGGCCGCGCGTCGCGGAAGGCGTCGGGGTCGACGTCGGAGACCGTGCCCGATTCCTCGAGCACCACCTCGGCGAGGTCCAGCCGCACCAGGACGGCGGAGAGCCCCACCTCGAACAGGGCGTCGGCGGGCGAGGTCTCCGCGAAGTCCAGCAGCAGCCGCGGGACGTCGGCCTCGGGGACCGCCGTCACCCAGCCGGTCATGTGCACGAGCCCGCGGACGGGGTGCCGGAGCGGCAGCGGCGCACGCTCGGTCACCACGAGCCGGGCCGGGACGTCGCCCAGCGGGGACCCGCGCAGCGCTGCGACCGCGCCGCCGTCGGCCGGGACGACGAGCAGCACGTCGCCGTCGGTGGTGGTCGTCGACGCCCGCACAGGGCAGGCGCCGACGCCGCTGACGTGCAGGGCCGCCGCGGAACGCGTGGCCACGGTGCGGGCGCGCTCGGCCGCCGGCGGCTGCCGGTCGACGGCTGCGGACGGGTGGGTCGGACCGGCCGTCATGGACCACCTCGGGATGCTCGGAGCGAGTAGTAAGGTGAGCCTAACCAAACTGGAGGTCTCGTGAACACTCCCCGTCCCAAGGTCCGGCTCAGTCGCGCGCTGGGCATCCCGCTCACGCCGAAGTGCGTCCAGTACTTCGAGCGCCGTCCCTACCCGCCGGGTGAGCACGGCCGCAAGCGCCGCAAGGACAGCGACTACTCCACCCGGCTCAAGGAGAAGCAGCGGCTGCGCGCCCAGTACGACATCAGCGAGACGCAGCTGCGGGCCGCCTTCGACCGCGCCAGGCGCACCGGCGGGAAGACCGGCGAGGCGCTGATCCAGGACCTGGAGTCGCGGCTGGACGCCACCGTCCTGCGCGCCGGGTTCGCCCGCACCATCTACCAGGCCCGCCAGTTCGTGACCCACCAGCACGTGCTCGTGAACGGCAAGCGCGTCGACCGCCCCTCCTACCGGCTCAGGCCCGGCGACTTCGTCCAGATCGCGGAGAAGTCGCGGACGAAGGAGCCGTTCGTCGTCGCCGCCTCCGGGGCGCACGCCGAGCCGCCGACGTACCTCGAGGTACGGCTGGCCGATCTGGTGGCCCGCTACGAGCGGACGCCGGCCCGCGAGGAGGTCCCGGTCGTCTGCGAGGAGCAGCTGGTCGTGGAGTACTACTCCCGCTGACGCCGCCCAGGCAATCGATCGGTGGTGTCCAATGCAGCTGCGCCACTCCGGGGTGGCAGGATCGACCCGGGCGATCCGGAGGGCCGCCATTGGCGGCCCGCTCGGGGCGGTGGGGGAGGACGACGCTGGACAGGCATCTCGAGGAGCTGATCACCGGCGCTCCCCGGACCGAGCTGCAGCGGATGGTCCTCGAGCACGACTGGTCCCGGACTCCTCTCGGACCCCAGGAGGAATGGTCGCCGACGCTGAGCGCGGCGGTCAGCACGGCGCTCAACAGCCGTTTCCCCTTCCTGCTCATGTGGGGCCCCGAGCTCGTCATGGTCTACAACGACGACTACGCCCCGATGCTCGGCGCCCGGCACCCCGAGGCGCTGGGCCGGCCGGCACCTGAGGTCTGGGCCGACATCTGGGCCGACCTCGAGGCGATGGTGGCCGAGGTGATGGGCGGGCGGGCCACCTACTCCGAGGACCTGCCGCTGGTCATGCACCGCCACGGCTTCGAGGAGGAGACCTACTTCTCCTTCTCCTTCAGCCCGGTCGTCGAGCCGGGCGGCCGCGTGGTGGGGCTGCTCGACACAGTCGTCGAGACCACCCACCGCGTGCTCGCCGCGCGTCGGCTCAGCGTGCTGCAGCGGCTCGGCAGCCTGCCGCGCGCCTCCCACGGGGACACCGCCGAGGCGGTCGCCACGGCCCTCGGGGTGCTGGCCGATGCCGGCGCCGACTGCCCCCTGGGGCTGGTCTACCTCGTGGACGGCGACGACGACACCCCGCGCCTGGTCGCCGGCCACGGCGTGGCCGTGGAGGAAGAGCTGGCCACGGACGTGCTCGCCGAGCGAGTCCGCTGGGCGGTGGCCACGGGCCGGCCCCAGACGGTCACCGGGCTGTCCACCCTGCTGCCCGGCCTGTCCTCGTCGGCCGGGCCGGCCGGACGGTCCGACGTCGACACCGCGGTGGTGCTCCCGCTGACCGCGGCCGGCGCCGAGCAGCCGATCGGCGCCCTGGTGCTGGGCGCCAGCCCTCGCCTGCCGCTCGACGAGGACTACCGCATCTTCATGGCGCTGGCTGCCGGGCAGGTCGCCGCCACGGTGGCCGACGCCCAGGCGGTCGCGGCCGAACGGCGCCGCGCGGAGGAGCGCGCCCGCTCGGACCAGGCGCGGGCGCAGTTCTTCACCGACGTCGCCGTCACCCTGCAGCGGGCCGTGCTCGGCCCCACCGTCCTGCCCGGGGGGTTCGCCGTCCACTACGAGCCGGCGACCGGGACGCTGGAGGTGGGCGGCGACTGGTACGACGTCGTCGAGCTGTCCGACGGCGCGTACGGCGTGGTCGTCGGGGACGTGGTCGGCCGTGGCCTGGCCGCCGCGGCGGTGATGGGTCAGCTGCGCAGCGCCGGTCGCGCGCTGCTGCTGGAGAGCCGGTCCCCCGGGCACGTGCTCTCGGCGCTGGACGGATTCGCCGCGCTCATCCCGGGCGCGGCGGTGAGCACCGTCTTCTGCGCGATCATCGACCCCTTCACGGGCCGGCTCCGCTACAGCAGCGCCGGGCACCCGCCCGCCGTCCTCGTGGATGTCGACGGTGGCGTCCGGCTGCTGGAGGAGGGGAGCGCCCTCCCGCTGGCCGTCGCGCACCGGGGGGAGCGCCCCGAGTCCGAGGTGCTGCTGCCCCCCGGCTCGACCCTCCTGCTCTACACCGACGGTCTGGTCGAGCGGCGGGACGAGGCCCTGGACGAGGGGATCGGCCGCGCAGCCGACGCGCTCGTCGAGGGCCAGCACCTCGGCCCCGCAGAACTCAGCGCGCTGCTCACCGAGCGGCTGCTCGGCGACGCCCCGGACGACGACGTCGCCTTCGTCCTCTACCGCTGCGGCTGACCGCCCCGCGAGGGGTCAGCGCGGGTTGCGGATCGCGAGCAGGGCGATGTCGTCGTCGCCGCGCGAACCGAGGGCCCCCAGCAGCCCGTCGCAGACCCGGTCGACCTGCTCGCCGCCGATGCGGGACAGCGCCCGCAGCAACCAGGCGGTGCCGTCGTCGAGGGTCATCCCGCGCCGCTCGACCAGGCCGTCGGTGTAGAGCATCAGCAGGTCGCCCCGGCGCAGCACGGTCTCGTGCTCGGTGCGCGGGCTGCCCGCCGACATCGCGCCGAGCAGCCGGTCGGGGGTGCGCTCCAGCAGTTCGGCCCCG
Source organism: Blastococcus saxobsidens (assembly GCF_002938435.1). GTDB lineage: Bacteria > Actinomycetota > Actinomycetes > Mycobacteriales > Geodermatophilaceae > Blastococcus > Blastococcus saxobsidens. Next base: position 74,693 of record NZ_POQT01000018.1, read on the forward strand.
CCGTCGGCGTGCACCAGGATCGGTGGCGGGTGGCCGGCGTTGGACCAGCGCAGCGGCACGTCGGCCGCGCCACCCCGCACGTCGACCGTGACGGCGGTGACCGTCAGCAGCGTGTCCAGGCTCAGCCCGGCGAGCACGCAGTCCAGCGCGGTCAGCAGCTCGGCGGGGGAGGTGTGGCCCGAGCCGGCCAGGGCCCGCAGCATCCCGCGGGTCTGCGCCATGGTCGCCGCAGCCGGGGCGTCGTGGCCGGCGACGTCGCCGATGACGAGCATGGTGCGGCCGTCCGGGAGGGGAAAGGCGTCGTACCAGTCACCGCCCACCTGGGCGCCCTGGTCACCGGGCAGGTAACGCGCGGCGACCTCCAGGCCCGGGACCTGCGGCGCGGCACCCAGCAGGGCCCGCTGCAGGCTCTCGCTGGTCCGGACCACCGCGCGGGTCGCCGCGGCCTCTGCGCCGAGCCGGGTGACCTGCCGCTCACGCCTCAGGCGGAGCTCGCAGCTGGTGACGGCCAGCACCCCGGCGAGCACCAGTGCGAGCAGCCGCACGGACTGGGCCACCGCCGTCTCGAAGGTGTACTGCTGCTCGTAGAGGCCGAGCAGCGTGCCCACGATGAAGGCGGCCGCGCTGTAGGCGACCGTGGTCTGCCGGCTCAGCGAGGTGGCGGCGACCAACGGGGCGATGACGGCGAGTCCCAGCACCACCTGACCGCGACCGCTGACCACCTCCGCCAGCACGACCAGGACGAGGGCGGCAGCGGGCAGCGCCGCGTTGACGCGCCCCCAGCCGTTCACCACGTCCCCCTCGTGCGGTCCTGACCTGCGGCTCCGTGTCGAACCGCGATCAACCTAGAGCACGGCGCCGACGACTCCGGCGCGTCCGTCAGCTCCCCGTGCCGGGCATGGTGTCCAGCGGGAGGCCGACGTACAGCACGCCGATCAGGGCCCCGGTGTCGTCGTGCAGGCCCGTGTAGGCGGTGAAGTACTGCCGGTCGGCGACGGTGGCCGCGCCGGTGTAGACCTCGCCCGCCAGCACGGCGGCCAGCACCGGGTTGGGCGTGCCGTCGGCGTTCGTGCGGGCGATGTAGGTGCCGACGTTGCGACGACCGGCGGGGTTGAGCACGGTGGTGGCTGCCCGCACCATGCTGCCCTGGTCGTCCAGCCTCTGGAACAGGGTGCAGCTGCCGCCGACCTGGCGCACGACCTCGTCGACCAGCAGGGCGGGCCGTCGGGGGTCGTCGCTGCGGTCCAGCACCACGTCGCCGATGAGGACGTCGGGCAGCTCGGTCGTGTGCGTGGCCCCGGTCGCCTGGTCGCGCACGGTCACCGCAGAGCGGCTCGTGGCCAGGCGCACGCCGCCGAGGTCGGCGAGCTGCTGCTCGGCGACCGAGAGGGCACGCCGGACGTAGACCACCCGCTGGCTGTCGGCCAGCTGCGCGACGGCGTCGGTGATCCGCGCCGAGCCGCTGGCCGCGCGCTCGACGTTGTCCACGACCCGCTCCGTGGCGGCCCGCTGCTGCTGCACGGCGGCGGCGATGGAGTCCTGGGCATCGTGGATGGAGCCGAGCGTGCCGGTGATCCGCTGGATCACCTCGACCGCCTGCGCCGTCTCCTTCTGCACGGCCTTGATCTGGGCGTCGATGTCCTGGGCGGCCTGGGCGGTGCGCCCGGCCAGCTCCTTGACCTCGTCGGCGACGACGGCGAAACCCTTGCCCACGTCGCCGGCACGGGCAGCCTCGACCGAGGCGTTGAGGGCCAGGAACCGGCTCTGCTGGCTGATCGCGGTGATCAGGCGGACGAACTCGGTGATCGACTCGCTGGCGCTCTGCAGCGCCGCGATCCGCTCGTCGACGGCCCGTGCGTCCTGCACGGCCTCCTCGGCGACGGCGGACGCGCGCTCGGTGCTGGCGGAGATGTCTGCGATCGCGGCGCGCAGCTCCGAGAGGGAGGCCGCGGCGTCGCGGGAGGTGTCGGAGACCTCGCGGGAGGCCTGCGCGAGCACGCCCGCCTGCTGGGCCGCGGCCTCCATGCTGGTGTCCCGCTCGACGCTGCGCCGGGGAGTGGCGGTGGTCCGCCGCGGGGGCGCCTCGGTCGGGGCCGAGGCGGCGACGGGCGCCGTCGCCTCGGGTCGTGCAGCTGACCAGCGCACCTCTGTCCTCCTGACCGGGGATCGCGCAGACCGAAGACCTCGGCGGGGTGCCAGGCGGGTCTGACGGGAGCAGTCGCTCACCGTGGTTGGAACGACACGGTATGTCTCGCAAGGTCCGCCGTGGGGCGACGCGCCGCGACGGCTGCCGCGGCCCTCCTGCCGGGAACCAGGCCTCCGGACGGCTTCTGCAGAGCTCTGCTCCGCCGACGTCGGGCCTGAGGTCGGCAGGATCTCGCGGCACCGACCGCGGAACCGGCCCACCGTGGCTCAAGCGGACCGTCCCGGCTGCCGGAGGGCGCGCCCCAGGAGGAGCTGCGAGCGGTCACCCGGGTCGCGTCGACCGTCTGCGGCGTGCCCAACGCGGTGGTGAACATCCTCGAAGAGTGCTTCCAGCACCAGGTCGGCTCGGTCGGTTTCGACTGCGGTCGCTCCGACGTCGCCGAGTCGATGTGCGTTCTCGCCATGCGGGACGAGCGGCTCCGCCACGTGCCCGACGCCCGGCTGGAGCCCGCCTTCGCCACCAACCCGTGGGTCGACGGCCGGTTCGCCGGCGTGCGCCTGTACGCCTCCGCACCGCTGCGGGTCGCCGACGGACGGGTGTGAAGCCGGTCCGCCGCGCCCAGTTCCGGACCGTGCTCGGCGAGCTCGCCGTCCGGACCTGACCGGCGTCAGCGCGCTTCAGGCCGGTGGCCCCGGCTCGTCGTCGTAGGGCCCGAGCGACCGCTGCATCCACAGCACATCCCGCCAACGCCCCTGCTTGAAGCCAATCCGCCGGTAGGTGCCGATCAGCTCGAAGCCCATCGCCGTGTGCAGCCCGATGCTGGGCTCGTTCGGCAGGGTGATCCCGGCGACGGCGGTCCGGAATCCGCGCTCGCTGAGCCGGGCGAACAGCGCCTCGTACAACGCCCGCCCGCCGCCCCGCCGTCGCCGGCCGCCGTCCAGGTAGACGCTCGCCTCGCAGGACCAGCGGTAGGCCGCCCGCTCCTTGTAGGGGCCGGCGTAGGCGTAGCCGACGACGACGCCGTCGTCCTCGAGCACCAGCCATGCGTGCGCCCGCTGGGCGGTGGCGATCCGCCCCGCCATCTGCTCGCCGGTGGGCGGCTCGAGCTCGAAGGTGATCGTCGTGCCGGTGACGTACGGCGCGTAGATCGCCGCGCAGGCCGCGGCGTCCGCAGGCGTGGCGTCGCGCACGTCCGTCGCAGAGGCACCCATGATCATCAACGGTAGAGGGTGGCTCCGCTAGCGTCGCCCGGCGTGCCCGCCGCCGCGTCGTCGACCACCGTCGCGGGGCTGGTGACCGCGCTCGTCGGGTTCCTCAGCTCCTTCGCCGTCGTGATCACCGGGCTCCGGGCGGTGGGTGCGACGCCGGGTCAGGCGGCGTCGGGCCTCCTGGTCCTGTCCCTCGCCATGGGGTTGGCGACCGTGCTGCTGGCCCAGCGGACCCGCCTGCCGATCACCGTGGCCTGGTCCACGCCGGGCGCAGCGCTCCTGGCCAGTGCATCGGCGCCGTCCTGGTCGGTGGCCGTCGCCGCCTTCGTCCTGGTGGGCGGCCTCGTCCTGCTCACCGCCGCGTGGCCCCGGTTGGGCGACGCGATCGGGGCCATCCCGCCGGTGCTGGCCCAGGCCATGCTGGCCGGCGTCCTGGTGCCGCTGTGCCTGCAGCCGGTCCGGTCCGCCCTCGAGATGCCCTGGCTCGTGGTTCCGGTGGTCCTCGTCTGGGTCGTGCTGCTCCGGTTCTCCGCGCGGTGGGCCGTGCCGGCCGCCTTCGCGGTCACCCTCGGCATCATCGGCTGGCTGGCCGTCCGGGACGGCGGTGTGCCGGCGTCCGCCCTGGTCCCCCGTCTGGACTGGACGACGCCGGACTTCGCCTCCACCGCCGTCGTCGGGCTGGCTCTGCCGCTGTTCCTGGTGACCATGGCGTCTCAGAACGTCCCGGGCATGGCGGTGCTCGCGTCCTACGGCTATCGCGCGCCGTGGCGCCCGGCCATGGCGGTCACCGGCGCCGGCACGGTGCTCGGCGCACCCTTCGGCGGTCACGCGATCAACCTGGCGGCGATCAGCGCGGCGCTGGCGGCCGGCCCGGAAGCGGACGCCGACCCGGGGCGCCGGTACCTGGCCGCCCGCACGGCGGGGTTCGCCTACGTCGGCTTCGCGCTCGTCTCGGTCGCGGTCGCCGCCCTCGTCGCCACGGCGCCGGCCGGGTTCGTCGCCGCCGCGGCCGGCCTGGCGCTGTGGCCGGTGCTGGCGTCGTCCCTGAGCGGCGCGCTGGCCCGGCCCGAGGACCGCATCCCCGTCGTCGCCGCCTTCCTGGTCGCGATCAGCGGGGTGACCGTGGGCGGCATCGGCTCCGCGTTCTGGTCGCTGGCCGTGGGCCTGGCCTTCTGGGCGTGGTACCGCCCCCGGCCGGTCGAGGTGCCCGGCTCGGCGTGACGGGACGGTCCGTCAGCGGCGCCAGAAGTCGAAGCGGTCCCGCCCCGGGCGGAACCCCGCGGCCTCGGCGACGGCGACGGCCAGCTCGAACTTCTGCCCGACCGCAGCCGGCGCGTGCGCGTCGCTGCCGAAGCTCACCGCCTCGCCGCCCGCCTCGTAGAACCAGCGCACCTGGTCGGCCGAGGCCAGCGGGCTGCTGGTGTTGATCTCCAGCGCCCGGCCGGTGCCGGCCAGCGCGCGGAACACCGCCCGGTACTCCTCCTCGTAGTCCTTCTCCACGTACCGGTGGCTGCCCCCGGGCCAGTACCGGCGCGGGAAGTCCACGTGCGCCAGCACCTGGAAGACGTCGCTGCTCCCGATCATCCCGACCATCTCGCCGAGGTAGCGGCGCATCGTGGCGTCGGCGTCCACGTGCAGCAGCCGCCCCACTCCGATCAGCCGGCCCTCGTCCGACAGCGAGTGCAGCGAGCCGAGGACCCGGTCGACCGGGGAGTCCTCGAGGTGCTTGGCGATGCTCGCGGCGAACAGGTGCGGCTCGCCGGTCTCGATGCCCGACCAGATGCGCAGCTCCGGGAACCGGTCGCGCACCTCCGCGATCTCGGCGAAGTAGCCCTCGACGTCGATCGGCAGCTGGTGCGCCGGGTAGCGGTCGACCAGGCCCTCCTCGGTGGCCCGGTCCTCGGCGTGCCACACGGTGAAGTCCAGGTGCTCGGTGAAGGCGATCGCCGGCAGCCCCTGGGCGATCGCGCGCTCGCAGGCCCGGCGCATCGTCGAGGAGTCGGGGGTGTCCCACGACCAGTGGGTGTGCACGTGGTTGTCGGCCGGAAGCTGCCCCTGGTGGTCCATCGCCTGTGGATTGTCCTCCGTCGTCCCCAGGTCGCGCGCGGGCACCCGTTCCGTCGGTGCTCATGCCTACTGTCGTCGGCATGAGCACCGCTGCGCCGCCGTCCTCGATCGCCGACGAGGCCCTGGAGATCCTGCGCGAGCTCACCGGCCGGCCCGACGCGGTCTTCCGCGAAGGGCAGGACGCCGCCGTCGCCGCGCTGGTCGAGCGGTCCGCCCGCGCGCTGGTCGTGCAGCGCACCGGATGGGGCAAGTCGGCCGTCTACTTCGTCTCCACCGCGCTGCTGCGCCGTCGCGGGGCGGGCCCGACCCTGCTGGTGAGCCCGCTGCTGGCGCTGATGCGCGACCAGGTGGCCGCCGCCGCCCGCGCCGGCATCCGCGCGGTCGAGATCTCCAGCGCCAACATGACCGAGTGGGACGACATCGCCGCCCGCCTGGCCGCCGACGACGTCGACGTGCTGCTCGTCTCCCCCGAGCGGCTCACCAACCCGCGCTTCCGCGAGGAGCAGCTGCCCGGGCTGGTCGCCCGGTGCGGCCTGGTCGTGGTCGACGAGGCGCACTGCGTGTCCGACTGGGGCCACGACTTCCGGCCCGACTACCGCCGGATCCGCGACCTGCTGGGCACGCTGCCGGCCGGCACCCCGGTCCTGGCCACGACGGCGACGGCCAACGAGCGCGTGGTCGACGACGTCGCCGAGCAGCTCGGTGCCGGCGGCGTCGAGGTGACGACGGTCCGCGGCCCGCTGTCCCGCGACTCGCTGCGCCTCGGTGTGCTGCGGCTGCCCTCGGACCGCGCGCGGCTGGCCTGGCTCAGCTCGCACATCGGCGACCTGCCGGGCAGCGGCATCGTCTACGCGCTCACCGTCGCCGCGGCCGAGGAGACGGCCAACCTGCTGCGCGACGCCGGGCACGAGGTGCGCGCCTACACCGGCCGGCTGGACGACGCCGACCGCAAGGACGCGGAGGAGGCGCTGCGCACCAACGAGGTGAAGGCGCTGGTCGCCACCTCCGCGCTCGGCATGGGCTTCGACAAGCCCGACCTCGGCTTCGTCGTCCACCTCGGGGCCCCCTCCTCGCCGGTCAGCTACTACCAGCAGGTCGGCCGCGCCGGCCGTGCGGTGGAGCACGCCGACGTGCTGCTCCTGCCCGGCCCTGAGGACATCGCGATCTGGCAGTGGTTCGCCACCTCCTCCATGCCACGAGAGGACCATGCCGCGGCGGTGCTCACGGCGATGGCAGACGGCAAGGCCTGGTCGGTCGCCCGCCTGGAGACGGTCGCCGACGTGCGCCGGTCCCGCCTGGAGCTGCTGCTCAAGGTCCTGGCCGTCGACGGCGCGGTGGAGCGGGTGCAGGGTGGCTGGCGGTCCACCGGCCGTCCCTGGGTCTACGACGCCGACCGCTACGCCCGTGTGACGCGCACCCGCGAGGCCGAGCAGCGGGCGATGCTCGCCTACGCCCGGCCGGTGGACGAGGCCGAGTGCCGCATGTCGTTCCTGCAGTCCGCTCTCGACGACCCGACGGCCCGCCCCTGCGGCCGCTGCGACGTCTGCGCCGGGCCCTGGTACGCCACGGACGTGCCCGAGGCCGCGGCCGAGAAGGCGTCGGCCGCCCTCGACCGGCCGGGTGTGGAGCTGGCGCCCCGGGCGATGTGGCCCACCGGCGCCGACCGGCTGGGCGTCGACGTCAAGGGCAGGATCGCGCCGTCGGAGCAGCTGGAGACCGGCCGGGCGGTGGCCCGGCTCACCGACCTGGGCTGGGGCCAGCGGCTGCGCACCCTGCTGGGTGACGACGGCGTGGGGGGCGTCGTGGAACTCGACCTCGAGGCACCCGGTATCGAGGAGGACCCGGACGCCGCCTTCGAGGTCCCGGTGCGGCGGTCGGTCTCCGACGTCCCGCCGGACGAGGAGCTCCTGCGGGCCTGCGGTCGGGTGCTCGGTGCGTGGGACTGGAAGGAGCGCCCCGTAGCGGTCGTGGCCATCCCCTCCCGCCGCCGTCCGCAGCTCGTGACCGGCGTGGCGCAGGGACTGGCGCGGATGGGGCGCCTGCCCTATCTGGGCGAGCTGTCGTCGGCGCACGGCGGCCCGACGGGTCAGCCGGGCGGCAACAGCGCCTTCCGCCTGGCCGCCGTCTGGGAGCGGATCGTGGTCGGTCCGGAGCTCCGCGCGCGGCTGGCCGAGGTGGACGGGCCGGTCCTGCTGGTCGACGACCTCGCCGACTCCCGCTGGACGATGACCGTGGCCGGCCGCGAGCTCCGGCGGGCCGGCGCCTCGGCGGTCCTGCCGTTCGCGTTGGCGCTCACCGCCTGAGTTATGCACAGCTTTTCGCACACATGTGCGAAAAGTCGGGGTAGCGTGCCGGCATGACGCTGGCGCACCAGCCCTCGATGTGGGACCTCGCCGAGGAGGCGACGCTCAATCCGCTGCACGTCGTCGTCCGGCACCAGCTCGGTCGCGGCGCGTGGGTGGACCACCTGCCCGGCTGGGTGTCGGGGTCCGACGAGGTGCTCGACGTGCTGCTCGGGGACATCGGCTGGCGGGAGGACCGCCGGCAGATGTACGAGCGCGAGGTCGCCGTGCCACGGCTGCTCCGTTGGTACGGCGGAGCCGATCAGCTGCCACACGCGCTGCTGACCGAGGCGCGCGAGCAGCTCAACCGGCACTACGCGCCCGAACTCGGAGAACCCTTCGTCTCCGCCGGCATGTGCCTGTACCGCGACGGGCGGGACAGCGTGGCCTGGCACGGAGACCGGATCGGCCGGGGTCGGTCCACCGACACGATGGTCGCCATCGTCTCCTTAGGCTCGCCGCGTCCGCTCCTGCTCCGCCCGGTCGGCGGTGGGGAGTCGCTGCGGTTCCCGCTCGGCCACGGGGACCTGGTCGTGATGGGCGGCTCCTGCCAGCGGACGTGGGAGCACTGCATCCCCAAGACCACCAAGCCCGTGGGCCCGCGCGTCAGCGTCCAGTTCCGGCCCCGCGGAGTGGCGTGACCAGGTCTTTTCCCCTCCAGGCGCGTGCCCGGGACCCCCCGGGGACCCCCCCTGCAGAACCCCTTTCTCGAGGTGTACTGTTCTCTCTGCGCCCCACGGGAGGCCCGCAAGGGACACCGAGGAGCCCCCCACGGGGATGGCTCTGGAAGCGGCGTAGAGTTGGACATCCAGCTAGGGACGGAGCCCGGAAGGGTCGAGTTTCTGCGCGTCCGCTCCTTGAGAACTCAACAGCGTGCCGAAAGTCAGTGCCAAGTAATACCCCGTGCCGCGGCTCGTGCAGTCGTGGCAGGGATTCCTTTGGTTGATTGATATCGC
>NZ_POQT01000019.1 GCF_002938435.1 Blastococcus saxobsidens
CCTCGCCGGCGCCGCTGCGCCCGGCACCGCCCCGGCGGCGACGACGGCGTCGCGGCTTGGCGCCGTCCGTCGAACCCTCGGCGCCCTCGGCCGCCGGCGCCTCTCCCTCGGCGGGGGCGTCGGTGCCTTCCGTGCCGCCGCCACCGCCGCGGGTGCGACGGCGGGGACGGCTGCGCCCACCGGCCGGCTTCTCCTCGTCGCCGCTGCGACCGGCGGGGCCACGGGAGTCCGAGCCGCGGGACTCGCCGCCGCGTCCGGCCGGGGCCGGGCGGTTGCGCTTGCCGGTCTCGCCGAGGTCCTCGAGGGTCTCGGCCTCCAGCCCCTCGCGGGTGCGCTGCGAGCGGGGCAGCCGGCCCTTCGCGCCCTCGGGGACGTCGAGGTCGCTGTAGACCCACGGGGAGGTGGAGTAGGTCTCCGGCGGGTCGGCGAAGTCCAGGTCGAGCGCCTTGTTGATCAGCTGCCACCGGGGGATGTCGTCCCAGTCGACCAGGGTGACGGCGACGCCGGTGCTCCCCGCGCGGCCGGTGCGGCCGATGCGGTGCACGTAGGTCTTCTCGTCCTCGGGGCACTGGTAGTTCACGACGTGGCTGACGCCGGTGACGTCGATGCCGCGGGCCGCGACGTCGGTGGCGACGAGGACGTCGACCTTGCCGCTGCGGAAGGCGCGCAGCGCCTGCTCGCGGGCGCCCTGGCCGAGGTCGCCGTGCACGGCGGCCGCGGCGAACCCGCGGTCGACGAGCTCGTCGGCGACCTTCTGCGCGGTGCGCTTGGTGCGGCAGAAGACCATGACCAGACCGCGGTCGCGGGCCTGCAGCACGCGGGAGAGCAGCTCTGGCTTGTCCAGGTTGTGCGCCCGGTAGATGAACTGGGTGGTCTGCGGGACCGTCGAGCCCTCGTCGTTGCCGTGCGCCCGGATGTGGGTCGGCTGGGTCATGAACGACCGGGACAGGGTCACGATCGGGCCGGGCATCGTCGCGGAGAAGAGCATCGTCTGCCGCTTGTCCGGGACCATCGCCAGGATCCGCTCGATGTCGGGCAGGAAGCCGAGGTCCAGCATCTCGTCGGCCTCGTCGAGGACGAGCACCTTGACCTTGCCGAGGATCAGGTCGCCCCGCTGGGCCAGGTCGAGCAGCCGACCGGGCGTGCCGACGACGACCTCGACGCCGTTCTGCAGCGACTCGATCTGCGGCTCGAAGGCGCGCCCGCCGTAGATGGCCTGCACGCGGATGCCGCGCCTGGTGCCGGCGGTGCCGAGGTCGCGGGCGACCTGCACGCACAGCTCACGGGTGGGGACGACGACCAGCGCCTGCGGGACACCGTCGCCACCCTCGGCCGGCGGGGTGACCCGCTGCAGCAGCGGGACGCCGAAGCCCAGGGTCTTGCCGGTGCCGGTACGGGCCTGACCGATGAGGTCGTTGCCGGCCAGCGCGAGGGGGAGCGTGAGCTCCTGGATGGCGAACGTGCGGGTGATCCCGGCGTCGGCCAGCGCGGCGACGATGTCCGGGTGCACGTCGAAGTCGCTGAACAGCGGGCTGTCGGGCGCGACGGGCGCACCGCCGAGCTCCTCGACGGTCTGCTCCAGCTCCTCGGGGGCGGGCGCGCCGGTCTCGGCGTGCTCCAGCTCGATGGCCGGGGCGTCCGGGGTGGTGGCGGTGTCGGTGGAAGCGTTCTCGGTGGAGGTCAGTGGTCTCGCCTCTGGTCTGCTGGGGGACCGGCTGCGGTAGCGGTGTCGCCGCCTCGCGCCCGTCCCGGGTCTGGTGTCGCGGGATCGGTTCCAGCGCCGACGCGGCCAGCAGAACCGGGCCTCGCCACGGCCCGGGAGACGGCCCGGGGGCGTCGTCCAGCGGTCGTCAGCGCACAGATGTACGAGCGGGCCCGAAGGCTCGCCGATTCCCATGCTAGCGCGGGCACCGGTTAGCCTCTCCGCGCCGCGCTCCCCGGTGTCGCGTCGATCACTCCTCCGGGGCACGCCGCACCGCCGTCGCCGAGTCCTGTGGAGATGCCGTGCCCCCGGTCGAGAACACGGCCGTCGCCGACCTGCTGGGCGCGCTCGCGTACGCCGAGCTCACCGCCTTCGACCGGCTGGCCGAGGACGCGCGGATGGCCCCCACGCTCGGCGGTCGGGCCGCGCTGGCCCGCATGGCGGCCGCCGAGATCGCCCATCACGTCCGGCTGACCGCCCGGCTGACCGAGCTGGGCGTCGATCCCGCCGAGGCGATGGCGCCCTTCGTCTCCGCCCTGGACACCTTCCACGAGAGCACCCGGCCGAGCACCTGGCTCGAGGGGCTGGTGAAGGCCTACGTCGGCGACGGGTTGGCCACGGACTTCTACCGGGAGATCGCCGGCTTCCTCCCCGAGCCCGACCGGGGCCTGGTGCTCGAGGTGCTCGCCGACACCGGCTACGCCGACTTCGCCGTCCGCGAGGTGCGCGCGGCGATCGCCGCGAACCGCAAGGTGGCCGGCCGGCTGGCGCTGTGGGGCCGCCGGCTGGTGGGCGAGGCCATGACCCGTTCGCAGGCGGTGATCGCCGAGCACGACGGGCTGTCGGAGCTCATCGTGTCCGGCACCGGCGACCTGTCCGGCGTCGGCCGCCTGATCGAACGGATCACCAGGTCGCACACCGAGCGGATGAAGGCGCTCGGGCTGACTCCCTGACGAGAGGCCGGGAACGTGGTGGCGCGACCCGGCGAACGGTCCGCGAAGCAGGGAGGGCGCCCCCGCGCATCGCGCGGGAGCGCCCTCTCAGGACGTGCTGTGCTGCCTCAGGAGCCGGTGCCGGCGATGAAGCCGACGCGGCGCTGGTCGGCCTGCGCGATCTCCACGTAGGCGATGCGGTCGACCGGCACGAGGACCTGGCGGCCCCGCTCGTCGACCAGGGTGAGCAGGCCGTCCTTGGTCGAGCCCGACATGGCCTTGGCCACCTCGGTCGCGATCTCGTCAGGGGTCTTGGGGCTGTCGATGACCAGCTCCTTGGGCGAGTGCTGGACGCCGATCTTGACTTCCACGTAGGCGATGCCTCCTCGGTTCGCGCGACTGCTGCCCACGCTAGTCCAGCTCCTGGCGGAGGGGCCGGTCGAGCGGGTGCGCCGTCAGCGAACGCGGGTCAGGAGGACGACTGGTCGCCGTCGACCCGCGGGAAGCCGGAGATGCCCCGCCAGGCCAGCGCCGACATGAGCGACACCGCCTCGTCGCGGGACACCGTGCCCTTGCGGGGCAGCCACCAGCGGGCGCTGCTCTCCGCCAGCCCGGCCAGGCCCGAGGCCAGCAGCAGGGCGCGCTCCGGGTCGGCGCCGGTGTCCGCGGCGATGATGCCGGCGATCGCCTCCACGGACACGCGGGTGCCGCCGTCGACGATGGCGCGGACGTCGGCGTCGTTGCGCAGGTCGGACTCGAAGACGAGCCGGAAGGCCTCGCCGTCGGCGTCGATGAAGTCGAAGTACGCCCCGACGGCGGCGTCGACCCGGGCGCGGTTGTCCGCGGTGCCGCCCATGGCCTGGCCGACCCGGTCGGCGAGCTCGGAGACGTGCTCCTCGAGCAACGCCAGGTACAGCTCCCGCTTGCCGGGGAAGTGCTGGTAGAGCACCGGCTTGCTGACCCCGGCGCGGTCGGCGATGTCGTCCATCGCGGCGGCGTGGAAGCCCTGGGCGACGAAGACGTCCTGCGCTGCGCGCAGCAGCTGCAGCCGTCGTGCCCCCCGGGGCAGGCGAGAGGTACGCCGGCTGGCGGCGTCGGGGCGTGTGGGCTGCATGGCAGGGGGATGGTACCGACGAGGTGCGGACGGGCACGGGACCCGTCGCCCGGCGCTACCGTCGCAGGCGATGTCCGACGCCCTGCTCTCGCCGACGCCGCTGCCGCCGCTGGAGGGCCTGGTGCCCCCGTGGCCGGAACAGGAGCTGCCGGTGCGCGGCGGCGCGGTCGTCCTGCGGCACACCCCCTGGACCGGCCCGGTGGACGGCGGGGACGCCGTGCGGGAGCGGGCCGTGTACGTGCACGGGCTCGGCGGCGCCTCGACCAACTGGACCGACCTCGCCGCGCTGCTCGCCGTCCGCTTCGAGGGGTGGGCGGTGGACCTGCCGGGCTTCGGCCGTTCGGTGCCCCCGCCGCGGAGCCGGTACTCCGTGCGCGGGCACGTGCGGACGGTGGTCGACGTGCTCGAACACGTCATGGCGCTCCCCGGGGAGGCGACCGGGCGGCCGGTGCACCTGGTGGGCAACTCGCTGGGCGGCCTGGTGAGCCTGCTCGTGGCCGCCCGGCGGCCCGACCTCGTGGCGACGCTGACACTGGTGTCCCCGGCCATGCCCGTCTACCGGGTCCCGCCGGCGTTCAGCCGGGCCCTGCTGCTGCTCCTGCTGCCGGGCGTCCCGGCGCTGGCGGAGCGCCGGCTGGCCGGGGTGCGACCCGAGGACAACGTCCGCGCGATGGTGCGGATGTGCTTCGGCGACCCCTCGAACGTCCCGCCCGAGCGGATCGAGCAGGCCGCGCAGGAGATGCGCGAGCGCGCCGGTCAGCCGTGGGCGGACCGGGCCCTGGCCCGGAGCATGCGCGGGCTCATCACGTCCTACCTGCGCGTCGGTCGCGCGAACGCCTGGCGGGCGGCGCGCAGCCTGCGCATGCCCACCCTCGTGGTCTGGGGCAGCCGGGACCGCCTGGTGGACCCCGCCCTCGCCCCGCGCCTGGCCGCCGCGGTCCCGGATGCCCGGCTCCTGGTGCTGGACGGCGTCGGCCACGTGGCGATGCTGGAGGCCGCCGAGCCGACCGCGCGGGCGATCCTCGGCCTGGTCGAGGAGCGACCCGGGATGAGCGCGTCGGGTCCGACTGTCGCCGATGCACGACGGAGCGTGAGACGCTGAGGTCCTCAGCGCGGCGGGGGATCGAGGGCAGGGAGTTCAGCCGGTGGGAGGACGTCTGACCGACGGTCGCCCGGCGGGGCGTCCCCGGCCGCTGGCCGCCCACCCGGAACCGCGGGTGCGGACCTCTCGTCGACCCCCCGAGCGCGAGCGCAGCTGGTTCCGCCGGTTCGTCCGCCGGCACGGCTGGCGGGCCTACGCCCTCCCGTTCCTGGCCGTCGCCACGGTGGTGGTCCTGGTCGACCTGGTCCTCCACCCGCCCGGGTCGGCGCCGGCGACGCCTGCGGCCGCTCCCACCACGGCGACCCCACCGGCCGCGGCGACGACGTCCGGACCCGCAGCCCTGACCGCGTCCGCCCCGACCGCGCCCGCCCAGGGCGACGCCGGCCCCACCGAGCCCGTTCCCGCGGCGGTCGCCGACTACGTGGAGCAGGGCGCCGGCACGCTGTCGATCGTCGACGGGAGCTCGCAGGTCTACGGCACGGGACCGCTGAAGCGCTTCGTCGTCGAGGTGGAGGACGGCATCGGCGTCGACGGGGCGGTGTTCGCCGAGGCCGTGACGCAGACCCTCGCCGACCCGCGCTCGTGGGGCAACGGCGGGCGGATGTCCTTCCAGCGGGTCGGCATCGCCGAGGCCGACGCGCGTCAGTACGACTTCCGCGTGAGCCTGGTCAGCCCCGGCAACATGGAGACCTACTGCCCCGGGGTGGGGACCGGTGGCTACACCTCCTGCCGCTACGGCGAGCGGGCGGTCATCAACCTGGCGCGGTGGGCCACGGCGGTCCCGCACTACGACGGCGACCTCGCCACCTACCGGCCCTACGTCATCAACCACGAGGTCGGGCACGCCCTCGGCAACGGCCACAGGCCCTGCCCGGGAGCGGGTCAGATCGCGCCGGTCATGCAGCAGCAGACGCTCGGGCTGGACGGCTGCGGAAAGAACGCCTGGCCCTTCCCCTGAGGCCTTCGGGCAGCAGCGCGGAAAGGCTGTCGCGCGGTCCTGCGCAGGGCTAACGTCGTCCCCGGTGCGCCGGGAAGCCTGGTCGGCAGTCGAGTTCCGACTGCGATCGGAGTGCCATGGACACCACCGCTGCGCTGCGCACCGAGCACCTGAGCAAGCGCTTCGGCACCACCCTCGCGGTGGACGGCCTCGACCTCACCGTCCCGGCCGGTGAGGTGTTCGGCTTCCTCGGCCCCAACGGCGCCGGCAAGTCGACGACGATCCGCATGCTCCTGGGGCTGCTGCGGCCCACCGGCGGCGCCGCGTGGATCTTCGGTGACCGGGCCGACGACGTGCAGCGCGCGCACCGGCACCTGGCCTACGTCCCGGCCGACGTCGCCCTCTGGCCGACGCTCACCGGTCAGGAGTGCCTGGACCTGCTCGCCGGCGTCGGCCCCGGTACCGACCTGGCCTACCGGGACGAGCTGGTCGGGCGGTTCGCCCTGGAACCCGACCGCCGGGCCGGCACCTACTCGACCGGCAACCGGCAGAAGGTCGCCCTCGTGGCCGCCTTCGCGACCCGGGCGCCGCTGCTGGTCCTCGACGAGCCGACCAGCGGCCTGGACCCGCTCATGGAGCGGGAGTTCCGGCGGTGCATCGCCGAGGCGGCCGACCGGGGGCAGACGGTCTTCCTGAGCTCGCACCAGCTCGCCGAGGTGGACGCCGTCTGCACGCGGGTGGGCATCCTGCGGCGGGGGCGCCTGGTGGAGGTCGCCGGCCTGGCCGAGCTGCGGCGGCTGCGCCGGTCGGAGGTCGTCGTGGACCTCGCCCGGCCGGCGCCGGAGCTGCGCCGGCTGGCGGAGCTCCCGGGGGTGGCCGACGTGCGGGAGGTCTCCGACCTGCGCCTCACCCTGGCGCTCACCGGCCCACCCGGTCCGGTGCTCGGCGCCCTCGCCGAGGCCGACGTCGTGCGGATCGACGTCCGGGAGCCGTCGCTGGAGGAGATCTTCCTGGACTACTACGGGGAGGTGCCGGCGTGACCGCGACGACCACGCGACGTCCGCCACGGGCGCCGGCTGCCGGAGCGGGCGGCTCGCCGGGCCGCCTGGTGACCGGCATCGCCGTGCGCCAGGTGCGCCGGGGCACGCTCGTCGTCACCCTGCTCGCCGGGCTGCTCCCGGCGTTCGTCGCGATCCAGTACCGGTCCACGTTCGAGGGGACCATCGGCCCGGCCTCCCTCGCGGCGCTGGCCGACAACCCGGCCATCCGCACCCTGTTCGGGCCCGCGGTGGCGCTCGACGACGCCGGCGGTTTCACCGTCTGGCGGCTCGGCACCGTGCTCGGGGTGCTCGTCGGGGTGTGGGCGGCGCTCACCGGCACGCGCACCACCCGTGCCGAGGAGGAGGCCGGGCGCTGGGACCTGCTGCTCGGCGGCCGCCTCTCGCTGCCCACGGTCGTGCGCCGTCACCTCGGCGTCCTGCTCGTCGCCGCCGCGCTCCCGGGCGCCGCGCTGGCCGTCGGCCTGCTGCTGGCCGGCACCGCTGCCCTCGGGGCGGTGCTCTTCGGGGCGGCGCTCGCGGGCATCGGGATGACGGGGGCGGCGCTGGGTGTGCTGGCTGCCCAGCTCGCACCGGAGCGGCGGACGGCCTCCGGGATGGCCGTCGCCGTCCTGCTGACCGGCCTGCTGATGCGCATGGTCGGCGACGGGGTGCCCGCGCTGGCGTGGCTGCACTGGTTCAGCCCGTTCGGCCTGCTCGGACGGGTCGAGCCCTACGCGGGTGACCGGCCGCTGCCCGTGCTGGTCCTCCTGGCGATGGTCGCGGTCGCCGGCAGTGGCGCCGTCGTCATGGCCGGCGGTCGGGACGTGGGCCGCGGCAGGCTGGCCGCCCGGGACACCGGCCGGCGGGCGAGCCGGCTGCTGCGGTCGCTGCCCGGACTGGCCGTCCACCGGATGCGGCGGCCCGTGCTCGCCTGGGGTGCCGGTCTGGGCGCCTACTTCCTGCTCATCGGGCTGCTGGCGACGTCGATGATCGACTTCCTCCGGGAGAACCGGGCCTTCGCCGACATGGCGGCGCAGGCCGGATTCGCCCAGCTCGGGTCGGTCCAGGGGTACGTAGCGGCGCTGTTCGCGCTGCTGGCCGTCCCGCTCGGTGCGTTCGCCGCCACCCGGATCGCGGCCACCGCCGCCGACGAGCGCGCCGGCCGGCTGTCGCTGCTCTACGCCTCACCGGTCGGCCGGGTCCGCTGGGTGCTGACGGAGACGGCAGCGGGCGCGGGCGCGGTGCTGCTGCTCGCCGCGATCGCGGGACTCGCCACCTGGGCGGGTGCCGCCTGGGTGGGCGCCGGACTCGGTCCGGGGGAGGCGCTGGCCGGCGCGCTGAGCGTCGTGCCGGTCGCCCTGCTCTGCCTGGGGGCGGCGCTGGCGGCGCTCGGCTGGGCGCCGTCGGCCGTCCTGGGCCTGGGCGTGCTGCCCGCGGCGGGCGGCTACCTGCTGCTCGTGCTCGCCGACTCGTTCCGCTGGCCCGCGTGGGTGGGGGACCTCTCGCCCTTCACGCACCTGGCCGCCGTCCCGGCCGAGCCGTGGGACGTCGCGGGGGCGGTGGTGATGATGGCGCTGGCCGCGGTGCTCGCCGCCGCGGGACTGACCCGGTACGGCAGCCGGGACCTGCGCGGCTGACCTCCCGGGCGGTGGGAAGAGCTGGGCCTGTCACGCTGTTGTCCGCGTGAACGCTGGTCCTGCGGGGCCGCTGTCGAGAAGACCCGAGGAGCAAGCCGTGTCCCTGCCACCCCTGGTGGAGCCCGCCGCCGACCTGTCCGTCGAGGAGGTCCGCCGCTACAGCCGCCACCTGATCATCCCCGACGTCGGGATGGACGGGCAGAAGCGCCTGAAGAACGCCAAGGTCCTCGCCGTCGGCGCCGGTGGTCTCGGGTCGCCGGTGCTGATGTACCTCGCGGCGGCCGGTGTCGGCACGCTCGGGATCGTCGAGTTCGACACCGTCGACGAGTCCAACCTGCAGCGCCAGATCATCCACGGGCAGTCCGACGTGGGCCGGTCCAAGGCCGAGAGCGCGCGCGACTCCATCAAGGAGATCAACCCGCTGATCGATGTCCGGCTGCACGAGACGCGGCTGGACAGCGACAACGTGATGGACATCTTCAGCCAGTACGACCTCATCGTCGACGGCACCGACAACTTCGCCACGCGCTACCTGGTCAACGACGCGTGCGTGCTGCTGGACAAGCCCTACGTGTGGGGCTCGATCTACCGCTTCGACGGCCAGGTCTCGGTGTTCTGGAACGAGCACGGCCCGAACTACCGTGACCTGTACCCGGTCCCGCCGCCGCCCGGCATGGTCCCGTCGTGCGCCGAGGGCGGCGTGCTCGGCGTGCTGTGCGCCACCGTCGGCGCCATCCAGGCGACCGAGGCCGTCAAGCTGATCACCGGCGTCGGCGAGACGCTGCTCGGCCGGCTCATGGTCTACGACGCCCTCGAGATGACGTTCCGCGAGATCAAGGTGCGCAAGGACCCCGAGGGTGAGCCGATCACCGGCCTCATCGACTACGAGGCCTTCTGCGGCGTCGTGTCCGAGGAGGCCCAGGAGGCGGCCGCCGGCTCGACCATCACCGTCGACGAGCTCAAGGACATGATGGACGCCGGCAAGGAGTTCGAGCTGATCGACGTCCGGGAGCCCAACGAGTACGAGATCGTCTCGATCCCGGGCGCGAAGCTCATCCCCAAGGACGAGATCCTCTCCGGCCGGGCGCTGGCGCAGCTGCCGCAGGACAAGCCGATCGTGCTGCACTGCAAGACCGGCGTGCGGTCCGCCGAGGCGCTGGCCGCGGTCAAGAACGCCGGCTTCAAGGACGCCGTGCACGTGCAGGGCGGCGTGACGGCGTGGGCCACGCGGATCGACAAGGCGCTCCCCACGTACTGACCGCGAGGTGCTGGAACGGCCCCCGTCCAGGGGCCCGTGCTGAGCTTGCGAAGCGCGGGGAGGACGGGGGTCCTTCAGCCGGTCCGCTTTTCTGATCGAGAGGCGGGCCGGGCCCTCGGCATGTTCACTTCTCCCATGTCCGACTTCTCGCCCGTCGAGCTCCTGGAGCTCTTCCAGCGTGCCCAGAACCAGTTCACCGACCGGGTCGACGCGGTCGAGCCGGACCGCTGGGAGGACCCCTCGCTGCCCGGCTGGACGGTCTCCGACCTGGTCGCGCACCTGGTCAGCGAGCAGCTGTGGGTGCCGCCGCTGATGGCCGGCGAGCCGTACGCCGAGGGCCGGTTCCCCGACGACACCAGCGATCTGCTGGGCAACGACCCGCTCCTGGGCTGGGAGTCCGCCGCCGACGGCGCGCTGTCGGCGTTCGCCGAGGACGAGGGTCTGATCCGCACCGTGCACCTGTCGCGGGGGCCCACTCCCGCCGCCGAGTACATCTTCGAGATGACGACGGACCTCACCGTCCACGCCTGGGACCTCGCGCACTCGACCGGCGGCGACACGGAACTGGACGGCGAGCTGGTGACCGCCGCGCTCGTGTATGCCGAGCGGCTGCCGGAGGACGGCATCCCCGGGGTCTTCGAGGCGCCGCTGGACGTCTCGGCCTCCGCCGATCCACAGACGCGGCTGCTGGCCCGCTTCGGGCGCAAGGCGGTCTGAGCCACGGTACGGGGAGAAATGGCCCGGAGCCGGACATCCCGCCGCCGCAGATGTCCGGCTGCGGACGACGCTTGCCATGATCGACGGGTGGCCGAGGAAGCTGTCGACGTCGACGAGGCGGTGTTCGACGCCGTCGCGGGCATCCCGCCGGGCCGGGTGAGCACCTACGGGGCCATCGGCCGGCTGGTCGGCGTCGGGCCACGGCGGGTGGCGCGGGCGCTGTCGCAGGGCGGGGGAGCGGTGCCCTGGTACCGGGTCGTGCGCGCGGACGGTTCGATGGCCGAGCCGGTCCGGGTGCGGCAGGCGGCGCTCCTCGCGGCCGAGGGCGTGCCGGTGCGCGACGGCAGGGTCGTGCTCGACGCGGTGGGCTGGCCCGACTGAGGCCGGCGGACGAGAACCACGTGGGGCGCGGTCACCGGCGGATGTCCGCCGCATGTCCGGCTTTCCCCGGTGCACCATTTCCGCGCATTCGCTTCAGTCGTCCGGAATGGCTGCCGATCTCCGGTGCATGAACACCATGGCGTGCCGGGCAGTGGCCCAGGCCGGGCTGGTCGCCGGAACCGCATCCCTGGACGAGGAGCGGGCCTTCCCGCTCCTGCTGGTCGCGGGCTGGCTCACCACCGCGGCCGACCTGATGCTGGAGCAGGCGCTCCTGGACTCCCTGGCGGCCTGACCCTCTCGTTCCACCCGTCACGTCCGGCGCAGGATCGTCGTACCCCCGTGCTTCCATCGAGGGGTGGCACAGCGCGGGGGTGAAGCAGGTCCGGTCTACCGGCTCCTGCCGGGCGAGCCCCCGCACACCACGCCGCCGGTGCTGGACCCGACGCAGCAGGCCGTCGTCGACCACCCCGGCGGGCCGCTGCTCGTGCTCGCCGGCCCCGGTACGGGCAAGACGACGACGATCGTCGAGGCCGTCGCCCGCCGCATCGACGCCGGCATCGACCCGGAGCAGATCCTCGTCCTGACCTTCAGCCGCAAGGCTGCGGCGGAGCTGCGCACCCGCATCACCTCCCGCGTCGCCCGCACCATCCGCGAGCCGCTGGCCCGTACGTTCCACTCCTACGCCTACGGCGTCCTCCGCCGAGCCGCCGTGCTCCGCGGGGACCCGCCGCCGCGGCTGCTCACCTCCGCCGAGCAGGACGCCGTCGTCGCCGAGCTGCTGCGCGGTGACGCCGAGGGCGTCGGCACCGTGCGCTGGCCCGACGACCTGGCGCCGGCGCTGGCCACCGAGGGCTTCCGGGCGGAGCTGCGCGAGCTGCTGCTGCGCGCCACCGAGCGCGGGGTCGGGGCGGCGCAGCTGGCCGCCTGGGGGCGGGAGACCGGCAACGAGCACTGGGTGCACGCGGCGGCGTTCCAGCAGCAGTACGAGAACGTCAGCGACTTCTGGGTGGCCTCGCGCGGTGACGCCTCGGGCTACGACCCCGCCGAGCTGGTCCGCCAGGCCATCCTCGAACTGAGCGAGGACCCGGAGCTCCTGCGCCAGGAGCGGGAGCGCGCCCGCTGGCTGTTCGTCGACGAGTACCAGGACACCGATCCCGCCCAGGTCGAGCTGCTGGAGCTGCTGGCCGGCGGCGGTGCCAACCTGGTCGCCGTCGGTGACCCGGACCAGTCGATCTACGCCTTCCGCGGCGCCGAGCCCCGCGGCATCGTCGAGTTCCCCGACCGCTTCCGGCACACCGACGGCCGCGCGGCCGGCAGGCTGTCGCTCGGCGTGTGCCGCCGGTCGGGCGAGGAACTGCTGCGGGTCAGCCGGCAGGTCGCCGAGGGGCTGCCCGGGCCGTGGGAGCACCGCCGGCTGGCCGCCGGCGAGGGCGCCCCACCCGGCGAGGCCGAGGTGCACGTCTTCGGTTCCACCGCGGTCGAGGCCGCCTACGTCGCCGACGTGCTCCGGCGGGCGCACCTGCTCGACGGCGTCCCGTGGTCCCGGATGGCCGTCGTCGTGCGCACGGCCGCGGTGCTGGGGCCCTTCCGGCGGGCGCTCGCCTCGGCCGGGGTGCCGGTCACCGTCTCCACCGACGACCTCCCGCTGGCCGCCCAGCCCGCGGTGGCTCCCTTCCTGCACACGCTGACGGCGCTGCTCCCCGGGCCGGACGGCGAACCGGCGGGCCTGGACGAACCGGCGGCGGAGGCGTTGCTCGCCTCCCCGCTGGGCGGTGCCACCGTGCTCGACCTGCGCCGCCTGCGCCGCGCGGTCCGCATCGCGCTGGCCAAGCAGGGCGTCGATGCCGCCGAACGGGGCGCCCCGCTGGCGATGGCGCTGGCCGACGAGGCGCTGCTGGAGGCGCTGCCCGAGCACGTCGTCCGCCCCGCCGCGCGGGTGGCCGCGGTCATGGCCGCCGGACGGTTCGCCCTGGCGCAGGGCGGCACCGCCGAGGACGTGCTGTGGGCGATGTGGCAGACCAGCGGGCTGGCCACCCGGTGGGCGCGGGCCAGTGCCGCCGACGGCCCGTCGGGGGCCGTGGCCGACCGCGACCTCGACGCCGTCGTCGCGCTGTTCGACGCCGCCGCCGGCTTCGTAGACCGACTGCCCTCGGCCGACGTCCGCGCGTTCGTCGCGCACCTGTCGGCGCAGGAACTCCCGGGTGACACCGGCGCCGCGCGCGCCGTGGCGGGCGAGACGGTGCGGCTGCTCACCGCGCACGCCTCCAAGGGTCTGGAGTGGGAACTGGTCTGCGTCTCCGGCGTGCAGGAGGGCGTCTGGCCGGACCTGCGGGAACGGGCGTCGCTGCTCGGCGCCGAGGTCCTGGTGGAGAAGGTTGCCGGCATCGACGGTGCCCGCACCGACCGCCGCACCCTCGCGCTCGCCGAGGAGCGCCGGCTCTTCTACGTCGCCTGCACCCGCGCGCGCCGCCGGCTGCTGGTCACCGCCGTCGAGGGCGCCCTGGACGGCGCCGACGCTGGGGCGACCGCCTCCCGCTTCCTCGACCTGGTCGAGCCGCCGCCGGCCGACGGCCGCCCGCTCACCGAGCTGCCGCGGGCACTGACGCTGTCCGCCCTCGTCGCCGAGCTGCGGCGCGCGCTCACCGATCCGCACACCCCCGCGCCCAGGCGGTCGGCGGCGGCCTCGGTGCTGCGCCGGCTGGCCGACGACGGCGTGCCCGGCGCCGCCCCCGCCCGCTGGTGGGGGCTGGCACCGCTGTCCGACGACGCCCCCCTGGTGCCGGAGGAGGAGCCGGTGCGGGTGCGGCCGTCGGCCATCGAGACCTTCCAGAAGTGCCCCCTGCGCTGGGTGCTCGGCGCGGTGGGCGCGGAGGCCTCCCCGGACGCGACCCGCACCGTCGGCACGGCGGTGCACGCCGTGGCGCAGCAGGTCGCCGAGGGGCTGTCCGCCGCCGACGCGCGCGCCGTCCTGGACGACGAGCTCGACCAGCTGGACCTCGGGCCCGGGTGGGCCGACCAGCGGCAGCGGGTCCACGCCCAGGACATGCTCGACCGCTTCCTCCGCTGGCACGTCGCCAACGGCCGGGAGCTGCTCACCGCCGAGGGCAGCGTCGACGTCGTGGTCGGGCGGGCGCGGATCCGCGGCCAGGTGGACCGGCTGGAGCGCGACGGCGAGGGGCGCCTGGTCGTCGTCGACCTCAAGACCGGCAAGACGGCGGTCAGGAACACCGAGGAGCACGGCCAGCTCGCCGCCTACCAGGTGGCGATCGCCGCCGGCGGCTTCGCCGAGCACGGCACCGTGCCCGGCGGCGCCGCGTTGCTGCAGGTCGGCACCGGCGCCAAGGCCAAGGAGCAGCACCAGGAGCCCCTGCCCGCCGACGTGCCGCTGGACCAGACCTGGGCGGGACAGCTCGTGGCCGAGGTGGGTGAGGGCATGGGCGGCGGAACCTTCGAGGTCCGTACCGGCACCCACTGCTCCCGCTGCCCGGCCCGGCGCAGCTGCCCGCTGCAGGAGCGCGGCCGGCAGGTGACCGGATGACCCGAGGTTCTGGACGGCCCCGTCCCGGGTTCCCTCGCGAGCGTGCGAGCGGAGGGGAGGACGAGGTCCTTCAACAGCTGTCCTTCGACGACCTGTTCGCCGGTGCCCCGGCCGACGAGCCGGCGCCTCGCCGGCTGCTCACCCCGGCCGAGGTCGCCGCACGCTGCGGGCTCTCCTACGCGCCGTCCGACGAGCAGGCCGGCGTCGTGTCCGCGCCGGCCGACCGGCCCCTGGTCGTCGTGGCGGGGGCGGGATCGGGCAAGACCGAGACGATGGCCGCGCGGGTGTCCTGGCTGGTGGCCAACCGGATCATCGAGCCCGAGGCGATCCTCGGGCTCACCTTCACCCGCAAGGCCGCGAGCGAGCTCAACGAGCGGATCCGGCTGCGGCTGGGCGCGCTCGCCCGCCACCCGGACACCGAGCCCGATCTGAAGGAGCGGCTGGGGATCGCCCAGCCGACGGTGTCGACCTACCACGGCTACGCGGCGGCGCTGGTCGCCGAGCACGGGCTGCGCATCGGGGTGGAGCCCGGCGCGGGCGTCCTCGGCCCGGCGATGTGCTGGGGCCAGGCGACGACGGCGGTCGCCGCGTGGACCGGGGACATGTCCGACGTGCCGCTCTCCCTGCTCACCACCGTCGAGGACGTGCTGGCGCTGGCGGCGGAGATGGGCGAGCACGACGTCGCCCCCGCCGCCCTCCGCGCGTGGACCGCCCGGCTCGAGACGCAGATCGCCGGCTACCCCGACGCCCCGAAGAAGAAGGGGCCCTACGCCGCGGTGACCGAGATGCTCGCCCGGCAGCGGGCCCGGGTGGCGCTGCTGCCGCTGGTCGAGGCCTTCGAGGCGCGCAAGCGGGCGATGGGCTCGATCGACTACGCCGACCAGGTCGCCTATGCCGCGCGGATCGCCGTGGCGTCGGCGGAGGTCGGCCACCGCGAGCGCGCCCGCTGGAAGGTCGTGCTGCTCGACGAGTACCAGGACACCAGCGTCGGGCAGCTGCGCATGCTCGAGGCGCTCTTCGGCGGCGACAGCGGCCACCCCGTGCTGGCCGTCGGCGACCCGCGCCAGTCCATCTACGGCTGGCGCGGCGCGTCGGCCGGCACGATCGAGCGGTTCGCCCGCACCTTCCCCGGCCACCCGGGACGCCGGGCCGAGCGGCTGACCCTGGCCACCAGCTGGCGCAACGACGAGGCGGTGCTCGCCGTCGCCAACGCCGTCTCCGGGATGCTGCCCGAGCCGGCCTCCCCGTTGCCCGATCTGGCTCCGGCGCCGACCGCCGGACGCGGCGCGGTGACCGTCGGGCTCTACGAGACCGTGGCGGAGGAGACCGCCGCCCTGGCCGACCGGTTCGCCGCCTGCTGGGAGGGCCGCGACGCCGCCCTGCCGGCCCGGGACGACGGCCGCCCGGCCTCCATGGCGGTGCTGGTCCGCACCCGCAAGCAGCTGCCGGGCATCGCGGCGGCGCTGCGCGAGCGCGGCCTGCCGGTCGAGGTGGTGGGGCTGGGCGGGCTGCTCGAGGTGCCCGAGGTCTCCGACGTCGTCGCCACCCTGACGGTGCTGGTCGACCCCACCGCCGGTGACGCCATGGGCCGGCTGCTCACCGGGGCGCGCTGGCGGATCGGCCCGCGCGACCTCGCGGCGCTCGAGGCGCGGGCCCGGGCGCTGGTGCACTCCCGCCGCCCGGCCCCGCCCGCCGAAGGGGAGGCTGCCGCGGCGGCCACCGCCGAGCCGCCGCAGGAGCGGGGCAGCATCGTCGAGGCGATCGACGACCTCGGCGACGCCGAGCAGTACTCGCCCACCGGCTACCGGCGGCTGCGCCGCCTGGGCGGCGAGCTGGCCCACCTGCGCAACCGGATCGGTGAGTCGCTGCCCGACCTGGTCGACGAGGTGGCCCGGACGCTGGGCCTGGAGACCGAGCTGGCCAGCGCGCCCGGGGTCAGCCCCGCCGGCGCGCGCGCGCACCTGGACGCCCTGCACGGGGTGGCGGCGGAGTTCACCCAGCTGGCCGAGCTGCCCTCGCTGCCGGCGTTCCTGGGCTACCTGCGTGACGCCGAGGAGCGCGAGCGCGGGCTGGAACCGGGAGAGGTGGCGGTCAACCCGGAGGCCGTCCAGCTGCTCACCGGGCACTCGGCCAAGGGCCTGGAGTGGGACGTCGTCGCCGTGCCGGGGATGACGGTCGACCAGTTCCCCGCGCGGTCCAACGCCAGCGACTCCTGGATCAAGGACCCGGGTGCCGTCCCGGTCGACCTGCGGCTCACCGACCGCGAGGAGCTGCCCCGTCTGAAGCTGCCCGTGCCCGGGTCCGGCGACCAGGCGGTGGTGCGCGACGCGCTGGAGGAGTACGTCCAGGACTGGAAGGACTTCGGCCGGGACGAGGAGATCCGGCTGGGGTACGTCGCCGTCACCCGCGCCAAGCGGCTGCTGCTGTGCTCGGGCAGCTGGTGGCGGGACGGGATCAAGCCGTGCGGGCCGTCGTCGCTGCTGCACACCGCCAAGGAGGCCTGCGAGGCCGGCGCCGGCACGGTGGTGCACTGGGCGCCGGCGCCCGAGGACGGCGCGACCAACCCGGCGCTGGAGGAGTGGCCGGTCGGGCAGTGGCCGGCCGATCCGCTGTCGGAGCCCCGCCGCCGCGCACTGACCGCTGCCGCCCAGCTGGTCGAGGGTGCCGCGTCCCACCCGCTGGACCCCGACCTCCCGCTCGGCGAGCCCGACGAGCTCGTCGCCCAGTGGGTGCGCGACGCCGATCTGCTGCTGCGCGAACGGGCCGTCGCCTCCAGCCCCACGGTGGAGGTCCCGCTGCCCTCGCACCTCTCGGTGTCGGCGCTCGTGACGCTGCGCCGGGACCCGGGCGAGCTGGCCCGCCGGCTGCGCCGTCCCATGCCCGCCGCGCCGGCACCCCAGGCCCGTAGGGGCACCGCCTTCCACGCCTGGCTCGAGGAGCGGTTCGGGGCAGCTCGGCTGGTCGACCTCGACGAGCTGCCGGGCTCCGGTGACGAACTGGCCGCCCCCGACGACGCGCTCGGGGAGCTCCGGGAGGCGTTCCTCGCCAGCGAGTGGGCCGACCGGCAGCCGGTCGAGGTCGAGGTGCCGTTCGAGACGCCGCTGGGCCCGTTGACCCTGCGCGGCCGGATCGACGCCGTCTTCCAGCGCGAGGACGGCGGCTACGAGGTCATCGACTGGAAGACCGGCCCGCCCCCGACCGGTGCCGAGCTGGCCGCGGTCGCGGTGCAGCTGGCCGCCTACCGGCTCGGCTGGTCCCGGCTCACCGGTGTGCCGGTGGAGCAGGTCAGCGCCGGCTTCCACCACGTGGCCGCCAAGGAGACGATCCGCCCCGTCGACCTGCTCGACGAGGCCGGCCTCCTGGCGCTGGTCACCGGAACGGACTGACCGATCCCGGGGCGCGCGGGCGCATCCCGCGATCCGGCTGGTTGCGGCACCCGGCCGGAGCGCGTTCCCATTCCCGTGTCACGTGCGGGGGATGACGGGACCGTCCGGACGAGCACTCGGAGGGCACGATGGACCTGTCGCCGCGGCGCACCGTGCGGGCGCTCGTCGCATCGAGCGCCGTGCCGCTCCTGGCCGCCTGCGGTGCTGGCGAAGTGATCTCGGTCGCCGACGTGACCGTTCTCGTCTCCGAGCGGACAGGTGCCGGCATGGACGCTCTCGGTGGTGGCCGGCTGGAGGTGTCGGGTGGCTGCCTGGGCGCCGGGGGCTCCGTGATCGTCTGGCCGCACGGCACCGAGGTGGTCGACGACGACCCGTTGACGATCGCGGTCCCCGGCCACGGGACCTACGGCCTCGGGGACGAGGTGGAGGTCGGAGGGGGCTTCGTCCTCGAACACTCCTCCCGGAACTGGGAGCTCGGTCCTTTCGACGTCGCGGGCGTGACCGTCCCCGCCCCCTGTGCGGAGCACGACGTCTTCCTCGCTCGCTGACGCCGGTCTCGGGTCCGCGGCCCCGCCGGCACGCAGCGCGCACCCGTCGGTCCGGACGAGAGGATGGCGCCATGGACGTCCTGAGCAGCCGCATCCTGCTGCGACCGTCGGACACACGGCGGTCGCAGTCGTTCTACCGGGACGTCCTCGGGCTGGCGGTGCATCGCGAGTTCGGTCCGGCGGAGCATCCCGGAATGGTCTTCTTCCTGGGGAACGGTCTGCTGGAGGTCTCCGGCCGGTCATCGGAACGCCCCGAGGGCCTGGCCCTGTGGCTGCAGGTCCGGGACGTCGCCGCCGAGCACCGTCGTCTCACGGCGGCCGACGTGACGGTCATCCAGCCACCCCGACTGGAGCCGTGGGGGTTGGTCGAGATGTGGATCGAGGACCCCGACGGCGTCCGGATCGCGCTGGTCGAGATCCCGGATGCGCATCCTCTGCGCCGCGACCAGCGATGAGACGACGCTCAGGTCCTCCGCGTCCAGCTGCGAGACGTTCCCGCGGGACCCCGAGCCGGCCGCCGCGGGAGGCGGCCGGGCGTCAGGTCGAGGCGACGCGGTCCAGGATCGCGGCGGCCAGCTGCTCCGGTGCCTGCTCGGGGACCCAGTGCGTGATGCCCGGCAGCTCCACGAATCGGTAGTCGCCGGTCACGAACTCCTCGCACGCGAG
The DNA here is from genome assembly GCF_002938435.1 of Blastococcus saxobsidens. Classification (GTDB taxonomy): domain Bacteria; phylum Actinomycetota; class Actinomycetes; order Mycobacteriales; family Geodermatophilaceae; genus Blastococcus; species Blastococcus saxobsidens. The sequence goes on from NZ_POQT01000019.1 coordinate 18,959, forward strand.
CGCCGCGGTCCGCCCGATGGCGACGTCGTTGTCGCTCCAGACGTAGGTGGTCGGCACCGACACCTTGTCCACGCGGATGTCGGAGCTCATGGCGCGGTACCAGTTCAGCGCGGCGGTCAGCGCACCCGGCGCCGAGAGCACGGCCACGTACTCGTCGACGGCCTCGGGGGAGACGCCGGTCTCGCCCTCGGCACCCAGCAGCATCCGGCGCAGCCGCCGGGCGTCGTCGGCCAGGAGCACCTCCTCGGCCTTGCCCCGCTGCCAGAACAGCCGGATGTAGGCCGAGCGCTCCTTCTGCTCGGGGTCGACCCTGAAGGCGGCGGTGTATGCGGCGGGGTGCGGCACCGACACCGCGGTCAGCGAGCGGACGCGGTCGGCGTGCCAGGCGGCCAGCGTCCACGCGACGTTGGCGCCCCAGTCGTGGCCCACGACGTCGGCCATGGGGATCTCCAGCGCCGTCATGAGGTCCGCGCTCACCTGCGCGAGGTTCTGCATGGCGTAGGCCTCGACCTCGTCCGGTCGCGCGCCGGGGGAGTAGCCGAGCTGGTCGGGTGCATACGTGCGCAGGCCGGCCTGGGTGAGCAGCGGCGTCACCGCGGCCCACGAGGCCGACGTCTGCGGGAAGCCGTGCAGCAGCAGCACCGGGCGCCCGTCCTCCGGGCCGTCGACCCGCACGTCGAAGGTCAGGTCGCCGACGTCCACGCGCAGCAGCTCTCCAGGCATGGGCGCGACGCTATCGGGGGCCCGCACCCGGCGCCGTACGCGGTACCTGCACGTCGACAGGTCGACATCTCGACAAGTCGAGGAGTCAACTGCCGAGCCGGAGCCCCAGCTGGTGGACCCGCAGCCCCTCGGGGGAGACGAGCAGGTCCTCCGGTGCCATCCCGAGCCGGTGGGCCACGGCGAGGGACGGCGCGTTCGCCTCGTGCACGAGCGCCACCAGGTGCGGCACCCCGGCCGAGCGCGCCCGCTGGACGACCGCGCGCGCCGCCGTCGTCGCACGACCGCGACCCCAGTGCGCCCGCCCGAGGCGCCAGCCGATCTCCAGCTCGCCGGTGGGGCCCCAGTCCGCACCCCACGGCTGCACCCCGGCGAAGCCGACCACCTCACTGTCGACCACGAGGGAGAACAGGCACAACCCCGAGTCCCGTGCGAGCTGCTGCTGCCGCCCGACGAAGGCCTCGTACCAGGGCAGGTCCCGCACGAGCCCGGTACCGATGTAGCGCATGACCTCCGGGTCGTCGAACAGCCGGTGCCATGCGACGGCGTCCTCGTCCAGGGGCACGCGCAGCAGCGGTCCGGTTCTTTCGGGCACGGCTGCGACGCTAACGGGGGCGTGGTCGGCCCCCCGGCCGCGGCTACGGTCGACGCCGTGACCAGCGAGCGCGAGTACGTCACCGCCCACCTCGACGACCTGCACGCCGACCTCGGCGCCTGGCTGCGCATCCCGTCGATCTCCGCGGACCCGGCGCACGCCGACGACGTCGCCGCCAGCGCGGCGTGGCTGGCCGAGGCGCTCACCCGCACCGGCTTCCCGACCGTGGAGATCTGGCCGACCGCCGGTGCGCCCGCCGTCTTCGCCGAGTGGCCGTCGGCGGACGCCGACGCACCAGTCGCGCTGGTCTACGGCCACCACGACGTGCAGCCGGTGGACCCGCCGGAGCTGTGGGTGCACCCGCCGTTCGAGCCCACTCGGGTCGAGGGGCCCGACGGCCCGGAGCTGCACGCCCGCGGCGCCATCGACGACAAGGGAAACGTCGCCTTCCACCTCCTCGGCATCCGCGCGCACCTCGCCGCCACCGGCCGCGACACCCCCGCGGTCACGGTGAAGCTGCTCATCGAGGGCGAGGAGGAGTCCGGTTCCCCGCACTTCGAGGCTCTGCTGCGGGAGAAGGCCGACCGGCTGGCGTGCGACGTCGTCGTCGTCAGCGACACCGGCATGGCCGCTCCCGACGTGCCCAGCGCGGTGACCGCCATGCGGGGGCTCGCCGACGCCGAGATCACCCTGCGCGGTCCCGCCGTCGACCTCCATTCGGGCTCGTTCGGCGGGGCCGTCCCCAATCCGCTGCACGCCCTGGCGGAGCTGATCGCGAAGCTGCACGACGACCAGGGCCGCGTGACCATCCCGGGCTTCTACGACAAGGTCCGCTCGCTGTCCGACCGCGAGCGCGAGCTCATGAGCCGCGTCCCGTTCGACGAGCAGACCTGGCTCGCCGGCCCGGCGGCGTCCCGGGCGACGTACGGCGAGGCCGGCTACAGCACCCTGGAACGCACCGGCGCCCGCCCGACCGCCGAGGTCAACGGCATGTGGGGCGGCTACACCGGCCCCGGCCACAAGACGATCATCCCGGCCGAGGCGCACGCCAAGGTCACCTTCCGGCTGGTGTCCGACCAGCGGCCGGAGGACGTCGGACCGCTGCTGCGCGCCTGGGTCCAGGACAACGTCCCGGCCGGCATCGAGGCGGAGGTGCACACCCCGCCCGGGGGCGTCGCGCCGTGCGCCAGCGACCTGGACTCCCCGCACATGGACGCGCTGCTGGCTGCCATCGGCCAGGCCTTCGACACCGACCCGGGCGACGTGCTGTTCACGCGGGAGGGCGGCAGCGGTCCCGAGGCGGCGATCGTGGCGGCGCTGGGTGCCCCGCTGCTGTTCCTCGGCGCCGGTCTCCCCACCGACCGCATCCACTCGCCGAACGAGCGGGTGCTGCTGCCGATGCTCTACCGCGGCGCCGAGGCGGCGGCGCACCTCTGGCGGGAGCTGGCCGCTCGCCGCAGCTAGGGGAGCGTCCCGACGACGACGGTGGCGGCCCGCTCGTCGTCGGTGACCAGCCGGGCCTGCAGACCGGCGGCGGTGACCGTCTCGAGCGCGGCGGCGGCCTGGCCCTCGCTGCACTCGAACAGCAGCGAGCCGCCGGGCGCGAGCCAGTCGGGGGCACCGGCGGCGACGCGGCGGGCGAGCGCGAGCCCGTCCGGCCCGCCGTCGAGCGCCGTCCGGGGCTCGTGGTCGCGGGCCTCCGGCGGCATGAGCGCGACGGCGTCGGTGGGCACGTACGGCACGTTGGCGGTGAGGACGGCGACCCGGCCGCGGAGCCCGTCCGGCAGTGCGTCGAACAGGTCGCCCTGGTGCACCAGGGCGCCGGGCAGGTTCGTCCGCGCGCAGGCCACCGACGCGGGCTCGACGTCGGACGCGTGCAGGTCGATGCCCGGCACGGCCGCGCGGAGGGCCGCTCCCACCGCACCCGTTCCGCAGCACAGGTCGACGACGACCGAGCCGGGCCGGGCGAGCGCCGCCGCCTCGAGCACCAGCGCCTCGGTGCGCCGGCGGGGGACGAACACCCCGGCAGCGACGGCGATCCGCAGCCCGCAGAACTCCGCCCAGCCCAGGAGCACCTCCAGCGGCGTCCCGGCCACCCGTCGCTCGACCAGCCGGTCGAGCTCCTGCCGGTCGGTGGCCGCGACGGCGAGCAGCTGCGCCTCGTCCTCGGCGAACACGCACCCGGCTACCCGAAGTCGGCGGACCACGTCCACGTCGGGGGACGCGTGCTGCACAGGACCTCCGGGAGGGGGAGCGGTCGTGGGGGACGACCTAGGCTGACGGCGTGACCGGAGCCGGGCAGACCCCTCCGCCGGGCTGGTACCCCGATCCCGGTGGCGCCCCCGGCATGGTGCGCTGGTGGGACGGCGGTACCTGGTCCGACGTCATGATGCCGTCCGGTCCCGGGGTCGCGGTGCGCACCGCTCCCGGCGCCGCCCAGCACCGTGAGGTCGAGCTGTCCCCGGCGGATCAGGCGGAGACCGGCCGGACGCCCCGCCGGTCGGCGGTGTGGATCGCCCTCGTGGCGGTCGTCGTCCTGGTCGGTGCCGTGGTCGGCACGCTGCTCGCCCTGCGACCGGACGGGGACCGGTCCGACCGCACGGCGGCGCCGTCGACCAGCGCCGTCCCGTCCCAGCCGGGTGGCGGCTCCGCCTTCCCGTCGGGGATGGTGCGGATCACCGACCGGGCCGCCGGGATCTCCTACCCCTACCTCGGGGAGGGGTGGTCGGAGTTCGACCTGGGCCTGCAGCTGGAGACGACGGAGACGACGGGTCAGTACTTCACGACGCAGGAGGGCACCCCCGACGGCGGGATCTTCATCAGCCAGTGCACCTCCGGGCCGGTGGCCGCGGAGTACGGCTACGCCGGTCCCTCGACGCTGCAGTCGACGGTGACCCGGCTGGCGGCCAGCGTGCGCGGCAACTACTACCCGGGCCCCAACGAGCGCGAGGTGCTGCGCGACGAGGCGCGCACCGTCGACGGGCGCGCTGCCCATCTCGTCGAGTTCACGCTGACCTGGGACGTCGAGGGCTACGACGCCACGGGGGAGCGGGCCGCGCTGCTGCTGATCGACGTCGGCCGACCGGCCCCGGCGCTGGTGTACATCTCCATCCCCAACACGCACGCGGAGCTCTACGGCGTCATCGACCGCGTCCTCGAGGACATCGACGTGCTGTGACGGCTGCTTGATGATCAGGCGACCTGGTCATGGAGGGTGCTGGCTCACCGTCGACCGTGAGCCAGGACCCCGCGAGGTGAGCCGGCGGCCCACCCCCGACGGGTGCACCGCAGGGCGGCGGTCGGCCGCCCGCGGCTACTGTCGGATGCGTGACTGCAGCTGGTACCGAACTGACCCTGCGGCACCCGATCGAACGGTTCACGCTGGAGAACGGCCTGCGGGTCGTCCTCGCTCCTGACCGCAGCGTGCCGGTGGTGGCGGTGAGCGTCTACTACGACGTCGGGATGCGCAACGAACCCGAGGGCCGCACCGGCTTCGCCCACCTCTTCGAGCACCTGATGTTCCAGGGGTCGGCCAACGTCGCGAAGATGGAGCACGCCCGCCTCGTCCAGGCCGCCGGCGGCACCTTCAACGGGTCCACGCACCAGGACTACACGAACTACTTCCAGGCGCTGCCCGCCGAGGCGCTGGAGCGCGCCCTGTTCCTCGAGGCCGACCGCATGGCGGCGCCGGCGATCACCGAGGAGAACCTCCGCAACCAGATCGACGTCGTGAAGGAGGAGATCCGGGTCAACGTGCTCAACCGGCCCTACGGCGCCTTTCCCTGGCTGCAGCTTCCCGAGATCGCCTTCGACAGCTTCGCCAACACCCACGACGGCTACGGGTCCTTCGTCGACCTGGAGTCCTCCACCGTCGACGACGCCACCGACTTCTTCTCCCGGTACTACGCCCCGGGCAACGCGGTGCTGTGCATCGGCGGTGACCTCGACGTCGGCGAGACCGAGAAGCTGGTCCGCCGCTGGTTCGGGCCCGTCCCGGCGCGCGACGTGCCACCCCTCCCGCCCACCGGCGAGCCGTCGCCCACCACCGTGCGCTCCGCCGTGGTCGAGGATCCGCTGGCCCCCGCCCCGGCGCTGGCGCTCGGCTGGCGGGTGCCCGACCCGGTCGGCGACTTCGACACCTACCTCGGCTCCGTGCTGCTGGCCGAGGTCCTCAGCGAGGGCGACGCCTCGCGGTTGGAGCGCCGGCTCGTCCACGGGGACCGGATCGCGATCGCCCAGAGCAGCTACGTGGGCATGTTCGGCGACCCGTGCGACGTCCGCGACGCCACCCTGTTCACCACCCAGGTCCACCACCCGGCCGGCGTCCCGGCCGAGCGGGTGACCGCCGCGGTGCACGAGGAGATCGCCCGCATCGCGGCCGACGGGGTCGACGCCGAGGAGCTGCGCCGGGTCCAGGCGCGCACCGAGGCCCAGCTGCTCCAGCAGGCGGACTCGATCCTGGGCCGCACGCTGTCCTTCGCGGCCGCCGAGCTCATCCACGGGCGCGCCGAGCTGGCCGGTGAGCTGGCCGCGCGGCTCGCCGCGGTGACCCCCGAGGCGGTGCAGGTCGCCGCCCGCGGCCTGGATCCAGGCACCGTCGCCATGCTCGAACTGCGACCGGCAGGGGGCGCCCGATGACCGGCAGCCGGCCGAACCTCATCCCGCCGCTGGGCGAGCCCCGGCCGCAGCCGGTGCCCGTCGCCGAGGAGACGACGCTGCCCAACGGCCTGCGTCTCGTCGTCGTGCCGCGCCCGGGTGTGCCGCTGGTGGAGCTGCGGCTGCGCGTGCCGTTCGCCGCGGCCAACGCACGCAACGCCGGGGTGCACGCCGCTCGCGGCGCCGTCCTCTCCGGGGCGGTCCTGCTCGGCACGCAGCAGCACGACCAGACCGGGATCGCGCAGCTGCTGCAGAGCCACGGCGCGGAGATGTCGGTGGCCACCGACGCCGACCGGCTGCTGTTCGCCACCACGCTGCTGCCCACCGGGCTGGGCCCGGTGCTCGGCGTCCTCGCCGAGCTGCTCACCGCGGCCTCCTACCCGGCCGGTCAGGTCGACGGCGAGCGGGACCGGCTGGCCGAGCGGATCGCCATCGCCCGCAGCCAGCCGGGCACCATCGCCCGGTCGGCCCTGGCCACCCGGCGGTTCGGCTCCCACCCGTACGCGATCGGGCTGCCCGACGCCGAGCTGGTCTCGGCCGTGCGCGCACCTGCCCTGCGGCGGCTGCACCGGGAACGGGTGCTGCCCGCCGGGAGCATCCTCGTGCTCGTCGGCGACCTCGACCCGCGCGCCGCGACCGACACCGTCGCCGCCGCGCTCGAGGGCTGGACCGGCAGCGGCAAGGCCGTGGAGGCCCCGCCGGTCACCGAGCTGCGGCCGGCGGGCATCGAGATCGTCGACCGCCCGGGGGCGGTGCAGTCCAACCTGCGCCTGGGCGGCCCCGCGCCGCGGCGCACCGACGCCGACCTGCCCGCCGCCCGCCTCGCCGCGATGATCTACGGCGGGTACTTCTCCTCCCGGCTGGTGGAGAACATCCGCGAGCACAAGGGCTACAGCTACAGCCCGCGCAGCGCCATCGACCACCAGCGGGCGACGTCGTCGTTCCTGGTGGAGGCCGACGTGGCGACCGAGGTCACCGGCGCGGCGCTGCTGGAGACGGTCTACGAGCTGGGCCGGATCGCGCTCACCCCGGTCTCCGAGGCCGAGCTCGACGCCGCCCGCCGGTACGTCCTCGGCAGCATGGCGCTGTCCACGGCCACGCACGCGGGGCTGGCCAGCACGGTGTCGGCCCTCCTCGGCGCCGGTCTCCCGGCCGACTGGCTGCGCACGCACCAGCAGGACCTGGCGGCCGTCACCGTCGACCAGGTGCGGGAGGCGGCCGCCCGGTACCTGGCCCCGGAGAAGCTGACGACCGTCGTCGTCGGTGACGCCGGCCGGGTCGCCGACGAGCTGGGCACCCTGGCTCCGGTCACGGTCACGGTCACGGTGACCGGGAGCGGCGAGCCGGTATGACCGGCGGCGACGGGCGCCGGCCGCTGCTCTCGCGGACCGCGCACGACCGGGCCCACCTGGCCCGGTTGCTGCCCGACCCGGCACGCGGGCGGCCGGTGCGCGTCCTGACGGTCGACGCGCAGCGCACCGTCCCGGTGCAGGAGGGTCCGTCCGGGCCGGTCCTGGTCTGGGACGAACGGCCCGAGCTGCCCACCGGGGCGGTGTACCTGGGCGAGGCCGACGGCGTGCCCTACGCCGCGGTCCGCGGCGAGCGTGCGCTGACCGTCAACGGGCGGGCCGTCGACCTCTGGGCCGGCCTGCGCGACGTGGGCGCCGAGCTGGGCGACCTCGACGCCGGTCTGCTCGCCGAGGCCGTGGGCATCCTCGAGTGGCACGACAGGCACCGGTTCAGCCCGCTGACCGGCGAGCCGACCACGGTGGAGCGCGCCGGCTGGACGCAGCGCGACCCGTCCACCGGGACCGAGTTCTTCCCGCGCGTGGACCCCGCCGTGATCATGCTCGTCCACGACGGGGCCGACCGCGTCGTCCTCGGGCGGCAGGCGGTCTGGCCGCCCGGGCGCTTCTCCATCCTCGCCGGCTTCGTGGAGCCGGGGGAGTCGGCCGAGATGGCCGTCGCCCGCGAGGTCGAGGAGGAGGTCGGCCTCCGGGTGACCGACGTGCGCTACGTCGCCAGCCAGCCGTGGCCGTTCCCGCAGTCGCTGATGCTCGGGTTCGTCGCCCGTGTCGACGGCGCGCGGGAGATCCGGGTCGATCCCACCGAGATCGCGGAGGCGCGCTGGTTCACCCGCGACGAGCTGCGCACTCCCGACGGCCGGCTCGTGATCCCGCCGTCGATCTCCATCGCCCGGCACATCCTCGACCTCTGGGTGAACGACGAGCTCGGCTGATCCTCAGCCACCGAATCGGCCGGCGAGCACCAGCGCCGGCCGGTCGGGGTGGTCGGCCAGCACGACGGCGTCTGCCAGCCCTGCGGGGTCGACCTCGTCGTCGTAGCGGTCGAAGGCGGGCAGCGTCCACGCGTCCTCGGGCCGGGTCCGGCGCCGGCGGGCGGCCGGGCTCACTCGCAGGTGCACCACGACGTCCAGCACGAGGCCCACCCCCTGCAGCAGCGCTCCCGGCACGAGCACCACGGCGCCCGGGGGTGCCGGCCGGCGGGGGAGTCGCGAGGCGCGGTCCCGGGCGAGATCCCACAGCACCGGCAGGTACTCGCCGCTCCCGCCCGGTCCGAGGGGGCCGAGGACCTCGCGGTTGAGTGCTCCGACGTCCAGCCAGTCGGTGTACCGCGCGTCGGGGTCTGTCCGGCCATGCTCCAGGCGCAGGGAGGCGGGCCGGTAGAAACCGGTCGCCGGGACGACGACGGCGCCCCGCCCCAGCGCCGGCAGGCGTGCGGCGACCGCCTCGGCGAGCTGCTCGGGCGCGGCGACCTCGGGCCCGTCGACGGCCACCCGCAGCGCAGCGGCACCCGGTTCGGCGGGGGTGGCGGCCAGCAGGGCGGCGAGGCGGTCGGCCAGGGCCTCGGGGGAGAGCGGCTCCGGCCGGGTCAGGACCGGCCGTCCGCTGCGGCGACGACGTCCTGCGGCGCCGGCTGGGGCCGCAGGACGGTGGTGGGGACGACGACCGGGGCGGCAGCCCCGACGGCGGCCGACGCCTCGCCGGTCAGCCCGTCGAGCACTTCGCGGGCGAGGTCGACGACCGGGCGCCCCGCGGTGCGCGCCTGCCGGCGCAGCTCCTCGAACGCCGCGCGCAGGCTCGTCCCGTGCCGTTCGGCGAGGACGCCGATCGCCCGCTCCGTGGAGACCCGCGAGGCGAGGGCGTGCTCCAGCTGGGCGATCGTGCGCTCCAGCGCGGCGACGCGGACGTCGACCGGGTCGGTGTCGCCCGGTACGCCGGAGGGGCCGCGGGCGGACCGCCGGGCGTCGCGGTCCGGCTCGGGGAGCCCCCCCAGCTCGTCGGCCACCAGGTCGGCCAGCGTCATGCCCTCGACGACGTCCCCGACCAGCTCTCCGGTGGTCGAGCCGGGCACCGGGATGACGGCCCAGCCCCTAGCCGTGCGGGCCAGCGCCACCCCCGGGGAGCGATCGACGGCCGGGACGGTGGGGGCTGGCCCGTCGCGCTCGTCGGACGGCCGGGGACCGGGGACCACGGGTGCTCACGCCTCCGGTTGGTGCGCGAGCTGCGCCTTGACCTGGTCGATGCTCGGATTCGTCAGAGCCGTGCCGTCGGTGAACAGCAGCGTCGGGACGGTCCGGTTCCCGCCGTTGGCCTGCATGACCAGGTCGGCGGCGGACGCGTCGTTCTCGATGTCGACCTCGGCGAACTCGATGCCCTCGCGCTGCATGAGCTTCTTGAGCCGCACGCAGTACCCGCACCAGCTGGTGGTGTACATGGTGACGGCGGCGCCGGGGGTCGTGGTCATCGCGGGGAGTCTCCCTGTTCGTGCCGGGTGGGTCCAGCCCCGGTGCGGGGTGGCGTGCTGCAGTGATCGAGAACGCTGCGCCCCTGGGGATGCTTCCCGCCGGTGTCGGCACGGGCTGGGAGGATCGGCACCGGCCGACGGGGTCGGGTGCGTGGGGCGAGGCGAGGAGGGGTGGCGGCGATGTCGCAGGCGGAGGCGGAGGCCGTGCTCAGCGGCCTCGACGACGAGCAGCGCACGGCGGCGCAGGCGGTGTCGGGCCCGGTCTGCATCCTCGCCGGCGCGGGCACGGGCAAGACCCGCACGATCACCCACCGGATCGCCTACGGCGTGCACACCGGCACCTACGTCCCCGAGCAGGTGCTGGCGGTGACGTTCACCGCCCGCGCCGCCGGTGAGCTGCGGTCCCGGCTGGCCGGGCTGGGCGTCGGCGGGGTGCAGGCGCGCACCTTCCACGCCGCCGCCATGCGCCAGCTCCGCTACTTCGCCCCGCGCGTGCTCGGCGGGCCCATGCCCTCGCTGATCGAGAACAAGCTGCGGGTCGTGGCCTCGGCGGCCACCCGCAACCGCCTCACCACCGACCGCACGAGCCTGCGCGACCTCGCCAGCGAGATCGAGTGGGCCAAGACCACCCTGGCCACGCCGGAGGACTACGCGGCGCGGGCGAAGGCGGCCGGGCGGGACACGCCGTTCGAGCCGGCCGCGGTGGCGGCGGTCTACGAGAGCTACGAATCGGCCAAGCAGCGCGACGGATCGCTGGACTTCGAGGACCTGCTGCTCGTCACCGCCTACGCGCTGGAGGAGCACCAGGACGTCGCCCGGCAGGTGCGCGCCCAGTACCGGCACTTCGTCGTCGACGAGTACCAGGACGTCAACCCCCTCCAGCAGCGGCTGCTCGACGCCTGGCTCGGCGGCCGCGCCGAGCTCTGCGTCGTCGGCGACCCGAACCAGACGATCTACTCGTTCACCGGCGCCAACCCCGACTACCTGCTCGGCTTCGCCGACCGCTATCCCGACGCCGAGGTGGTCAAGCTCGAACGCGACTACCGGTCCACCCCCCAGGTGGTGGGCCTGGCGAACAAGCTCATCGGCATGGCTCCCCGGCGGAAGGGGCTGCCCGGGCTGCGGCTGCTCGGTCAGCGACCCGAAGGCGCCGAGCCCCGGTTCGCCGAGTACCCCGACGAGCCCGCCGAGGCGGCCGCGGTCGCCGCCCGCTGCCGGGCGCTCATCGACGAGGGCCTGCCCGCGGCGGAGATCGCCGTGCTGTTCCGCATCAACGCGCAGTCGGAGGTCTACGAGAACGCACTGGCCGCGGCGGGCGTGCCGTACGTGCTCAAGGGCGGCGAGCGCTTCTTCGAGCGGCCCGAGGTCCGCGAGGCCGTCCTGCTGCTGCGCGGTGCGGCGGCCGGCGGCAACGACCCCGGGATGCTCGTCCCCGCAGTCCGTGACGTCCTCGCCTCCACCGGCTGGGCCGAGCACCGGCCACCGCCGGGCGGCGCGGCACGCGACCGCTGGCAGTCGCTGGCCGCGCTGGTCGATCTCGCCGTCGACCTGGTGGCGGAGAACCCCTCGCTGGACCTCGCCGGCTTCGTCACCCACCTCGCCGAGCGGGCCGACCAGCAGCACGCGCCCACCGTCCAGGGCGTCACCCTCGCCTCGATGCACGCGGCCAAGGGCCTGGAGTGGGACGTCGTGTTCGTCGTCGGCCTCGTCGAGGGCGTGCTGCCGATCGCGCAGTCGTTCAGCAAGCCCGACGCCGTCGAGGAGGAGCGGCGGTTGCTCTACGTCGCCATCACCCGGGCCCGGGAGCAGCTGACCCTGTCCTGGTCCCTGTCGCGCAACCCCGGTGGGCGCCGCTCCCGGCCGCGCAGCCAGTTCCTCACCGGCCTCGCGCCGGAGTCCGGGCCCACCGCACCGCCCGCCCGGCGGCCGGCCAAGCGGCCCAAGGTGGTGCTCGAGGGCGAGGCCGGCGAGCTGTTCGAGCGGCTGCGGACCTGGCGCAGCCAGGCGGCGCAGTCGGCGTCGGTGCCGGCCTACGTCGTCTTCACCGACGCCACCCTGCAGGCGATCGCCGAGAGCCGGCCGGCGAACCTGCGGGAGCTGGCCGGGTTGCCCGGCATCGGCGCCAAGAAGCTCGAGCTCTACGGCGAGGACGTGCTGGCCGCGGTCAGCGGCTGAGCGGCTCCGGGCCGTCGCCGAGTGCGACGACAGGCGGGTCCCGGCACGCCCAGGAGCCCGTCCGGAGGAAGTCCGGTTAATTCGTTTGACCGGTTCTGAGCAGGACCCTATGGTCCTGACCACACGAGTTGCACCCCCGTGCGAGCCCGGCCGTCGGCCGGGACGCCGACCGAGGAAGGAGGGGCATTTCGATGATCACCACGACGTGGACTGCCCCGTCCGCCGATCTCCTCGGCCTGGGCGGCGCTGACGTGCGCACGATCGGCTCCGCCCTGTCCGGCGCCGCCGCTCCGTTGCAGGGGACCGGCCTGCCCGCTGTCGCCTGCGAGCGCACCGCTCCGGTGACCGCCTCGCTCGCCACCGCCCGCACCGACGCCCTCGTCGTCGGCCGGCGTCGCGTGCACGCGCCGATCGCCGAGCGCTTCATCGCACCCAGCTACCTGCCCACGAACGACGGCACCACCCTCGGGATCCACCCCTCGGGGAGACCGCAGAGCTAGCGCTCGACCGGTCCTCCTCGAGGCCGCGGAACCCGAACCCGGGATCCGCGGCCTCTTTGCTTCCTCCGCGGCACCCGGCCCGACTTCGGTCGGCGGGCCCCCGCCGGCCGTACCAGACGAGTACGAGGAGGAGCGGCAGTGCAGCAGACGATCGACCGCCCGACGTCCCACCGCCGACCCGGGCTCCCCCGGACCGGGGGACCGACGCCGACCTTTCCCCACCCGCCCCACCGGGGACGGCCTCGCCCGCCCCTGTCACCCGCCCCGGTGCGGCTTCCGCTGCCGTGCCGGGTGGAGGACCCCGACCTGTGGTTCGCCGAGAACCCGAGCGAGCTCGAGCTCGCCAAGGGCTTCTGCGGCGACTGCCCGGTGCGCCAGTCGTGCCTGGCCGGCGCGCTCGACCGCGCGGAGCCGTGGGGCGTCTGGGGCGGCGAGATCTTCGAGCGGGGCGCGGTCATCGCCCGGAAGCGGCCGCGTGGCCGCCCCCGGAAGGTGGTCGCCGCGTGAGCCCCGGAGCCAGTGACCGACAGTCCCTCAGCACGGGAAAGGAACCAGCGATGTACTCCATCGAGCACGAGATGGCCCGCAGCAGATTCGCCGAGCTGCAGGCCGAGGCCCAGGCCGCCACGCGCGCCCGGCGTCTCTACCTGGCGCGACGGGCCAACCGTCGGGCCGAGCGCGCGGTCCGCCGGGCCGCCCGCGCCAGCGCCGCCGTCTACTGAACACACGGCGATCCTCCGGACCGCACCGCGACCACGTGCCGTCCCCGTCACGTGGAGCGCGTCCGTCCTGCCTGCGCGGAGCCCTCCGGGCCCCACTCGGCACGACCACACCGCGACGTGGCGCAGTCCGGAGGATCGTGACGCTCAGTCCGCGAAGCCGGGCAGCCACTCCTCGAGCACCGCACGCCAGTCGGCGGCGGCGTCGAGCTGGCAGAGCACGCCGATCGACCCGATCGTCACCCGGTGGATCAGCAGGTACGCCGGCGGCAGGTTCAGCTGGCGGCCGAGGCGGTTGGCCTCGGTGCGCGGGTCGGCGATGCGCGCCGCCTGCTCCTGCATCCAGGTTCGCGTGAAGTGGAAGCGGGGTCCGGCGACCGGCTCGAGCAGCGGTCGCAGGTAGTCCAGGACGCCTTCGGGGTCGATGTCGACCCCAGGCCGCACGAAGCCCTCCGAACGGAGGTCGGCCAGCACCTCGGCGGCCCGCCCGGCCAGCGCCCAGCGCAGCAGCCGGCCGATCGGCTCCGGGTGCCCGTCGGGCAGCCGGGCGGTCGCGCCGAAGTCGATGACGCCCAGGCGCCCGTCCGGGACCAGCCGGAAGTTGCCCGGGTGCGGGTCCGCGTGCAGGAGCCCGGCGCGCTGCGGGCCCGAGAAGTGCAGCACCGCCAGCAGCCGCCCCGCGCGGTCCCGCTGCTCGCGCGAACCGCCGGCGATGATCCGGGACAGCGGCGTGCCCTCGAGCCACTCGGAGACCACGACCTTCGGCGCGCTGGCCACCACCCGCGGCACCGCGATCTCCGCGTCCCCGGCATAGGCGGCGGCGAAGGCGCGCTGCGCGTCGGCCTCCAGGCCGTAGTCCAGTTCCTCGATCACCCGTGCCTTCAGCTCGGCGATGAGCGGCTTGACGTCCAGCCCCGGGAACAGCGTCGAGAACAGGCGCGCGAACCGGGCCAGCTGGTTGAGGTCGGCCATCAGCGCGGTACCCGCGCCGGGGTACTGGATCTTGACCGCGACATCGCGACCGTCCCGCCACGTCGCCCGGTGCACCTGCCCGATGCTCGCCGCGGCCGCCGGTGCGTCGTCGAACTCCTTGAAGCGCTGCCGCCACGTCCCACCCAGCTGCTGGGCGAGGACCGCGTGCACGGTCCGCACGGGCATCGGCGGTGCTGCCTCCTGCAGCTTGGTCAGCGCCTCCCGGTACGGCGCCGCCATCTCCTCCGGGACCGCCGCCTCGAACACCGACAGCGTCTGGCCGAGCTTCATGGCCCCGCCCTTGAGCTGGCCGAGGACGGCGAAGAGCTGCTCGGCGGTGCGCTGCTGCAGCTCGGCGTTCACCGTCTCCGCCGACTGCCCGGAGAGCCGCTTGCCCAGGCCGAGCGTGGCCCGGCCGGCGGCGCCCAGGGGCAGGGACGCCAGGCGCGCGCTGCGCGCCACCGATCCCCGTGGCATCACCGGTCGCTCGTCACTCACGCGTCCTCCTCGCCGGCGACCCGCCGGAGCGGCGCCGTGTCGTGTGCGGTGAGCCCGTGAGCTCGCTCAGCGGCCCATTGTCGCCTGCCCGGAGGGCGTCGCGCCGGGAGGAGCCGGATCGTCCCCTCCCGGGGGGACCACGTCGGCGTCCATGGCGCCGCACCCGCAGGACGGATGCGCAGGCCATCGGCGCAGCCGCGGGACCAGGTCGGGTGGGCGCACCTCGACGGTGGCGCCGAGGGTCACAGGTGCGCCGGCCCCGTCCAGGTAGGCCAGCACCTGGTTGGCGGCCAGCAGGGCGGTGAGCAGGCAGGTGGCCGTCGAGCCGCTGGCCGGCGCCTCCGCCGCCGTGAGCTGGGCGGCCAGGCGTGGCCAGCGGGAGTCGCAGTCCCGCCGGTGCAGGTCGGCGCAGCGCAGGCAGCTCGTCGCACCGGGCACCACGAGGGGGCCGACGATGCCGATCTCGCCCCGGACCGTGGCCACCAGGTGCGCGCCGTCGTCCGCCCGGCCGGCCACGACCGGGTCCGACGCCGCCCACGGCCGGGTGAGCACGGTGAGGTCCGGCACGGTCCCGGGCGGAAGCGCGCGCAGGTCGGCCGCCGGGTTCACCCGGCGCACCGCATCTGCGGCGGCGAGCGCCCGCGGCCGTCCCTCGTCGTCCGCGGTCAGCCCGCCGACGACGGCATCGGCCGCCGTCACCACGCCGGTGTCGCGGACCACGACCCGCCCGACACCGCTGGCCGACAGCACGGCTGCCAGGGGTGTGCCCACCCGCGTCGCGCCGTCGACGACGACGGCGGACAGCCCGCGGGCGCGCCACACGGCCGACCGCGGCGACCGGACCGCCGCGGGAAGCTCGACGGCCGCCCGCGCGACGGCGGCCGGGCCCGCACCGACAGCGAGCAGGTCGGTGGGGTCGAGATCGGTGAGCAGGTCGGCCCGGCGCAGGGCGTCGAGGGCGGCGTCGACGAGCCGGGGGTCGAGCCCCGCACCGGCCGCCTCCGCCCGAACCGCGCGCTGGGACCGCCTGCCGTCCAGGCCCCGCAGCACCGCGGGCAGGTCCCCGGCCGGGTCGAGGAGCACCCCGTCGGTGGAGTCGACGCCCCCGACCTGCACGGTGTCCCCGTCGCCGTGCAGCAGCGGGGTGGCCGCGGGGAGCAGGGGATGGGCGTTCTCGATCACGGAGGCAGCGTCGCAGCCGCGACCGGGGGACGCGGGGTTCTCCACAGGTCCGGAACGGCGAACGGCGGCGTCCAGGCAGGACGCCGCCGTCGTGAGGTGCCGGGGCGGCCACCCTCCCGGGGCCCGCGCCGAGCGTGCGAGGCGTGGGTAGGAGGGTGGTCCTTCTTCAGGCCTTGCCGAGGATCCGGTTCATCTTGGTGCCGCAGACGGGGCAGGTGCCCTGCGCCATCCGGCGACCGGACTCGCTGACCTTGACCTCACCGTCGAAGTCGCGCTTCTCCTTGCACTTCACGCAGTAGCCGTTGTAGCTCTCCGCCACGGGATCTCCTCGTCTCCGGGGCGCTCCGGCTCGCACGCCGGGCGCCGTTGCGCGAGCACGCTACCCGGGCGGACCCCGCTCGATGCCGTCGGCGGCGTAGCCGCCCACCCGCCGCCGGGCCGTCGGTCGCACTGCGTCACCCACAGCTGTGGACAGACCTGTGGACGCGATGGGGAGGAGCAGGCGTGTCGCTGTGCGTGGCCGGGGGACGGCCGGGGGACACCTCGCGCTCCGCAGCCGTGGACGCGCCGTGGAACTGCGGGGATGCCCCCATCCGGCTTGTGGACGGGAGGGTGGCGCTCCGTCGTCACCGTCTGGAGACGCGGTCGTGTCCACCGTCCGTGCGACCTGCACCCGAGAGGGTGTCCGCGCGCAGGCGCGACGCCGGTCGGGTGTCTTACGGTTCCTCCGTGCCCGCGACCCCGCCCGATGCCACCGCCCTGCCAGAACCGGCGGACGGCGATGTCGTGGAGGTCCGGCGCAGCCCCCGCCGTCGCCGCACGGTGACCGCCTACCGGGAGATGGGGCGCACCGTCGTGCTGATCCCGGCGGCGTTCAGCCCCGCCGAGGAGCAGCGCTGGGTGGCCCAGATGGTCGCCAAGCTGCGCACTCGTGAGGAGCGCCGCAAGCGCTCGCTGGGCGGGGACAACGAGCTGATGGCCCGAGCACGATCGCTGTCGGCGGCCTACCTCGACGGGCTGGCGGAGCCGGCCGGCGTCCGGTGGGTCGACAACCAGCACCGCCGCTGGGGTTCCTGCACCCCGGCCGATCGCAGCATCCGGTTGTCCAGCCGGCTGCAGTCGATGCCCGACTACGTCGTCGACTACGTGCTGGTGCACGAGCTGGTGCACCTGCTCGAGCCGGGCCACGACGAGCGCTTCTGGGCGCTGGTCGCCCGCTATCCGCGGGCGGAGCGCGCCCGCGGTTTCCTCGAGGGCGTGGAGCTCGCCGCCACGGCCGGTGCGGCCGGGCAGGAGCCCACGCCCGACGACGTGGACTGACGGCCCCCTCCAGAGGCTCGGCCGGAGCGGGCGAGGGCTGAGGGGGAGGGGGTCCTCTTACTGCTCCCCACCGCTCGCACGCTCGCGGCGGGGCCTGCAGCAGGGCCGTTCCAGCACGTCACCCGGCCGGCGCCGGGGGTGCTACTGGTCCTCGGGCTTCTCCGGCTCGGCGTCGTCGGCGGTGAGGGCCCGCAGCTCGTCGTCCAGCCCCTGCCGGGCGACGAAGTCCAGCGGCTCGTCGAGGTCGTCGGACGTGGGCAGCAGGTCGGGGTGGGACCAGAGCCCGTCGCGGGCGTCCGATCCGTGCTGCTGCGTCATGGCGCCCCACACCGTGGCGGCGTCCCGCAGTCGTCGGGGACGCAGCTGGAGCCCCACGAGTGTGGCGAAGGTCTGCTCGGCGGGTCCACCGGAGGCGCGCCGACGGCGCATGGTCTCGGCGAGCGCCGCATGACCGGGGAGCCGGTCGGCGGCGGCCGCCGCGACGACGGTGTCCACCCAGCCCTCGACCAGGGCCAGCAGGGTCTCCAGCCGGCGGAGCGCCATCTGCTGCTCGGGCGTCTCCTCCGGCTCCAGCACCCCGCTGCCCAGCAGCCGCTGGATGCTCTCCGGGTCGCTCGGGTCGATGCCGCCCATGCCGCCGGCCATCGCCTCGTTGATGCCGCGCTCGATGGCCTCGCGGTCGATGGAGATGCCACGGGCGTAGGCGTGCACCGCGTCCTGCAGCTGCTGGCGCAGCCACGGCACGTGGGCGAACAGCCGCTGCGACGCCGCCTCGCGCAGCGCGACGAACAGCCGCACCTCGTCGGCCGGGCGGTCCAGGCCCTCGGCGAACGCGGCGAGGTTCTGCGGCACCAGCACCCCCGTGCCGGCCGGTGCGAGCGGGAGCCCGACGTCGGTGCTGGTGAGCACCTCCTCGGCCAGCTTGCCCATGGCCTGCCCGACCTGGGCGCCGAACATCAGGCCACCCATCCTGCCCATGATCCCGGCGATCGGCCCGAACGACATCGCGGCCTCCTGGGGGAGGGCGCTGGTCATGGCGGCGACGACCTTCTCGGCCAGCGGGTCGATCAGCGCAGTCCAGGCGGGCAGGGTCTGCTCGACCCACTCCACGCGCGACCACGCGGCGGTGCGCTCGATGCCGGAGGGCAGCTCGGTCACCTGGTCCAGCCACAGGTCGGCCAGCCGCAGCGACTCGGCCGCACCGGAGCGCTCGGGATCGGACGCCGGCTGGTGGCCGGCCGCCAGCCCGCTGATGGCGCCCTGGCGGGCGAGGTCCCAGTTGACGGGGCCGCCCGACCAGTTCATGAGCTTCTGCAGCTCGGCGAACAGCGGCATCTTGCCGAGCACGTCCTCGGGGGAGCCGCCGCCGGCGATGCCGCCGAACAGCGCGCCCAGGCCGAAGGGGTCACCGCCGCCCTGGTCCCCGCCGCGCCCGGGCTCCCG
The DNA here is from genome assembly GCF_002938435.1 of Blastococcus saxobsidens. Lineage (GTDB taxonomy): Bacteria > Actinomycetota > Actinomycetes > Mycobacteriales > Geodermatophilaceae > Blastococcus > Blastococcus saxobsidens. The sequence continues at coordinate 37,507 of NZ_POQT01000019.1, forward strand.
GCGCTCGGGGTCGCGGTCGGGCGGGCCGAATCCGAAGGGCACGTCGCTCATGGGTCCACGGTAGACGCCGGAAGGACCCCGTCCCCCTCACCGCTCGCACGCTCGCGGCGAGCCTCCGGACGGGGCCACGGGTCCGCGGGCCTCCGGCGTCCTCCAGCGGCGCGACATAGGCTCGCGCCTCGTGACCCGTCGGACCGCCGTCCTCAGCGTGGGCGCCGTGCTGCTCCTGGTGTTCGGCGTCCTCGGCACCACGGTGCCGGTGCCGTACGTCGCGCAGGTGCCCGGACCCACCTTCGACACCCTGGGCGACATCGACGGCGAGCCGATCATCTCGGTGCAGGGACGGGAGCCCGACGAGACCGAGGGCACCCTGACCCTGACCACGGTCGGCGTCAGCCGGGGCGGGCTCAGCCTCGTGCAGGCCGTGCGTGGGTGGTTCGACGACGAGGTCGCCGTCGTCCCCGAGGAGGCCGTGTACCCACCCGACCGCAGCGAGGAGGAGACCCGCCAGGCCAACCGGCAGGCGTTCATCACCTCCGAGCAGGCGGCGGAGAGCGTGGCGCTGGCCGAGCTGGGCTTCCCCCGGAAGGTCGTCGTCCGGGAGGTGCCGGCGGAGTCGCCGTCCGAGGGGCGGCTGGAGGAGGGCGACGCCCTCGAGTCGGTCGACGGGCGCCCGGTGCCGGACTCCCAGGTGCTGGCCGACGTGCTGAGCGGCATCCCGGCCGGCACGACGGTGACCGTCGGCTACACCCGGCTGGGCGAGCCGGGCACGACGACCATCACCACGCGGGCGGCCGAGGACCGGCAGGGCTCGCTGCTCGGCGTCTCGGTGCTCGACCAGCCCTCCGCCCCGTTCGACGTCGACATCGAGGTGGCCGACGTCGGCGGCCCCTCGGCCGGTCTGATGCTGACCCTCGGGATCCTCGATCTCGTCGGCGACGAGAACCTCACCGGCGGGAAGGCCGTCGCCGGCACGGGCACGATCGACCTGGAGGGCGCCGTCGGGCCGATCGGCGGCATCGGGCTGAAGATGGCCGCCGCGCGCGACATCGGCGCCGAGCTCTTCCTGGTGCCGGCCGGGAACTGCGCCGAGGCCGTGGCCGCACCCGACACCGGTGTCCCGATGGCCAAGGTGGCCACCCTCGACGACGCCCTGGAGGCGCTCGCCGACCTCCGCGCCGGACGGACGCCCGAGTCCTGCTGACCTCGGCACCCCGGCCGGACGTCCGGCCGCGCCGCCCCCGCGGCACGACGCCGTCCCCGTGGGGGAAGCTGTGCACGGTCGACGGCGACCACGGCCCGACCGGGAACCACGTGCCGCGTGGTGCGTTGTCCTGGGGAGGCCGGGGTGCACCCGGCCGTGCACCGTCCGGCCCTCGCGGCCGGTCCCACCGTGGCCCCCAGGGCCACGCCTGCAACTGAAGGAGCCCGCTCGTGGCCATGCGGCCCCCCGTGCCGGTACCGACGCTGTCGCGGCGCGCCAAGCTGGTCATCGGCGCCATCGCCGTGCTGCTGGCGCTGTTCACCGTCGTCGGGACGCTGACGAACGTCTACGTCGACTACCTCTGGTTCGACGCGACCGGCTTCACCGAGGTGTTCTGGACCGAGCTCCAGACCCGCGTGCTGCTCTTCGCCGTGGCCGGCGTGGCCACCGGCGGGCTGACGGCGCTGGCGATGTACCTCGCCTACCGGTTCCGCCCCACGTTCCGGCCGATGTCGCTGGAGCAGCAGAACCTGGAGCGCTACCGGCAGTCGCTGGAGTCGCGCCGCGGCCTGGTGCTCACCGGCATCGCCGTCGTGCTGGGCCTGTTCGCCGGCTTCACCGCCCAGGCGAACTGGGAGACGTGGCTGTCCTTCCGGAACAGCACCGACTTCGGCCGGACCGACCCGCAGTTCGGTGTCGACCTGTCGTTCTTCGTCTTCGACTACCCCTTCTACCGGCTGCTGCTCGGTTTCGGGTTCGCCATCGCGATCCTGGCGCTGATCGGCTCGCTGCTCACCCACTACATCTTCGGCGGGCTGCGGCTGCAGACGCCCGGCCAGAAGCTGACCGGGGGAGCCCGGGTGCAGCTGTCGGTGCTGCTCGGCGTGTTCGTCGCCCTCAAGGCGGTCGCCTACTGGCTGGACCGGTACGGGCTGGTCTACTCCGACCGCGGTGGCGTCTTCACCGGCGCGAGCTACACCGACGTCAACGCGCTGCTGGTGCCCAAGACGATCCTGGTCTTCGTCGCCGCGGTCTGCGCCCTGGCGTTCTTCGCCAACATCGTCGTCCGCAACTTCCTGCTGCCGGCCGCGGCACTGGTGCTGCTGCTGGTGTCGAGCCTGGTCATCGGCGTGGCCTACCCGGCGATCGTCCAGCAGTTCGTCGTCAACCCGAGCGCGAACGAGAAGGAAGCCCCCTACATCGAGCGGGCCATCGAGTCGACCCGGGTGGCCTACGGTCTCGACGACATCGACTACGTCGACTACGCGCAGCAGACCACGGGCGACGAGGTGGACCCGGACGTCGCGCTGGCCGAGCTCCGGAACGACACCGAGACGATCCCGAACGCCCGACTGCTGGACCCCAACGTCCTGACCGACACGTTCACCGCCCGCCAGCAGATCCGCAACGTGTACGGGTTCCCCGAGAAGCTCGACATCGACCGTTACACCATCGACGGCGAGACCGGTGACTACGTGGTGGCGGTACGCGAGCTGGACAGCGCCGGGCTGTCGGAGAACCAGAGCACCTGGATCAACCGGCACACCGTCTACACCCACGGGCACGGTTTCGTCGCCGCTCCGGCGAACGAGGTCGTGGCCGGCTCCGAGGGTGGCGAGCCGAACTTCACCACGGGCGACCTGCCGACCCAGGGGGACATCCCGGTCGAGGAGAGCCGGATCTACTACGGCGAGCTGATCCAGGACTACTCGGTGGTCGGGGCTCCGGAGGGCGTCGCGCCGCGGGAGTTCGACCTGCCGGAGGGCGGATCGGAGGATCGCCAGATCAACAACACGTACGAGGGCGAGGGCGGCGTCTCGGTCGGAAGCTTCTTCCGGCAGCTGACCTTCGCGATCTACTACCGGGAGCGGAACTTCCTGCTCTCCAACGCGGTGAACGAGGAGTCGAAGGTCCTCTACGTCCGCGACCCGCGCGAGCGGGTGGAGAAGGTGGCGCCCTTCTTGGAGGTCGACGGCGACCCGTACCCCGCGGTGATCGACGGCCGGGTCACCTGGATCCTCGACGGCTACACGACGTCGGACTTCTACCCCTACTCCGAGCAGATGCAGCTCGGCGAGGCGGTGGCGGACGCGCTCACGGGCACCGGCACGACCGCCCTGCCGAACCAGACGGTGAACTACATCCGCAACTCGGTGAAGGCCACCGTCGACGCCTACGACGGCACGGTGACGCTCTACGCCTGGGACGAGGAGGACCCGGTCCTCAGGACGTTCATGAAGGCGTTCCCCGGCGTGGTCGAGCCCAAGAGCGAGATGGGCGAGGAACTGATCAGCCACGTCCGGTACCCGGAGGACCTGTTCAAGGTGCAGCGGGACATCCTGACCCGGTACCACGTCGACGACCCGATCGCCTTCTACGAGGGTAGCGACCGGTGGCAGATCCCGGACGACCCGACCCGGAACGTCGAGGAGAACCAGCCGCCGTACTACATCCTGGCCCAGCGGCCGGGTGACGACGAGGCGACGTTCCAGCTGACCAGTGCGCTGAACGCCTTCCAGCGGGAGAACCTGTCGGCGTTCATCTCGGCGTCGAGCGCGCCGGAGACCTACGGCGATCTCCAGGTGCTGCAACTGCCCGGCAACACGCCGTTCCGCGGTCCGGGTCAGGTGCAGAACGCGTTCATCACCAACAACCAGGTGCGCCCCGACCTCACTCTCTTCGACAGCGCGAACTCCGACGCGGTGTTCGGCAACCTGCTGACGCTGCCGATCGGCGATGCCGGGTTGCTGTACGTGGAGCCGCTCTACGTGGAGAGCACCGGGGAGGGCGGCTTCCCGCTGCTCCAGCGGGTGCTGGTCAACTTCGGTGACCGCATCGGCTACGCCAACACCCTCTCCGAGGCGCTGGACCAGGTGTTCGGCGACGGCGCAGGGGTGGTCGCGTCCGACGCCGACGGGGTGCCGACCGAGGCGGAGGAGGGGGAGGACACCCCCGGCGTGGAGCAGCCGGCCGACCCGACCGACGTGCCGATCCCTCCGGACGGCACGGACGGTCTGCCGGCCGCGCCGGACATGGATCAGGCCGTCCGGGACATCAACGCCGCGCTCGAGGCGCTGGCCGGCGCCCAGCGGTCCGGTGACTTCGCCGGTCAGGGCGAGGCGCTGGCCGATCTGCAGGAAGCTGTGACGGCCTACCAGCGGGCGCAGCAGGAGGCCGGCGGAGGGGGCTGACGGCGGCCTCCGCGGCGGGTGGGTGCCGGGCCGCCGGCACCCACCCCCCGCGCCGGTGGTAGCCTGATCTCACCGACGCGGGGTGGAGCAGCTCGGTAGCTCGCTGGGCTCATAACCCAGAGGTCGCAGGTTCGAATCCTGTCCCCGCTACCACCACGAAGGCCCGGTCCCCCAGGGGACCGGGCCTTCGTCGTCGTCGGGGTCAGACCGTGCTGAGCCGGTCGTCGCGCTCGTCGCGCTCGTCGCGAACGGGAGCGTCCGTCCAGTCCCGCGACCACGGGTCGGACTGGCGCGGCTGGGCACTGCGCCGGTAGGGCACCGGGCGGATCCGCGTCGCGGCCGCGGCGGCGTGCGCGACCGGCTGCCCGGAGGGCCGGCGCACGGGGGCCGGGGGAGCGGGGTCGACGCCCGCCGGGCGTGCCGGCGGCGCGAGGACGTGCGCCGGCTTGCCGGGGCGGTTGCTCAGACCGGTGAAGACGTTGTTCGGACGGGTCCGGTCCTCGTCCGCCACCGGGGTGCCCGCCATCGGCCTGGCCGGGGCGGCCGGGAACGGCTCGCGCCGCGGCGGGTTCGCCGGGTCGGGGAGCCGGAGCTCGGCGAGCTCCTTCCACGTCGAGTGCCGCAGCCCGTCGACGGTGCACCGCACCCGGACGGACACGCGGCCGTCGGACGTGTGCCGCCAGCCCAGGAGCTCGCCGGAGTACCAGATCCCACGGTGGTGGATCTCGACCGGCTGCGGGTCGCCGACGAACGTGCTCGTCGTCATGTCCCCCGCCACGAGCCGGACTGTAGGCGGGTGCGTGGTGCCCGGCGGGAAGGCGCGCAACGCTCCTGGGGCACGTGGGACAGGGCAGTCCCACGACTCACACGAGCACCCGGTAGCCGCTCCCGTGGCGGGCTCAGCGCACCCGGCCGGCCAGCACCTCCGCCGCGCGGTCGGCGTCGGCCTCGGTGTTGGGCAGGTGGAAGGCCAGCCGCAGCCGGCCGGCGCGCATGCCGCCCACCACCCCGGCCGCGGCCAGGGCGGCGTCGGTCCCTGGTGGCACCGCGAGGCTCACGATGGCGGAGTTCCCCGGGGGGAGGCCGACGGCGGCGCGGAACCGGTCGGCCAGTCCCACGGCGTGCTCGTGCAGCGCCTCCCGCCCGACGCCGCTGAGCAGCTCGAGGGCGGGTGCCTGCCCCACCCAGGAGAGCCAGGCAGGGGAGACGTCGAACCGGCGGGCGCCGGGGGCCAGCCGCAGCGGCGTGCCGTAGATGCTGGTCCAGGGGTCGTCCCCGGCGTACCACCCGGCCGAGTGCGGGACGAGGGTGTCCAGCGCGTCGGCGCGGACGGTGGCGAAGCAGGTGCCCCGCGGGCCGAGGAGCCACTTGTAGCCGCCGCCGGTCGTGTAGGCGAACCTGCCCGCGTCGACCGGCAGCCAGCCGACCGCCTGGGTGGTGTCCAGCAGCACGCGGGTGCCGGTGGCCCCGGTCGCCCGGGTCAGCTCGTCGAGGTCGGCCACCCGGCCGTCGGCGGACTGGACGGCGGACACGGCGACGAGGGTGGTGGCGGGCGTGACGGCGTCCGGCAGGGCCTCGAGCGGCACCTCGCGCACCCGTACCCCGCGGGCGGCCTGGGCGAGGAACGGGAAGAGCACGCTGGTGAACTCACCCGACGCGGTCAGCACCTCGCTGCCGTCGGGCAGCGCCGCCGCCACGAGGCCGGCGAAGGCGCTGACCGTGCTGCCGATCGCCACGTCGGAGGGCTCGACGCCGACGAGGCCGGCGTACGCGGCGCGCGCCGTCGCCACGGAGCGGTCGTAGTCCGGGGCGTGAGCCCGCCCGGCCTGCCAGGTGCCGAGCGCCTCCTGCACCGCTCGCACCGTGCTCCGGGGCGGGAGGCCGACGGCGGCCGTGTTCAGGTAGGTCGTCTCCGGGGCGAACTCCGCCTGGGCGGCGCGGAGCCGTCCTGGCGTGGCGGCGGTCGGGGCGGCATCGGTCACGGGCGGATCCTGCCCGTCTCCGGGCCCTCCCGGACCGGGCTGCGGCATGGGATCGGCGCGGGTGTATGGTTGGTCTACCGACGCGGGGTGGAGCAGCTCGGTAGCTCGCTGGGCTCATAACCCAGAGGTCGCAGGTTCGAATCCTGTCCCCGCTACCACTACGAGGGCCCGGTCACCACGGTGACCGGGCCCTCGTCGTTCCTCCCCACCCCCGGTTGTGCGTGATGCAACCTTTTCCCCGCCGATATGGCCGGGTGTGTTGTGTGTCACCCGTCCGTGTCTCTAGCGTTCGGTCACCGACCGATCCGCAGGGGAGTGACCAGGTGTCCGTCGACGCAGCAGCCACGCAGGGAACCGTTCCGCTTCCGCGGCGTGCCGGGGCCGAGGACCTCGGCATCGACCTCTCCGACCGCGACTTCTGGCTCCTCCCGCCGGCCGAGCGGCACGCCGTCTTCGACCGGCTGCGCGAGGTGCGCCCGTTCGCCTTCTTCGCCGAGCCGGAGATCCCGAACCTGGAGAGCGGTCCCGGCTACCACGCGGTCACCCGGTACGCCGACCTGGAGGCGATCAGCTGCCAGCCGGCCGTCTTCTGCTCCGGCAAGGGGGCGGTTTCCATCCAGGACATCCCGGCCGACCTGAACGACTTCTACGGGTCGCTGATCAGCATGGACGACCCCCGGCACGCCCGGATCCGGCGGATCGTCTCCAAGACGTTCTCGCCGCGGATGCTCGAGCGGGTCGTCGGCTCGGTGGAGAGCATCGTCGACGAGGTGCTCGCCGAGGCGCGGTGGAAGGCGGCGGCAGGGGACGGCACCATCGACGTCGTCGCCGACCTGGCCGCGCCGATCCCGCTGCGGGTCATCTGCGACATGATGGGCATCCCCGCCGAGGATCGGGCGATGGTCCTGGCGAAGTCGAACGTGATCCTCTCCGGCGGTGACCCGGAGCTCGTCGAGGACGCGGACGACCCGCTGACCGGCCTGCTGATGGCCGGCATCGAGCTGGCCGGGCTGATGGAGCGCCTGGCCGCCGAGCGCGTGGGAAACCCGCGCGACGACCTCACCACCGCGCTGGTCACCACCGAGGTGGACGGCGAGCGGCTCAGCCACCAGGAGATCGCGTCCTTCTTCATCCTGCTGCTGGTGGCCGGCAACGAGACCACGCGCAACGCCATCTCCCAGGGACTGCTGGCGCTGCAGGAGCACCCGGAGCAGCGGGCCCGCTGGGTCGCCGAGCCCGAGCTGACCCGCACCGCGGTGGAGGAGATCGTCCGCTGGACCAGCCCGATCACCTGGATGCGCCGGACCGCCACGCAGGACGGCGAGCTGAACGGCTACCGCTTCGCCGCCGGTGACAAGTTCCTGCTCTTCTACGCCGCGGCCAACCGGGACCCCGCGGTCTTCGCCGAGCCGCACCGCTTCGACCTGGCACGGGACCCGAACCCGCACGTCGGTTTCGGGTCGAAGGGGCCGCACTTCTGCCTGGGTGCCCACCTGGCCCGCCGGGAGCTCGCGGTCACCTTCCGCAAGGTGTTCGAGCAGCTGCCCGACCTGGAGATCACCGGTCCGCCGGCGCGGCTGCGGTCCTCCTTCGTCAACGGCCTCAAGCGCCTGCCCGCCCGACTGGGAGGCGACGCATGACGCGGATCGTGCTCGACGGCGAGCGGTGCGTCGGCTCGGGGGCGTGCGAGGCGCTGGCGCCCGACTTCTTCGAGGTGGGCGACGACGGCGTCGTGGCGGTGCTGCGGCCGGAACCGGAGGCCGGTGACCTGCCCGACGTCGAGGCGGCCGTGCAGCAGTGCCCGACGAGGGCACTGGCGCTGGTGTCGGAACAGCCGGCCGGGGCCGCCGGTTGACTCCCGGCATGGAGACCACCGTCATCGACGTCCCCGAGTCCGAGCGGTTCGAGATCCGGGACGGCGACCGCGTCCTGGGTCTGGCCGCCTACCAGCGGCGGGGTGACACCTTCGTCTTCCACCACACCGAGGTCGACCCGGACGCCGGGCAGTCCGGGCTCGGCAGCACGCTGGTGCGCGCCGCGCTGGACGAGGTGCGCTCCCGCGGCGGCTCCGTGGTGGCGAGCTGCTCGTTCGTGGCCGGCTGGATCGAGCGGCACCCCGACTACTCCGACCTCGTCGCCGACCGCGACGTCTGACCGGGAGCACTCCGCCGTAGGCGGGACGTCCCTCGGACGTCCCGCTTCCGGCGTCTAGAGGACCTGGTGGCCGTACATCTCGCCGAGCGGGTCGGCGATGAGCTCGATCCGGGCGCCGTCGGGGTCGCGGAAGTACACCGAGACGCCGCTGTGGACCTCGTGCGCGACCCCGGCCTCGGTGAGCCGCTGCACGAGCTCCTCCCAGCGCTGCGGGTCGACGCTGATGGCCATGTGGTGCAGGCCGCCGAGCACCTCGGCGTACGGCCCGACGTCCAGGCCGGGGAAGTCGAAGAAGGCCAGCAGGTTGCCGTGGCCGATGTCGAAGAAGAAGTGCGAGGAGCCCGGGTAGTCGCGGTTCTCGATCAGCTCGGTCAGGGGGAAGCCGAGGACGTCCTGGTAGAAGCGGACGGTCCGCTCGACGTCCTGGCTGATCAGCGCGGTGTGGTGCAGCCCCCGGGCGGTGGAGGCGGGGCGCTCGCCCGCCGGCCTGAGGTAGGCGTCGCGGATCCGGCCGCGCTCGGCCTCGAGGGCGGCCAGGTCACGGGTGCTCTCGGTGGTGCTCATGGTGGTCTCCTCGCTGGGCGGTCACGGGCCACAACCGGCGTGCGGGCGATCTCGTTCCCCTGCCCCGTACCGTGCTCGCGTGATCCTCGAACACGCCCTGCTCACCGTGCGGCCCGGGGAGCAGGCGGCCTTCGAGGCGGCGTTCACCGAGGCCCGGCGGTTCATCGCCACCAGTCCCGGCTTCCGCCGGCTCACCCTGTCCCGCTGCCTCGAGCGGGACACGGGCTACCTGCTGCTGGTCGAGTGGGACCGGCTGGAGGACCACACGGAGGGCTTCCGCGGCTCTGCCGCCTACCAGCAGTGGCGGGCGCTATTGCACTCCTTCTACGACCCGTTCCCGGTGGTCGAGCACTTCACGACGGTGCTGACGGCGGACCCGGCCGCCTGACCCAGGCGGTGAGCGCCGGCCCGGTCGGCGAGCCCGCCGAGCTGCTCGGCCAGCTCGTCGAGGGGCAGGCCGAGGGCGTGCGCGAGCGCGGCCAAGGTGAAGAACGTGGGCGTCGGCACCCGCCCTGACTCGATCGTGCGCAGCACCTCGAGGCCCACGCCGGAGGTGGCCGCCACCTCCGCGGGGGACCGGTCGCCCCGGACCTGCCGCAGCAGGGCGCCTAGGCTCTTTTCCCGGCCCGTCCGGAGGCTCGCCCCGAGCGTGCGGGGGGTGAGGAGGACGTGGTCCTTCCCATACCGGGACAGCAACACCGGAAGCTGCGAGGAGACACCGTGATCGAGCTGCGCACCCCCGGCGAACTGGATGCGATGCGGGCCGCCGGCGCGGTCGTCGCCGACATGCACGCCGCGGTGCGGGCCGCGGCGGCGCCCGGGGTCCGGCTGACCCAGCTCGACTCCATCGCCCGCGACGTCCTGGCCGACGCCGGTGCTACGTCGCCGTTCCTCGGGTACGCGCCGCTGCCGACGACCCCGCCGTTCCCCGGTGTGCTGTGCCTGTCGGTCAACGACGTCGCCCTGCACGGCATCCCGACGCCGGAGGAGCTCGAGGACGGCGACCTGCTCAGCGTGGACGCCGGCGCGGTGCTCGACGGCTGGGTCGGCGACGCCGCGATGACCTATCCGATCGGCACCCCGCGGCCCGAGGACCTCCGGCTCGTGGCCACCACCGAGCGGGCGCTGGAGGCGGGCATCGCCGCGGCCGTCGTCGGCAACCGGGTCGGCGACATCTCCGCCGCGATCGGGACCGTCGGCCGGGCCGGCGGGTGCGGCATCAACACCGACCAGGGCGGGCACGGGGTGGGTCGCACCATGCACGAGGCGCCGAGCGTGCCCAACGAGGGCCGTCCGGGCCGCGGGGTGCCGCTGCGTCCCGGCCTGGTCATCGCCATCGAGCCGTGGTTCCTGGCCGGGGGCAGCGACGACTACACCGTCGACGCCGACGGCTGGACGCTGCGCAGCGCCGACGGCAGCCGGGCCGCGCACGTCGAGCACACGGTCGCCGTCACCGAGGACGGCCCGAGGATCCTCACCGCCCCTCGCTGACGCCGATCAGAGCGGACGGGCCATCTCGATCTCCGGGCCGATGCTGCCGGTGAAGCGGTCACCCGTGTCCCGGAACCCGGCCTTCTCGTAGAAGCGCTGGGCGCAGGTGTTGTCCGCATGCACGTAGAGCCGCACGCGGGGTAGCCCCAGGCCGCGCAGCCAGTCGGTGACCGCCTCGAACAGGAGGTCCATCACGCCCCGGCCGCGGTGGTCGGGGTGCAGGTAGACCCCGGCGACGTGCCCACCGGGCTCCTCGACGACCGAGCCCTGGAAGTCCACGGCACCGGCCTTCTCGACCAGCCCGACGGCGGTGCCGACCCAGGTGCCGTCGCCGGTGATCGCGACGAACTGGCGGGCGTCCGCGTCCGGGCCGGCGTCGACCGACGACCCGCGGGCCCGCTCCTGCCAGAACTCGTCCAGGCGGCCGGCGGCCTGCGCGTACGTCTCCAGGAAGGCCTGCGGCGCGGCCTCGTCCGACAGCGCCTCCAGTCGCAGCGTCCTGATCTGCTGCCACTCGTGCGCCCGCACGGGCCGGACGGTGTGCTCCACCGGCGTCAGCCCATCGCCTGCTCGAGGTCGGCGAGCAGGTCGTCGACGTCCTCGATGCCGACCGACAGCCGGACGAGGTCGGCCGGCACCTCGAGCGGCGAACCGGCGGCGCTGGCGTGGGTCATCCGCCCCGGGTGCTCGATCAGCGACTCCACCCCGCCGAGGGACTCGGCGAGGGTGAACAGCTGCGTCCGCTCGCACACCGTCAGCGCCGCGTCCTCGCCGTCCCGCAGCCGGAAGGAGATCATGCCGCCGAAGCCGGACATCTGGCGCGCGGCGGTCTCGTGGCCGGGGTGGTCGGGCAGCCCCGGGTAGAGGACGGAAGCGACGTCGGACCGGGCGGAGAGGAACTCCGCGACCCGGGCGGCGTTGGCGCAGTGCCGGTCCATCCGGACGCCGAGCGTCTTGAGGCTGCGCAGCACCATCCACGCGTCGAACGGGCTCGCGACCGCGCCCATCGCGTTGTGGTTGTACGCCAGCTGCTCGCCGAGCGTCGCGTCCCGGGTGACGAGTGCCCCGCCGACGACGTCGGAGTGCCCGCCGAGGTACTTCGTCGTCGAGTGCACGACGACGTCGGCGCCGAGCGTGAGCGGCCGCTGCAGGTAGGGCGAGGCGAAGGTGTTGTCCACGACGAGCAGGGCGCCGGCCTCGTGCGCGATCGCCGCGGTGCGCTCGATGTCGGTGATGTTCAGCAGCGGGTTGCTGGGCGTCTCGCACCAGACCACGCGCGTCGTGGGCCGGATCGCGGCGCGCAGCGCGTCGGGGTCGTCCAGGGCGACCGGGGTGTGCTCAAGCCCCCACTCCGACAGCACGCGGGAGATCAGCCGGAACGTGCCGCCGTACGCGTCGCCACCCAGGACGACGTGGTCGCCGGAGCGGCAGGCGGTGCGCAGCAGGGTGTCCTCCGCGGCGAGCCCGGAGGCGAACGCCAGGGCCGTCGTCCCCTCCTCGAGCGCGGCCAGCGCGGCGTGCAGCGTGTCCCGCGTCGGGTTGCCGCTGCGGCTGTACTCGTAGCCGCCGCGCAGCCCGCCGACGCCGTCCTGCTTGTAGGTGGTCGTCAGGTGCATCGGGGGGATGACCGCGCCGGTAGCCGGGTCCGGGTCCTGCCCGGCGTGGATGGCGCGGGTGTTGAAGCCGGTCACGACGCGGCCTGACCCACGCCGGCGAGGTGGCCGAGCACGTCCTGCCGGGTGACCACGCCGGCGGGCTTGCCGTCGACGTGCACGAGCAGCGCGTCGGCCGAACCCAGCTGGGCCACCGCGGCGCTGACCGCCTCACCCGAGCCGACGATCGGCAGCGGCGGGGACATGTGCTTCTCCACCCGGTCGGCCAGCGAGGCCCGGCCGGCGAAGAGGGCGTCGAGCAGGGCCTTCTCGTCGATCGAGCCGACGACCTCCCCGGCGGTGACCGGAGGCTCGGCGCGCACGACCGGCAGCTGGCTGACGCCGTACTCGCGCAGGATGTCGATGGCGTCGCGGACGGTCTCGTTCGGGTGGGTGTGCACCAGCGTCGGCGTCTCGCCGGACTTGGTGTGCAGCAGCTCGCCGACGGTCTCGCCGCCGGTGGCCTCCACGAACCCGTAGTCGGCCATCCAGGCGTCGTTGAAGATCTTGTTCAGGTAGCCGCGGCCGCCGTCGGGCAGCAGCACCACCAGGACGTCGTCCTCGGTGAGGCCCTCGGCCACGCGCAGCGCCGCGGCCACGGCCATGCCGCAGGAGCCGCCGACCAGCAGACCCTCCTCGCGGGCGAGCCGCCGCGTCATGGCGAAGGAGTCCCCGTCGGACACCGGCACGATGTCGTCGGCGATCGAGCGGTCGTAGGCGTCGGGCCAGAAGTCCTCGCCGACCCCCTCGACCAGGTACGGGCGGCCGGTGCCGCCGGAGTAGACGGAGCCCTCGGGGTCGGCGCCGATGACCTGCACCCGTCCGCCGGAGGCCTCCTTGAGGTAGCGGCCGATCCCGCTGATCGTGCCGCCGGTGCCGACGCCGGTCACGAAGTGCGTGATGCGTCCCTCGGTCTGCGCCCAGATCTCCGGGCCGGTCGTCTCGTAGTGCGACCGCGGGTTGTTCGGGTTGGAGTACTGGTCGGGCTTCCAGGCGCCCGGCGTCTCGCGGGTCAGCCGGTCCGACACCGAGTAGTAGGACCGCGGGTCGGCGGGGTCGACGGCGGTCGGGCAGACGACGACCTCGGCGCCGTAGGCCTTGAGCACGTTGATCTTCTCCTGCCCGACCTTGTCGGGGCACACGAAGATGCAGCGGTAGCCGCGCTGCTGGGCCACGAGGGCCAGCCCGATGCCGGTGTTGCCGCTGGTGGGCTCCACGATCGTCCCGCCCGGCTTCAGCTCGCCGCTGGCCTCCGCGGCGTCGACCATCCGGACGGCGATCCGGTCCTTCACCGACCCGCCGGGGTTGAGGTACTCGACCTTGGCCAGCACCAGCGGGGCGTTCTCGCCCAGGTGGCGGGTGATCGACGACAACCGCACCAGCGGTGTGTTGCCGATCAGGTCGACGACGGACTCGGCGTACTGCACGGTGACGTCCTCCTCAGACGGCCGGGCGTGCGCCCGGTCCGCATCCGACCATCCCACCAGACGGGCGTCCGGGCACCGCGTCGCCGGTGGCGGGCCGGACGCACCCGGGACGAGGATGCGGGCATGACCTCGTCCGCATCCGTCGGCACCCGGACCCTCGGCGGCCTGACCGTCTCCACCCTGGGCCTGGGCTGCATGGGCATGAGCCAGATGTACGGCGCCGCCGACCGGTCGGAGTCGATCGCCACCGGCCACCGGGCCCTCGACCTCGGCGTCACGTTCCTCGACACCTCCGACGTCTACGGCTCCGGCCACAACGAGGAGCTCGTCGGCGAGGCCATCGCCGGGCGCCGGGACGAGGTGCAGCTGGCCACCAAGTTCTCGCTGTCGCGGACCGCGGACCGCGGACGGCGGCATGCGGATCGACGGCCGGCCGGAGAACGTCCGCGCCTGCGCCGAGGCGAGCCTGCGCCGGTTGGGGGTCGACGTGATCGACCTCTACTACCAGCACCGGGTCGACCCGCAGGTGCCGATCGAGGACACGGTCGGCGCGATGGCCGAGCTGGTCGACCAGGGGAAGGTGCGGTACCTCGGGCTGTCCGAGGCGTCGGCCGCGTCCGTCCGCCGCGCGGTGGCCGTGCACCCGATCGCGGCGCTGCAGAGCGAGTGGTCGCTGTGGACCCGCGACCTGGAGGTGGCCGGGGCGGGCGGGGACACGGTGGTCGGCGTCGCCCGGCAGCACGGCATCGGGATCGTGCCGTTCAGCCCCCTGGGCCGGGGTTTCCTCACGGGCGCGATCAGCAGTCCCGACGACTTCGACGCCGACGACTGGCGGCGCGGCCACCCGCGCTTCACCGGCGAGGCGTTCGACGCGAACCTGCGGCTGGTGGACGTCGTCCGCGAGCTGGCGACGGCGAAGGGCGTGGCGCCAGGGCAGCTGGCCCTGGCCTGGGTGCTGGCCCAGGGCGACGACGTCGTCCCCATCCCCGGGACCAAGCGGCGCGGCTACCTGGAGGAGAACGTCGGCGCCGTCGACGTGGACCTCACGGCGGAGGACCTGGCTCGGCTGGACGCCATCGCCCCGCCCGGGGTCGCCGCGGGCAGCCGGTACGTCGACGCCGGCTACTCCTACGGCGACAGCCCGGAGCGCTGACCGGCGCCGTGGGCGAGGTGTTCCTCGGCGCCGATCTCGGGACCAGCGGGCTCGAGCTCGTCGCGCTCGACGACGGCGGTGCGGTGGTGGCCGAGGCGGAGGTTGATGTGGTGCCCCGGCGGGGCGTCGGGCCGCTGGTCGAGCCGCGAGCCCGAGCTGCGGCATGGAACGCGGGCGGCGCGGGCACCGTTGACCGAGCAGCGGGGCCGATCACGGCCCCGGCGAGGAAGAGGGGGCGAGCTCACCATGGCATCGCTGTTCAGCAAGGTCGTCCAGCTGGCCAACAGCCCCAAGGGCAAGCAGGCGATCGCACAGGCCACGGCCAAGGCGCAGGAGCTGGCCAAGGACCCGAAGACCCGGGCGAAGATCGAGGACGTCCGCCGTCGCGTCCAGGGCGGTCGCGGCCCGGGTCCCGGCTCCGGGCACTGACCGACCGGGGCCGGTCCGCCGCCGTCAGACGGCGGTGGGCCGCCCCGCAGGCCGGAGCAGGCCGAGCGCGGCGTCGTGCAGCTTGCCGTTGGTGGCCAGCGCGCTGCCGCCGGCGGGACCGGGACTGCCGGTGACGTCGGTGAACCGGCCGCCGGCCTCGCGGACGATGACGTCGAGGGCGGCGAGGTCCCAGAGCGAGACCTCGGGCTCGCAGGCGACGTCCACGGCGCCCTCGGCCAGCAGCACGTAGCTCCAGAAGTCGCCGTAGGCGCGGGTGCGCCACACCGACCGGGTGAGGTCGAGGAACCCGTCGAGGAGGCCGCGCTCCTCCCAGCCGGACAGGCTGGAGTAGCTGAGGCTGGCGTCGTCGATCGCGCCGACCTCCGAGACGCGGCAGCGGGTGGCGGACTCCAGCCGCCGCCCGGTCCAGGCGCCGACGTCCTTGGCAGCCCACCAGCGCTTGTTGAGCGCCGGTGCCGAGACCAGCCCGACGACGGGCTCGTCGCCGTCGACCAGGGCGATCAGCGTGGCCCACACCGGGACGCCGCGGACGAAGTTCTTGGTGCCGTCGATCGGGTCGAGGATCCAGCGGCGGGAGCCGTGCCCGGTGGTGCCGAACTCCTCGCCCATGACGGCGTCACGCGTGCGGGCCCGGCTGAGGGTGATCCGCAGCTGCTCCTCGACGGCCCGGTCCGCGTCGGTGACCGGGGTGAGGTCGGGCTTGGTCTCGACGGTCAGGTCCTGCGCCTTGAACCGGTCCATGCTGATCGAGTCGGCCTGGTCGGCCAGCACGTGTGCCAGCCGCATGTCCTCTGAAAAGCCCCGACCCGACGTCATGGGCACCCAACCTAGCGGGCGGTCAGTCGAAGACCGCGGAACTGACCCCGCTCGGACCTTCGTACTCCCGGTCGGAGATCTTCCTCAGGGCCTCGAGGACCTCGCCGTCGCCGCCGTTCTGCTCGGCGTGCTGGACGATCTGGTCCTTCGACGCCGGGTAGTCCATGCCGGACAGTGCCTTCTGGATGTCGATGGGGCTCACCATGCGTCCGTCCCTACCCGGCGCCCGCCGGGGGATGCACGGATACCGTCGAGGGCGTGGACGCAGCGACGATCGTGGGGCTGCTCGCCGACCCGGTGCGGCTGAAGGTGGTGGCGGCCCTGGCGCTCGGCGCCGGCACCATCGAGGAGGTGGCGCAGGCCTCGGGCATGGGTCTCAAGGACGTCGCCCTGGCCGCCCGGCGGCTGGCGCGGGCGGGGCTGGTGCACCGCGACGGGCACGTGCTCGCCCTGCACACCGACCGGTTCGGCGCAGCCGCCCGGGCCGCCGCCGAGGCCGCTCCGGCGCCGGAACCGCTGTCGGACGACCCGGCCCAGGACGCCGTCCTGTCGGCGTTCGTCCGCGACGGCCGGCTGGTGTCCGTACCCGCGCAGCGCAGCAAGCGGCTGGTGGTCCTCGACCACCTGGTGCGCGTGTTCGAGCCCGGCGTCCGGTACCCGGAGCGGGAGGTCAACGCGCTGCTCGCCGTCTGGCACCCGGACGTCGCCGCGCTGCGCCGCTACCTGGTCGACGAGGGGCTGCTCAGCCGCGACGCCGGCGTCTACTGGCGCAGCGGCGGTCACGTCGAGGTCTGAGCCCCGCCGAGATCCCGCGATCTCGCCGCTTCAGCAGGGTCGATGCGTCGACATCACGGGATGTCGACAAGTCGTTCGACGGGGGCGCGGGCCGGGCCGGAGACTCTCCGGGTGGCCACCCCGACCGTCGACGCCTTCGCAGCGCTCGCGCGCTCCTCGCCGTGGCGGTGGACGACGCTGCGCTTCGGCGTGAGCTGGCCGGCGGACCGGTGGAAGCCGGGTGCGGTGCGGGCCTGGCTCCGGCGCCCGGACCGGCTGCGCGTGGAGTCGCGGGACGGCGACCTCCTGCAGGTGGTCCGGGAGCCGCCCAGGAACCCGGCGCCGGGGCCAGCGGCCCGCCCGGACGGGCTGGTCGCGGAGCGGCGCCGGTCGTGGGAACACGACCTGGACGACCCGATGCACCAGGACTACCACTGGGTGGCGATGCTGGACCCGGTGGAGCTGGCCGACGGGCGTGATCGGGACACCGACGCCCTGGTGGCCGCCCTGGACGTGCGCTCGCTGGCGGAGGTCGACCACGGGGGGCGCCCGGCCTGGGAGGCCGTCGTCCGGCCGACGCCGGCGTACGAGCCGCGCTGCGGCTGCTGCCCGCTGCTCCGCTCGCGGGAGGTGGACCTGGACGAGTACCGCGACCACCCGCAGCAGATCCTGGCGGAGTACCCGGACGCCTACCGGGTGCGGCTGGACGTGGGGACCGGTGTGTGCGTGCTGACCGAGGAGCTCGGTGGGCTGCGCCCGGGGCACGGGCACGACCTGCGCATCGAGGCGGTCGACGAGCCCATGGACGACGCGCTGTTCGTGGTCCCGCGCCGGTGGTGGTGAGGTGCTGGAACGGCCCCGTCCGGAGGCTCGCGCCGAGCGGAGCGAGGGGTGAGAGGACGGGGTCTTTCAGTAGCCGGGGCCGACCTGGCCGACGGCGCCGAGCAGGACCCGGAGCGCCCGGAGCTGGTCCTCGCGGCGCTCCGGCATCGCGGCGGCCCACGCGTCCAGCGCGCAGTCCGGGTCCTCCGCGGTGTGCCCGCACAGCGGCGGGCAGTCCGTCGCCGCCTCGGCGATGTCCTCGAACGCGGAGAGGACGTCGTCGGCGGTGACGTGCGCCAACCCGAACGAGCGGATGCCCGGGGTGTCGATGACGGTGCCGCCGCCCGGCAGGTCGACGAGCACGGCCGACGACGACGTGTGCCGGCCCTTGCCGATCTTGCTCACGTCGCCGGTGGCCCGCAGTGCGTCGGGTACGAGCCGGTTGACCAGCGTGGACTTGCCCACGCCGGACTGGCCGACGAAGACGCTCATCCGGTCCCTCAACCGGCCCACCAGGTCCTCCAGCGGGAGCTCCCGGGACATGGGCACGGCGTCCAGGCTCAGCCCGGCGTAGCGGTCCAGCAGCGGCTGCGGCGAGGCGAGGTCGGTCTTTGTCAGGCACAGCAGCGGCTCGAGCCCGCCGGCGTAGGCGGCGACCAGGCACCGGTCCAGGAAGCCCAGCGCCGGCTCCGGGTCGGTGACCGAGGTGACGACGACCAGCAGGTCGGCGTTGGCGACGACCACGCGCTCGGTGGGGTCGGTGTCGTCGGCGGTGCGGCGCAGCGAGGTGGTCCGCTCCTCGATGACCACGATGCGGGCCAGCGTGTCGGTCCGCCCGCTGGTGTCGCCCACGACGCGCACCCGGTCGCCGACGACGACGCCGTGCCGCCCGAGCTCCCGCGCCCGCATGGCCGTGACGTCGACCGGGGCGCCGTCGGGGCCCTCGACGCGGACCGTCATCCGTCCCCGGTCGACGGCGATCACCAGGCCGGGGACGGCGTCGTCGTGGGTGGGGCGGGTGCGCGTGCGAGGCCGCGAGCCGCGCCGGCTGGGCCGGACCCGGACGTCGTCCTCGTCCATCCGCCGGGCATCGCGCTGGTGGCCGCTCAGGAGTGCGCCCCGATCCGCTCGCCGAGCAGGCCCGCCCACCGCTCGCGGAAGTCCGGGAGGGTCTTGGTCACCGCGCCGGGGTCGGCCACGGTCACGCCCTCGACGACCAGCCCGAGCACGGCGGCGGCCATGACCATCCGGTGGTCGGCGTAGGAGTCGAGCTGCGCGGGCCGGCTCGGTCCGGGCTCGATCTCCAGGCCGTCGGGCAGCTGGCGCACCCGCGCGCCGACGGCGCTGAGCACCTCGTCGAGGGCCTGCAGGCGGTCGGTCTCGTGGCCGCGCAGGTGCCCGATCCCGGTGAGCCGCGACGGCCCGTCGGCCAGGGCGCAGAGCGCGGCCAGCACGGGGGTCAGCTCACCCACCTCGCCCAGGTCGGCGACCAGCGGCCGGATCGCGGCCCCACCGGTGACCCGCAGCCCGCCGTCGGCGGTGCGGGCCACCTCGGCCCCCATCTCCGCCAGGAGGCGGTCGAGCTGCGCGCCGGGCTGGGTGGTCCGCTCCGGCCAGTCGCGCACCGTCACCTGCCCGCCGGTGACCAGCGCCGCCGCGAGGAACGGGGCGGCGTTGGAGAGGTCGGGTTCCACCACCCGGTCCAGCGCGCGCACCGGGCCCGAGGCCACGCGCCAGCCGCGGTCGGTCGCCTCGACGTCGACGCCGTGCTCGCGCAGCGTCGTCACGGTCATCTCGACGTGCGGCATCGAGGGGACCCCGCCGGTGAGGGCGAGGTCGATGCCCGCGTCGAACCTCGCCGCGGCCAGCAGCAGCCCGGAGACGATCTGCGAGGACTCGCTCGCGTCGACGGTCACGGCACCGCCGCGCACCCTGCCCGTGCCGCGCACGGTGAACGGCGCCCGCCCACGGCCGTCGTCGTCCACCTCGACGTCCAGCGCGCGGAGGGCGGCGATCAGCCCGGCGTTGGGTCGCTCGCGCAGCCGCACGTCGCCGTCGACGGTCACCGCGCCGTCGGCGAGCGCGGCCACCGGCGGGAGAAAGCGCAGGATCGTGCCGGCCAGCCCGGCGTCGACCGTGACCGGGCCGTGCAGCGTGCCGGGCGTGACCAGCCAGTCCTCGCCGTCCTCGACGATCCGCACCCCGAGAGCCCGCAGCGCACCGGCCATCAGGTCGGTGTCGCGGGCCCGCAGCGGGCGGACCAGGCGGCTCGGCCCGTCGGCCAGCGCCGCGAGCACCAGCGCCCGGGCGGTGAGGGACTTGGAGCCCGGCAGGCCGACGACGGCGTCGACAGGGGATGGGTGGTGCGGCACGGGCCAGGCAGGCGTCACGGGTCCATCCTGCCTGGCCCTGCGGCCCCGCTGCAGGGGCCCGCCACGAGCTTGCGAGTGGTTGGGGGGGTCCTTCTACCGTTCAGCCGGCCTGCGGCTTGTCGGCCTTCTTCACCGGGACGGTGCGCACCAGCCGCCGGTTGGCGAACTCGAACATGGCCAGCTCGGAGAGCTCGCGGCCGTAGCCGGAACGCTTCACGCCGCCGAACGGCAGCTCCGGGGAGGAGCCGGTGGGCTGGTTGATCCACACCATGCCGGCCTCGAGCCGGTCGGCCACCGAGCGCGCGCGGTCGAGGTCGCTGCTCATCACGGTGGCGCCCAGGCCGTAGGCGCTGCTGTTGGCCAGCGCGATCGCCTCGTCGGCGTCCTTGACCTTGTAGACGACGGCGGCGGGCCCGAACAGCTCCTCGTGGTAGGCCCGCATGTCCGGCGTGACGTCGGTGAGGATGGTGGCCTCGACGAACGCACCCGCGTGGTCGGGGCGCTTGCCGCCGGCGACCACGGTGGCGCCCTTGTCGATCGCGTCCTGGATCTGCGCGTGCAGGTCCTGCGCCGCGCGCTCGCTGGACAGCGGGGCCAGCGACGTCGACGGGTCGGCCGGGTCGCCCGGGGCGAAGGTGGAGAACGCCTGCTGGAGGCCCTGCACGAAGGGCTCGTACAGCTCCTCGGTCACGATCAGCCGCTTGGAGGCGGTGCAGGCCTGACCGGTGTTCTGCATCCGGCCCATGGTCGCGGCCTTGACCGTGGCACCCAGGTCCTCGGCGTCGAGCACGATGAACGGGTCGCTGCCGCCGAGCTCGAGCACCGACTTCTTCAGGTGCTTGCCGGCCAGCGCGCCGACGGCGCTGCCGGCCCGCTCGCTGCCGGTCAGCGTCACGCCCTGGATGCGCGGGTCGGCGATGACCTGCTCGACGTCGGCGATCCGCAGGAACGTGTTGGTGAAGACGCCCTCGGGCGCGCCGGCGTCGGTGAACAGCTGCTCGATCGCGACCGCGCACTGCGGGGTGATCTCGGCGTGCTTGAGGACGACCGTGTTGCCCAGCACGAGGTTCGGGCCGGCCACGCGGACCACCTGGTAGAAGGGGTAGTTCCACGGCTCGATGGCCAGCAGGACGCCGACCGGCTTGGTCTCGATGACCGCCTCGCCCTTGCCCATGAGCGGCTGGATGGACTGCGGCTGCAGGAAACCGGGGCCGTTGTCGGCGTAGTACTTGAGGATCATCGAGCACAGGAAGAGCTCGCCGGTGGCCTCTTCGCGGCGCTTGCCCATCTCCGTGGTGATCAGCGCGGCGAGGTCGTCCCGGCGCTCGTCCATCAGCTCGGCGGCCCGCCGGACGACGGCCGCGCGGTCCTCGACCGGGCGGTCGCGCCACTCCTGGTAGGCGGCGTGCGCGCGCTCGACGATCCCGTCGATCGCCTCGGTGGGGGTGAAGTCGAACTCCTTCTCCGTCTCCCCGGTGAACGGGTTGACGGTCGCGTAGCGCCGCTCGGCGCTGTCGCTGGCCGTCTTCGGGTGCTCGGTGGGTGGGTTCTGCGTAGCGGTCACGCCGTGATCCTCGTCTCTCGTCGAGCGTTGCGACAGGGGGCCCTACCCGTCGACCGCGGGCGCACGCACGGTCACCGGTCGTCGGTGGGCGCACCTAGAGTTCGAACGGTCAGCCCGATCCGTGCCGAGGAGGCGCCCGTGTGCGGTCGCTACGCCGCCAGCCGCAAGCCCGAGGACCTCGCGCTCGAGTTCGAGGCGGTCCCCGCCGACGGGCAGCCGGCCCTGGCCGCGGACTTCAACGTCGCCCCCACCAAGGACGTCTACGTCGTCCGGCACGCGAAGGAGCGCGACGCCGAGGGCCGGCCGACCGGTGGCGGGCACCGGGAGCTGCGCGCGGTGCGCTGGGGGCTCGTCCCGTCCTGGGCCAAGGACGTCTCCGTCGGCAACCGGATGCTCAACGCCCGCGTCGAGTCGCTGACGGAGAAGCCCGCCTTCCGGAAGGCGGCGGCGAGCCGTCGCTGCCTCGTCCCCGCCGACGGCTGGTACGAGTGGGCCAAGCGGATGGACTCCCCGACCAAGCAGCCCTACTTCATCACCCCCGAGGACGGCTCCGTGCTGGCGTTCGCCGGGCTCTGGGAGGTGTGGGGCGCGGGCGAGGACCGGCTCTACACCTGCACCGTGGTGACGGCGCCGGCCACCGGCGCCCTGACCGAGATCCACGACCGCATGCCGCTGGTCCTGCCGCCCGACCGCTGGGCCGACTGGCTGGACCCGGCCAGGGAGGACGTCGCCGAGCTGGCCGAGCCGACCCCTCCGGAGCTGGTCGAGCGGCTCGAGCTGCGGCCGGTGAGCACCGCGGTGAACAACGTGCGCAGCAACGGCCGGGAGCTGACCGCCCGCGCGGACTCGGTCAGCCTGCCGGCCGACCAGCCGGCGCTGTTCTGACGTGAGCACGGCGACCGACCGGCCCCGCGCCGGCGACGAGGCCGCCGGCAGCACGGCGCTGCCCGGCTGGGTGGCGGCGGGGATCACCTTCCTGTGCTCCGGCGCCGTCCTGGTGATGGAGATCGTCGGCCTGCGGCTGATCGCGCCCTACGTCGGCGTCACGGTCCAGACGAGCACGGCGATCATCGGGTTCGCGCTGGCGG
Organism: Blastococcus saxobsidens; assembly: GCF_002938435.1. Classification (GTDB taxonomy): domain Bacteria; phylum Actinomycetota; class Actinomycetes; order Mycobacteriales; family Geodermatophilaceae; genus Blastococcus; species Blastococcus saxobsidens. Next base: position 60,211 of record NZ_POQT01000019.1, read on the forward strand.
CGATCGCGCTGGGCGCCTGGACCGGCGGCGCCGTCGCCGACCGCGCGGACCCGCGCCGGCTGCTGGCCCCGCTCATGGTCGCCGGCGGTGCGCTGATCGTGGCCGTGCTGCCGCTGGTGAGGTTCACCGGCGCCGCGCTCAGCGGCGCCGACGCCGGGGGAGTGCTGCTGCTGGCGGCGGTCGCCGTGGTCGTGCCGGCGGCGCTGCTGTCCGCCGTCCCGCCGATGGTGGTGAAGCTGCAGCTGGCCAGCCTGTCGGAGACCGGCTCGGTGGTCGGCAAGCTGTCGGGCATCGGCACGCTCGGCGGGATCGCGGCCACCTTCGCCACGGGCTTCGTGCTGGTGGCGGTGCTGCCCAGCAGCGTCATCCTGGTGGCCACCGGCGCGGTCACCGCGCTGGCCGGGATCGCCGTCGCCGTGCTGCTGCGCCGGGTGCCCGGCGCGGGCCGCCTGCCCGCAGGCCTGCTGGTGCTGGCGGTGGCCGGCGGGGGGCTGGCGGCGGTCGCGCCGACGCCGTGCGAGGAGGAGACCGCGTACCACTGCGCGAGGGTGGTGGCCGACCCGCAGCGGGACTCCGGCCGGGTGCTGCTGCTGGACACGCTGCGCCACTCCTACGTCGACCTCGAGGACCCGACGCACCTGGAGTTCCAGTACGTGCGGGCCGTCGCCGCCGTCACCGACGCGGTGTTCGCCGAGGGGGAGCCGCTGTCCGCGCTGCACGTCGGAGGCGGCGGGCTGACGCTGCCCCGCTATCTGGCCGAGGTCCGGCCCGGCACGGAGAGCCTGGTCATCGAGGTCGACCCCGGCGTGGTCGCGATGGACCGGGAGCAGCTGGGGCTGGAGACGTCCGAGGAGCTGCGGGTGCGCGTGGCCGACGGCCGGGTCGGGCTGGCCGAGGAGCCCGGCGGGCAGCGGGACCTGGTGGTCGGCGACGCGTTCGGCGGCCTGTCGGTGCCGTGGCAGCTGACCACCCTCGAGGCGGCGCGGCTGATCGACCGCGCCCTGACCGACGACGGCGTCTACGCGGTCAACCTGATCGACCACCCGCCGCTGTCCTTCGTGCGCGCGGAGCTGGCCACGCTGCGGGAGGTGTTCGGCCACGTCCTGCTGCTGGCCCGCGCGCCGGCGCTCGCCGGGGAGGACGGCGGCAACCTGGTCGCCGTCGCCTCGCAGCGGCCGCTGCCGGCCGAGGAGATCGCTGCGGCGCTGGGCGAGCGGGAGCTGGAGTGGCAGGTGGCCGGCGGGGACGAGCTGGACCGGTTCGTGGGCGACGCCGGCGTGCTCACCGACGACTTCGCCCCCGTCGACCAGCTCCTCACCCCGTACGGCTGACGAGCCCCGTCCCCGTCGTGGGGGTCACCGGCCGATGGCGGCGGTGCGGGCGCGCCCGCCGCCCGGTTCGCGGCCCTGCCGCCGCGCGGGTCAACCCGCGCCGCGGTCTCTCGAGCCGTGCCGTGGCCCGGTTCGACGGTCGGCGGTCCGGGTTGAGCCGGGTCACCGGCCGATGGCGGCGGTGCGGGCGCGGGTGAGCCGCACCAGGTCGGCGGGCGGGAGCTCCAGCTGCAGACCACGCTTTCCGGCGCTGACCAGGACCGTGCCGAACTCCAGGGCCGTGGCGTCGACGACGGTGGGCAGCGCCTTCTTCTGACCCAGCGGGCTGATCCCGCCGAGCACGTAACCGGTGGCCCGTTCAGCGTCCGCCGGCTCGGCCATGACCGCCTTGCGCCCGCCGGCGGCGGCCGCCAGGGCCTTGAGGTCCAGGGTGCCGCTGACCGGCACCACCGCGACGGTGAGCACCCCGTCGACGCGGGTCACCAGCGTCTTGAACACCTGGCGGGGATCGGCGCCCAGCGCGGCGACGGCGGCCTCGCCGTGGCCCTGCTCGGCCGGGTGCTCCGGGTCGTAGGGGTGCAGGGAGTGGGCCACGTTCGCCCGTTCCAGGATCCGCACCGCAGGGGTCGCTGCCACGGCGCGGGAGCGTAGCGAGAACCGGCGACGGGGAATGAGCGCGCCGCCCCTCGCCGTTGCACCGGCCGTGAGCAACACCGTCTCCAGCGCCCGCCCGCGGGTCGCGCACCGGCGTCCCCCGGGCCGCCCGGATGCCGCGCGGCTAGGATCGACCGAAGTGGCGCCCCGCGTCCCGGGGCTCCGGAGAGGACGGTCGGTGCCTGAGGAGTCCGCGGTCGACGATCCTGGTCAGCTGCCCGAGGTGGCGGGGCCGGTCGAGGTGCCGGAGGCCCGCGAGGGTGGCAGCCGCACCGAGATCGCCGAGACCCGCGCCGAGCGCGACGCCCGGTTCGAGCGGGATGCGCTGCCCTACCTGGACCAGCTGTACCCGGCCGCCCTGCGGATGACCCGGAACCCGGCCGACGCCGAGGACCTCGTGCAGGAGACGTTCGTCAAGGCCTACTCCGCGTTCCACCAGTTCGCCGAGGGCACGAACCTCAAAGCCTGGCTGTACCGGATCCTGACGAACACCTACATCAACAGCTACCGGAAGAAGCAGCGCCAGCCGCAGCAGTACCCCACCGAGCAGGTGCAGGACTGGCAGCTGTACGCGGCCGAGGAGCACAGCTCCACCGGCCTGCGGTCGGCCGAGATCGAGGCGCTGGACCACCTGCCGGACTCCGACATCAAGGACGCCCTCCAGCAGCTGCCCGAGGACTTCCGGCTGGCGGTGTACCTCGCCGACGTCGAGGGGTTCGCCTACAAGGAGATCGCCGAGATCATGGGCACGCCGATCGGCACGGTGATGTCGCGGCTGCACCGCGGCCGGCGGGGCCTGCAGAAGCTGCTGGCCGATTACGCCCGTGAGCGCGGATTCGTCCGTGCCGGAGCCGGTGAGGAGGCGAGCCACTGATGGGCGACGACGCTTCGCAGGCCGGCGAGCCGATCGAGATCCACTCGTGCGACGACGTCCTCACGCACGTCTTCGAGTTCCTCGACCACGAGACCGGGGACGACCGCCGGGCGCTGATCGCCGAGCACCTCGAGGACTGCTCCTCCTGCCTGCGCGAGTTCGGCATCGAGCAGGAGTTCAAGGCGCTGGTGCGCCGCCGCTGCGGTGGCGACAAGCCGCCGACCGGCCTGCGCGACCGCATCAAGATGCAGCTCACCAGCGTGTCCATCGAGGACGACGGCACCACGGTGAGCGTCGAGCGCGTCACGATCGAGCGCACCGGCGACTGACAAAGGACCTCGTCCTCCCCACCCTTCGCAAGCTCAGGGCGGGACGAGGCCGAACGGCGAAGGCCCCGTCCCGCACTGCGGAACGGGGCCTTCGTGCGACTCAGGCGTTGGGGCGCTTGCCGTGGTTCGCCTTGTTCCCCTTGCGGGAGCGACGCTTGCGTCCGCGCTTGGACATCGCTGCCCTCCTCTCACGTTGCAGGTGGGCCGGGCCGGCCCCTGGTTCTCGGGGACCGGGACGCGGCGCACGTATCGTGCGCGGCGGCGCCGGACCCACCAAGCTGACCGGACAAGCCTCTCACGGGGGACCCGGCCGGTGTGCCGGGCAGGGGAACGCAGGAGGAGCAGCAGTGCCGCAGCTGGGGATCGAGACCGTTCTGGTGGCCGGACGGGGGCCCGTCGGGTGCGCCGTCGTCGCCGCCTGCGAGCGGCTCGGGGTGAAGGCCGTGGCCGTGCACAGCGAGGTCGAGGGTTCCGCCCGGCACGTCCGGCTGGCCGACGACTCCGTCCTCCTGGGACCCGCGCCCGCCGCGGAGAGCTACCTCGCCGTCGACCGCATCGTGGAGGCCGCTCGCCGCAGGGGGGCCGATGCCGTGCTGCCCGTCCCGCCTGCGCTGGCCGGCAACGCCCGGCTCGCGGCCGCGGTCATACGCGCGGGCCTGCGCTGGGTGGGGCCCGACCCGGAGGTGCTGGAGCGGCTCGGCGGCGACGGCGTCGAGCCGGCGAGCGAGCGTGGTTTCCTGGCCTGGGTGACCGCCGACGGCCTCCGGTTCACCACCCCGGTGGCCCGCGACCGCGCGGCCGGCATCGCCCGGGTGTCCTGGACCCCGGACGACGTCGAGCAGGTGCCCGCGGTGGCCCGGCGGCTGCCGGAGCTGGGCTGGCGGGGCCTGGTGACCGTGGGCATCTCACCCGACGGCGAGTTGGCCGAGATCGCGGCGGGCTTCTCCCTCGACATGGCCGTCCTGGAGCGGTCGCACGGGGTGGACGCCGTCGAGCTGGCCCTGCTCAGCGCCGCCGGTCCACGGGCAGCCGGGAACGGCCCGACGGGGGCGGCCGCGCCCCGGCCCGCGGTCGCCGTCCAGCTGCGCTCGACCCTGCCCCCCGGGACCGCGGGCCGGATCACCGGCCGGCTCCCGGGTTCCGGCCGCCCGCCGGCACCGGAGCCCGGCGTGGATCTCGTCGCCGTCAGCGGCTACGACCCCGGTGACCGGCTCGACGGTTGGTACGACGCGCTCCTGGCCACGGTGAGCGCTGCGGCCGCGGACGTCCCGACCGCCGCCCGGGCGGCCGGTGCCGTGCTGTCCGGGTTCGCCGAGGTCGGCGTGCCGCACGACGGGCCCGAGGTCTGCGCGGTGCTGGGGCGACTCGCCGCCGCTCGGGTCGCACCGTAGGGGCAGTGCTCGACCGCCGTGCTTGGATGAGGGCTCCCAGAAGGCGTGTGCAGGAGGTTCCGGTGGCGGTCGAGGAGATCCACGCGGAGATGGTCTCCAGTGTCTGGAAGGTGCTCGTCCAGCCTGGGGCGCAGGTGGCGGCCGGCGAGACGCTGGTGATCCTCGAGTCGATGAAGATGGAGATCCCGGTGCTCACCGAGCGCGCGGGCACCGTCCAGGAGCTGCACGTCGTCGAGGGCGAGGTCCTCCAGGAGGGCGACCTGATCGCCACCGTCGCCGGCTGACGCGACTCCTGAGAGGTCCCGGGCGTAGACCAGCAGGTCGATCCCGGGCACCGGCGTCCAGTCCCGTTCCGGGAGCCGGGTGAACCCGAGCCGCTCGTACAGCCGGTGGGCGGCGGTCATCCGGGTCCCGGTGGAGATGACCACCCGTCGCTTGCCCGCGGCCCGGGCACGCGCCAGGCACTCCTCGACCAGGGCGGCGCCGATCCCGCGGCCCTGCGCCGTCGGGTCCACCACCAGCATCCGGAACCCGGCTTCGTCGTCGGACTCCGTCACCTCGCCGAAGTCGCCCGACAGGACCAGGGCGACGCTGCCGACGATGCGCCCGCTCCCGTCGCGCACCACGAGCAGCTCGGCGCGCTCCGCGCGTCCGGCGACGTCGGCCAGCTCGGCGGCGTAGCCGGGGGAGGCCAGCTCGCCGTCGACGTAGACGCCGACGGTCAGCTCGGCGATGCGGTCGTGGTCGGTAGGGACGGCGGTCTCGATGCGCAGCGCAGGGACGGACACCACGGCGTCGAGCCTACGGAGGCGCCCACCTACGCTGCTGACCACCATGAGCAGCCTCTCCGAGCGCCTGACCCGCGGTACCGCGTCCAGTCCCGCCCAGGTCGACCACGCCCGCCGGCTGGTCGCCGACTGGCAGCTGCTGGCCGACCTGGCCTTCGCCGACCTCACGCTGTGGGTGCCGCTGCCTTCCGGGAGGTGGTGGTGCGTCGCGCAGGTCCGGCCGCTGACCGCACCCACCAGCCGGCCCGAGGACATGGTGGGGGAGGAGCTCGACGGCGCGGAGGCGCAGCCGTTCGTCGTCGCCCACCGGGACGGCCGGCCGGTCAGCGACGGCGAGCCGGACCGTTCCGGCCGGTTGCCCCGCCGGCGCGAGGTGATCCCGGTGCGGCACGAGGGCGTGCCGATCGCCGTGCTGGCCAAGGACACGAATCTGGCGGCCACGCGGTCCCCGTCCACCCTCGAGCTGACCTACCTCGACATCGCCGCGGACCTCTGCCTGATGGTGTCGGCAGGGACGTTCCCGCCGGCGACCCTCCATGACGCCGAGATGGGTCCGCGCGTGGGCGACGGGCTGGTCCGGCTGGACGGCGCCGGCGCCGTCACCTACGCCAGCCCCAACGCCGTGTCGGCCTACCGGCGCATCGGGGTGCCCGGTGACCTCGGCGGCGCCGACCTCGCCGACGTCACCTGCCGCTCCGCGACCGACCGCGTGTCGGGGGAGGCGGCCGCGGCCTGCATCGCCGCGGCGGTGGCCGGGCGCTATCCGGTCCCGGTCGACGTGGAGGCCGAGAGCGCCACGCTCCTGCTGCGCGCCCTGCCGCTGCAGGCGCCCGGAGGGGAGCCCGGAGCCCTCGTCCTGGTCCGGGACGTCACCGACGTGCGCCGCCGCGACCGCGCGCTGCTGACCAAGGACGCGACCATCCGCGAGATCCACCACCGCGTGAAGAACAACCTGCAGACGGTGGCGGCGCTGCTCCGGCTGCAGGCCCGGCGGATGGCCGAGCCGGCCGCGCGGGCGGCACTGGAGGAGTCGGTGCGCCGGGTGGCGTCGATCGCCGTGGTGCACGAGACCCTGGCCGGCAGCCGGGAGGACGTCGTCGACGTGGACGACGTGCTCGACCAGGTGCTGCCGATGCTGGGCGACCTGACCTCCGTCGGCCCCGCAGCCCGCACGCGCCGGACCGGGTCGTTCGGCGAGCTGCCGGCGGCCGCCGCCACGCCCCTGGTCCTGGCCGTCACCGAGCTGCTGCACAACGCGGCCGAGCACGCCTTCGTCGGGCGCGAGCCGGGTGCGATCGAGCTGGTGGCCGAGCGCACCGGGAACGACCTGGTCGTGCGGGTGCGGGACGACGGCCGCGGGCTCCCCGCCGGCTTCGACCCGGCGGCCAGTGACGGCCTGGGCCTGCAGATCGTGCGGACCCTGGTCACCAGCGAGCTCGGCGGCACGCTCGTGATGGGCACCCCGGAGGGCGCCCAGGGCACTGAGGTGGTGCTGGAACTGCCGGCCGCCGGCTGGCCGCGCCGCTGATAGCCGGCGGCCGGGGGCCCGATGCGCCGAGGCCGGTCCGGGGATGGTCCCGGACCGGCCTCGTGGCGGTTCCTGTGGTGCGTCGGCTGCTCGGGGGACCCCGTCAGCCGCTCGTGCCCGGAGGTCAGGCGGTGGTCACCCGGGTGCGAGCCTGACGGCGCTTCAGCGCGCGTCGCTCGTCCTCGGAGAGCCCACCCCAGACGCCGGAGTCCTGGCCGGAGCGGAGAGCCCAGTCAAGACACGACTGCACGACCGGGCAGCGCTGGCACACGGCCTTCGCCTGCTCGATCTGGACAGTCGCCGGGCCGGTCGTCCCGATCGGGAAGAACAGCTCCGGATCCTCGTCCCGGCAGAGCGCGCGGTGGCGCCAGTCCATGGCTTCGTACTCCTCGATGTCGTCTACGGTCAGATGCGTCAGTCGCCCGTGCTCGGTCCGCCTCGCCGGGCCGACACCGGTTACCCAGCGCCATGGCGGCAGCGACTGTCTGCCTTGTTACCGGCAGGTTGCGTTCCTGCAGCGATGTTTTCACGGGAAGTTCGCAAGTCAAGGGAATCGACCCCACCCCGGACCCCCGCGTGAGCAACCTCACCACGCACGTGATAGACCCGCCACTCCTGGGAGCGAACATCTCCCAGGATCGCCCGAGGAACTCGCTCAGGAGACCACGCGGAGAGCGTTCGGGACGTCCTGGACGCGGATGCCGGTCGCGGTGCCGAGGTGCTCGCCGTCGACCTGCCAGCCCTGCGGCCGGTGCGCGGACAAGGACAGCTCGGCCAGGTCGTGCCGGAGGTGCAGCCCGCGGCCGCTGAAGCGCGGCTCCGGGGTCATCGTCTGCCGCAGCGCGCGCAGCATGCGCACGGTGCTGGTCCGGCCCAGTGCGAACACGTCCAGCCCGCTGTCGAACGATGCCTCCGGGGTCGGGTTGACCGCGCGGGCGCCCAGGTAGGTCCACGGGCTGACGTTGGAGATCAGGCAGAGGAACAGCTCGTCGACGTCCTGCTCGCCCGGGATCCGCATCGTCATCGCGGGACGGCGGCGCTCCCGGCCGAAGAAGAAGGCGCTCGTCGCCTCCCGGACGTACAGCGCGCCGGTCGACCGCCGACCCTGGGCACGGCGCGCCTCGACGCGGGCGATGACGTCGGCGTCGAAGCCGAAGCCGGCCGCGAACACGAAGTACCGCGGCGCCGTCCACCCACCGGCGTCGTGGGCGGCGTCCTGCTCCGCGGCCGCCTCGGCGGCGCCGGGGGCCACCCCGGTGACGGCGGCCGTGCTCGTGCCGGTGGCGCTGATGGTGCCGAGCGAGATCATGCGGGTGCGCCCGGCGCGCAGCGAGTCGATGATCTCGGCGGTCGCCTCGACCGGGTCCCGGGACCGGCCGAGGGCCCGGGAGAAGACGTTCGTCGAGCCGCCGGGGACGACGGCCAGCGTGGGCAGGCCGGGCGAGGGGCCGTCGGTCAGCAGGCCGTTGACCACCTCGTTGACGGTGCCGTCACCACCGACGGAGATCACCAGGTCGACGCCGTCGGCCGCGGCCCGGGCGCCCAGCTCGCGGGCGTGCCCCCGGTGGGCGGTGTGGACGACCTCGACCTTGAGCTCGCTGGCGAGGGCACCGACCAGCACGTCGCGCATCTTGGCCGACGTGGTGGTCGCCGCCGGGTTGACGACCACGAGCGCGCGCATCCCGCCAGGCTAACCAGCGTGCGGGCGGGTTCGCGGGAGGTCAGGAGGCCGGCGGCGGACGGAGGAGGCGCTCGCGCCGCGTAATCTCGGACCGTGACCGAGGACCGGAGCACGCCGCCGCAGCCGCCCCGCCGGCTGGCCGACCGGCTGTTCGGCGCGACCGCGGCCGAGCCCGCCCCCCGTCCCACGGCGCCGCGGACCCAGGCCCCGCCGTCGCTGCGGCGGGCGGCGCTGGCCGTCGGGATCGAGGCCGCCGCGTTCACCGCGGGTGCGCTCGTGCTGCTCTACCTGACGGTGACCGGCAACGCCGACAGCACCTCGCGGGCGCTGGCCGAGGTGGTGCTGGCCTCCCTCGCCGCCGGTGTGCTCGGTGCCGGCGCCGTCGGTCTGTGGCGGGTGGCCGGCTGGGCGCGCGGGCCGGTGATCGCCTTCCAGCTCTGCCTGGCGCTGGTGGGCTTCACGTTCGCCTTCTCCGCCCAGCAGCCGCTGATCGGGCTGCCGATCCTGGCGCTGGTCGTCACCGTGCTCTACTCGCTGGCCACGCCCGAGTCCCGGTTGGCCTACACCGGCCGCTAGACGAGGTCGATGACGTCGGCGATCGAGTCGCACACCCGGCTGGGGCGGAACGGGAAGCGGCTGACCTCGTCGGCGGAGGTGGAGCCGGTGAGGACCAGGACCGTCTCCAGCCCGGCCTCGATGCCGGCCACGACGTCGGTGTCCATGCGGTCGCCGACCATCATCGTGGACTCCGAGTGCGCCTCGATCCGGTTCATGGCGCTGCGGAACATCATCGGGTTGGGCTTGCCGACGAAGTAGGGCTTGGCGCCGGTGGCCGCGGTGATCATGGCGGCCACCGATCCGGTGGCCGGCAGCGGGCCCTCGGGCGAGGGGCCGGTGACGTCGGGGTTGGTGGCGATGAACCGGGCGCCGTCGGCCACCAGCCGGATGGCGCGTGTGATGGCCTCGAACGAGTACGTGCGCGTCTCGCCGAGGACGACGTAGTCCGGGTCGGTGTCGGTCAGGGTGTAGCCGGCCTCGTACAGCGCGGTGGTCAGCCCGGCCTCGCCGATGACGTACGCCGAGCCGCCGGGCAGCTGGGAGGTGAGGAAGTCCGCCGTCGCCAGCGCCGAGGTGAAGATGGCGGACTCGGGCACCTGCAGCCCGCCGCGGGCCAGCCGGGCGGCGAGGTCACGCGGGGTGAAGATCGAGTTGTTGGTCAGCACCAGGAACCGGCGGCGCCGCTCGACCAGGCGGTCGAGGAACTCCTTGGCGCCGGGCAGGGCGTTGCCCTCGTGCACCAGGACGCCGTCCATGTCGGTCAGCCAGCACTCGATCGGTCTGCGCTCGGTGGTCACCCTCGTCTCCCATCCGTCGCGGCCACCGCGACGACCCGGAGTCCATCACGATCGCCGCCGTGCCGTGCAGCGGCGCGAGCGCGGCGTGGGAAACGTCCGCCGGGACGGCGACGGCTCAGGCGCCCGCGAAGCGGGTGAGCGCGGCGTCGGTGAGCCGGAAGACCGTCCACTCGTCCATCGGGACGGCGCCGGCGGCCTTGTAGAACTCGATCGACGGGGTGTTCCAGTCCAGCACCGACCACTCCAGCCGGGAGTAGCCGCGCTCGACGCACACCGCGGCGAGCGTGCGCAGCAGCTCCTTGCCCAGCCCCGTGCCGCGGTGCTGCGGCTGCACGTAGAGGTCCTCGAGGTAGACGCCGTGCGTGCCGCGCCAGGTGGAGAAGTTGAGGAACCACAGGGCCGTGCCGACGACCTGGCCGTCCCGCTCGGCCACGTGACCGAACAGCGCCGGGGCGTCCCCGAACAGGCACTCGGTGAGCTGCTCCTCGGTGAGCCGGACCTCGTGCAAGGCCTTCTCGTACTCCGCCAGCTCCCGCACGAGCCCCACCACGGCCGGGACGTCGTCGGGGCGGATCGGGCGGACTGTCACAGGAGAGCCTCCCGGACGCGGGCCGGCACCAACCGCGCGAGCGGCGCGAACACCGGCACGAGCACCGGTGCGAACAGGTAGCCGTAGGCGAGCAGGCAGCCGGTCACGACCGGCACGAGCGCGAAGCCGACGACGAGCAGCACCGCCGTCGCGATCAGGCCGTACGGCTTGCCGCTCTTCGGGCTCACCAGCGAGCGGAACGACCGGAAGCGGACGTTGCTGACCATGAGCAGGGCGGGGACGGCGACGACCAGGAGCACCCACAGGCGGTCGCGACCCTGCATGGCGTCGCCGAAGGCGAACACCGAGGCCAGGACCACCCCGGCCGCGCCGGGGCTGGGCAGGCCGATGAAATACCGCTTGTCCGCCGTCGGGTCGATCGTGACGTTGAAGCGGGCCAGCCGGATCGCGGCGCACGCCACCCACAGGAAGCACACCACCCAGCCCAGCGGGTCCCACTCGTCGCGGCCTTCGGAGAACAGGGTGAACGCCAGCAGCGCCGGGGCCAGACCGAAGGAGACCAGGTCGGCCAGCGAGTCGAACTGCAGCCCGAAGGGCGTCACCGCCCCGACCAGCCGCGCGACCGCGCCGTCGGTGATGTCGAAGAGCACCGACAGCCCGATGAGGACGGCGGCCAGTGTGTGCTCACCCCGGATGGACACCAGGATCGCGGCGAAGCCGCAGAGCATGTTGGCGAGGGTGAAGAGGCTCGGCAGGGTCGCGAGCGCCCGCCGTCGGCTGCCGCGGACCGAGCCGCGGACGAACTCGACCGTGGCCGTGCGTCGGGTCTGCGGCCGGCGGTGACCGGACGGCGAGCTGGGCACCGGGCGCTCCCTCAGCGGGTCGAGGGCCAGCGGGCGATGACGGTCTCGCCGCCCCGCACGCGCTGCCCCTTGGTCACGAGGACCTCGCACTCGCGAGGCACGAAGACGTCCATCCGCGAGCCGAACTTCATCAGGCCCATGCGCTCTCCGGTTGCCAGGGACCGGCCGGGGCCGGTGCGGGTGACGATCCGCCGGGCCAGCACGCCCACGATCTGCCGGAAGACGACGGTGCGCTCGCCGTCGCGCAGCCAGATCTCGCTGCGCTCGTTCCGGTGCGCCGACTCCTTGCGGTAGGCCGCCAGGAAGCTGCCCTTGCGGTAGGAGTTCTCCACGACCTCGCCGCGGTAGGGAGAGCGGTTGACATGCACGTCGACCACTGACAGGAAGACGCTGATCTGCTGCCAGTCCCCCTCGGGCGCGACTCCCTCCTGCGGCTCCCCGGCGACCATGACCACGCCGTCGGCGGGGGAGATGACGTCGTCGGTGGCGACGGGGGTGGTGTCGCAGCGGCGGTCCGGGTCGCGGAAGAACAGCGCCATGTAGGCGGAGAGCCCGAGGAAGGGCCACGCGGCCACGCGGAGCCCGCGTCGGCCGGTGGCCCGGCCTCCGGCGGCGAGCAGGGCGGCGGGGGCCAGCGGTCCGGTGATGAAGGGCCACCCGGCCGGGTCGATGCGCATCGTCTGCAAACCGTACCGGCCCCGTCCCGGGTGGGTCCGGACGTCGGCCGGTTCAGGCAGGCCCGGAGGTGATCGCCGGGTCCGCCCCCTCCTGCGTGGCGCGCGCCCGGGGCGGTCCGCCGTACCAGTCGAGGCAGACCATCGTGGCGTCATCGCGCAGGTCGCCCCCGGTCTCGTCGAGCACCGCCCGGCCGAGGGCGTGCACGACCTCCCGCGGGTGCAGGTCGGCGGTGTCGGCGAGGGCCTGGGCGACGTCCAGGTTGACCGCGTTGCGCTCCTGCATGCCGTCGGTCAGGAAGATGATCCGGTCGCCGGGCTCGAGCGGGAACGTCTGCACGTCGAAGGACTTGCCGGGCACGACGCCGAAGGGTGGGTCGACCCGCAGCGCGATCTCCTCCACCTTGCCGTCGCGCAGCCGCATCGGAAGGACGTGCCCCGCGTTGACGACCAGCGCGGTGCCGGTCTGCAGGTCGATCCGCACCAGCTGACCGGTGACGAACTGCCCGGGGTCGGCGTTCTCCAGCAGGGCGTCGTTGGCGTAGGTCGCCTGCTCGGCCAGGTCCATGCCGCGACGCCGGCCGTTGCGCAGGGCGCCGACCAGCAGCGTGGCGAGGAGCGCGGCGGCCACCTGGTGGCCGACCGCGTCGGTGATCGACACCTGCAGGCAGTCGCGGTCCAGCGTGTAGTCGAAGGTGTCCCCGCCCACCGTGCTCGCCGGCTCCAGCCAGCCGGCGAGGGTGAATTGGCCGGCCTCGCACGTGTAGGTCGCCGGGAGCAGCCGGCGCTGGATCTCGGCGGCCAGCGCGAACTCGGTCGAGCGCTGACCCCACTCGAACACGTCGGTGTGCCGCCGCGCGGCGATGACGACGTAGGCCAGGGCGTGCGCCGCGGTCCGGACATCGGCGAGCTCGCGGGCCGAGGGACGCCGGACGAGGTCGAGCTCGATGACACCGATCGCGTCGCCGCGGTCGGTGACCGGGACGACCACCACCGCCCCGTCGCCGACGGCCCGGACGTCGGCCTCCTGGGTCCGCAGGACCCGCTCGTAGACGGTGCCGGTCAGCGGGATCGTCTCCGCCTGCTCGACCCCGTGCCCGCGCGCCCCCTCGACCGACGCCGCGGACGTCAGCCGGACGACGGCGCGGCCGGAGAAGTCGGCGATCAGCAGGGTCACGGCGCGGGCCTCGACCATGGACCCGAGGGCCTCGGCGACCGCCTCGACCGCCTCGATCGGCGGTGCCGCCTCCACCTTCTGCAGGAGGTCCCCGACATCGATCACGAAGTCCTCCGAGCCATGCATGGGCAGACCCTAGGCGCAGCGGTGTCGCGGGAGGTCGGGCGGCAGAGCGGACGACGCTGCCGGGCCACCCTGAGGGCGTCCCGGCAGCGTCGGTGGTGGTGGTGCGGATATCAGGCGGCGGCCTTGGTCTCCCAGAAGATCTTGTCGATCTCGGCGATGTAGTCGAGCAGCTTCTGGCCCTCGGCCGGGTCCATGCTCTGCTTCGACGCGGTGCCACCGGCCTGCTTCGTGGCCTTGTTGAACAGCTCGTGCAGCTGCGGGTACTTCTCGAAGTGCGGGGGCTTGAAGTAGTCGGTCCAGAGCACCCACAGGTGGTGCTTGACCAGGTCGGCCCGCTGCTCCTTGATGAGTACGGCGCGCTGGCGGAAGACCGGGTCGTCGTTGCCCTGGTACTTCTCCTGGATGGCCTTCACGGACTCGGCCTCGATGCGGGCCTGGGCGGGGTCGTAGACGCCGCAGGGGAGGTCGCAGTGCGCGGTGGCCTCCACGGCGGAGAACATGCGGGTGAAACGCATGGAGGTGCCTCCGGGGGTCGTGGGGTTGTGTCGTCTGCGACCCTACTCGCGGTGATCGACGGCGACAGTGCGAGCGAGCCCGCGAACGGCCCGGTGGAGCCGCTGCCGGGCGTGTGGGCGCTGGTGCGCGTCAGCGGGCCGTCGATGTCACCGACCGTGCGTTCCGGTGACCGGCTGCTGGCCCGCCGCCTGCGCCCCGGGGGCAGGGTCCGACCGGGGGACGTCGTCGTCGCCCGGTTCCCGTCGCGGCCCGGGCTGCTGGTGGTCAAACGGGTCCGCCGGGCGGCCGGGGCCGGGCACTGGGTCGAGGGCGACAACCCGTTCCTCACCGACGACAGCCGTTCCTTCGGTGCCGCCGTCGTCGTCGGGCGGGTGGTGGTGCGGCTGTGGCCCCGCCCCGGCCGTCTTCCCCCGGCGCCCCCGTCAGACCTGGCGTAGCTGCGCGTACCGCTCGGCGCAGGCGGCCATCGTCGGCAGCAGTCCCTGCTCCCGGGCCTCGGCGAGGGTGGGGGCGTCCCGGTCCTTGGCCGACAGTGCGAGCTCGACGTCCGACGGCCACGGCAGGTCGAGTTCGGGGTCCAGCGGCGAGACGCCGAACTCCCGGTTCGGGTCGTAGCCCGAGGACACCAGGTAGGTGACCGAGCTGCGGTCCGCCAGGGCCAGGAAGGCGTGGCCGAGCCCCTCGGCGAGGTAGACCGCGCGCGGCTGCTCGCTGTCGAGCAGCACCGAGTCGTGCGTGCCGAACGTGGGGGAGCCGACGCGGACGTCGATGACCACGTCGAGCACCCGGCCGGCGGGGCAGTAGACGTACTTGGCCTGGCCGGGCGGGACGAGCGCGAAGTGCACGCCGCGCAGCGCGCCCCGCGAGGAGACGCTGTGGTTGGCCTGGGCGAGCGGCAGCGCGTGTCCCACGGCCTGGGACAGCACATCCGAGCGGTACCACTCGGTGAAACTCCCCCGCGTGTCCCCGTGCGGGACGAGGTCGAGGACGTAGCTGTCGGGCACGGCGAGCTCGCGGATCTCCACCCGCGCACCGTAGCGACAGGTGCCGCCCGGACCCCGGTTACTCTGCTGTGCCCATGAGCGGAAATCCGGCGTCCGAGCAGCCCGTCACCGACCGCTTCGCCGACGACCCCGCGTTCGCCGTGCACGAGGGCGGCAAGCTGTCGGTGTCCGCGGTCCGCTCGATCGACTCGATCGCCGACCTCGCGCTCACCTACACGCCCGGCGTCGCGCGGGTCTCCAGCGCGATCGCCGCGGAGCCCGAGCTGGCCCACCGGTTCACCTGGGCGCCGCGCGTGGTCGCCGTGGTCTCCGACGGCACCGCGGTGCTCGGCCTCGGCGACATCGGCCCCGCGGCCGCGCTGCCGGTCATGGAGGGAAAGGCCTGCCTGTTCAGCGAGTTCGCCGGCCTCTCCTCGGTGCCGATCGTGCTGAGCACCACCGACGTCGACGAGATCGTCGCCACGGTGAAGGCGATCGCGCCCTCGTTCGGCGGGATCAACCTCGAGGACATCAGCGCCCCGCGCTGCTTCGAGATCGAGGACCGGCTGCGCGCGCAGCTGGACATCCCGGTCATGCACGACGACCAGCACGGGACGGCGATCGTCGTCCTCGCCGCCCTGCGCAACGCCGCCAAGGTCGTGGGCCGCGAGCTAGGCGACCTGCGGGTCGTCGTCTCCGGCGCCGGTGCGGCCGGAGTCGCCTGCACCAAGATCCTGCTGGAGGCGGGCGTCGGCGACATCTCGGTCGCCGACTCGCAGGGCATCCTGCACGCCGGCCGCGAGGTGAGCGGCACCAAGCAGTGGCTGGTGGAGAACACCAACACGCAGGGTTTCGCCGGTTCGATGACATCCGCGCTCGAGGGCGCCGACGTCTACCTCGGCGTCTCCGGCGGCAGCGTGCCCGAGTCGGCCATCGCCTCGATGGCCGAGAACTGCATCGTCTTCTCGCTGGCCAACCCCATCCCCGAGGTGGACCCGGAGATGGCCGCGCGGTACGCCGCCGTCGTCGCCACCGGCCGCAGCGACCTGGCCAACCAGATCAACAACGTGCTGGCCTTCCCCGGCTTCTTCCGGGGGGCGATCGACGCGGGCGCCACCAGCATCACCGAGGAGATGAAGCTGGCGGCGGCCACCGCGATCGCCGACGTCGTCGGCGACGACCTGCGGCCGGACTACATCGTGCCGAGCCCGCTGGACCGCCGGGTGGCCACCGCGGTCGCCGAGGCCGTCGCCGCCTGCGCCCGCGAGCAGGGCGTCACCCGCTGACGTCCCCCGACTCGCGCCCGCCCGCCCGGTAGATCGGGCCGAGCACGCCGGCCAGAGCGGCGTCGGCGAGGGCGGCGAGGTCGGCGAGCAGCGGGTCCACGCGTCCCGCCGGCGCGCCGGTGACAGGTAGAGCAGCGGCGCGGGCCACGTCATGTGGCTCCACTCGTTCGTCGGAGGCGTGAACGGCGGATGCTCAGGCCTTCTCAGTCCTGCCCAGCCGACCGGCAGCATCGCGGATCGTTCCGGTCCACACGTCGGCGTCCTCGCTCTCGGTCCATCGCCGAGCACCGCATGTCGGTCTGGCACGCATCTCCGCGGGCCTGGTCCACCCCGCCACCGCTGCTGCGGCCGCACGCGTGCGGTCAAGAGCAAGGCAGCCATCGGGATAGAGCCAGGCGGCCAGGGCCGCGGCAGGGGCACCGGCCACCCGGAGGTTGTAGACGTCGTCGCGCGTGTTCCGGTTCGTCGTCCTGTATGCACCGGCCACCCGCAGCGCTTGGCCGCAGAAGAATTCGGCGAGCGGCTGACCGGCCGTCACGAATCCCACGAAGTGGCGTCCTGCACGGGTGAAGCCCACACTTCCGTCTCCGTCGACGAGACCGCGCATGTAGTCCGCGACGCTGAAAGGCGCCGACGGTGGTGCCACCGTCGACGACCTGCGTCCGGACGGCAGACCGAGTTGCACGAGCTCCTCGCGAAATCCGAGGTCGCACACCGTCCAGGTGGCCGATCGGTGTCTCCCGGAATTCGTCGTTCTCTCGCGGTACGACACTCGCGAATACGCGTCGAAGAGGGTGGTGGACGAATGCAGCACGGACTCGTCCCGCTGTGACACCCCGATCGTGAGGCGGCCACGCCGGCGCGTCCCCGAGTAGTGGTTCCCGTTCGTCTGTGCGAATCCGAAGAAGTAGGCGTGATCAGGGCGCGTGAGATCGGTCTGCGGCGCGATGGAAGATCCATCGCCTTCCGCCGACACTTCCTTGCCCTCGCCGGAAGGGTCGCCGGACAAGTCTCGTGCCTGTCGGCTCCTCGACGGCCGGCGCGAGATCGAACGCCTCGGCCGCCGTCGTCTCACCCCAGGCTGAGGATCCGGTGGACGATCGGGTCGACGGCCAGGTGCAGGCCGGTGTTCGCGTAGGTGAAGAAGAACGCCGCGATGCCGAAGACGGGCACCAGCGCCACCTTCTCCACGGTCGCGCCCGTGCGCAGCCGGAGCAGGATGATCCGGCTGCGGGTGGCCAGCCACAGCACCGGGACGGGGACGCCGGCGGTGGTGAGGGCGTCGCCGAGGATGTGCGTGAGCACCCCGGCGGCCACCGCCCACGGCAGCCAGAGCGGGCTGGGCATGTGCGTGAGCAGCAGCCAGGCGCCACCCCAGGAGAGCACCAGGTTGCCGAGGATGGTCGTCTCGGTCCGCCCCGGGATGACGAAGTGCAGGGCGTGCAGCGCCAGCCCGATGGCCAGCGCCAGCACCAGCAGGCTGGACCAGAAGGCGTTGGCGGCCAGCATCGCCAGCGCACCGAACGCCAGCGGCGCCAGGACGGCGTCGTGCGTGCCCCAGCGGTGCCCACCGGTCACCGCCCCGATCGCCCCGGAGGGGACGTCGGTGGCCGGACCCCACATGTCCGAGACGGTGGAGCCGCGGTGGTCCAGGTCCGGCAGCATCGCGAAACCGCCCACGGCCGCGATCCAGGCTCCCTGCGCGACCGCGCCGTGCACCGGTGCCCAGGGCAGCGTGGCGGCCCCGGCGGCGAGTCCGGAGAGCGCGTGGGTGTGGCCGAGCACGCATGGAGCATCACCCGGTGGAGCGGCGCGCCGAGGGAGGCGCGCGGATCGCGCTACTCGACCAGCAGGTGGTGCAGGAGGCGCCGTGGATCGTCGAGGAACAGCCGCCAGTCCCGGACCAGCTCCAGGTCCGCCCACTCGCGCACCGCGCAGCCGCCGGCGTCCAGCTGGTACACCAGCGCCCCCGGCAGTGCGGCCAGCAGCGGGGAGTGGGTGGCGAGGAGCACCTGCGAGCCGGCCGCCACCACGCCCCCTGCAGGGTCCCGCCGCGAGCGTGCGAGCGGTGGGGGGCAGGGGGTCCTTCTGTCGTCGAGCACCCACAGCCCGCGCTCGCTCGTGCGCTCCTCGAGGAAGGCGAGGAAGCCCTCGGCGTGGGACCGCGCGTGCAGCGGACCGCCGAAGGCCCGCACGCCGTCCGGCCCCTCGTCCAGGGAGCTGAAGTGGCCGTGCGTCGCCTCCGCACGGAGGAACGCCCCACCCTGCGGGCGCGGGTGCTCGCCGTGCAGGTCCAGCTCGTCCCACAGCGGGAACTCGTCGGGGGAGGGGAGGGGTGCCCAGTGCCTGACCGCCGCGGTGAGCGACCGCTGCCAGGCGCGCGCCACCGCCTCCACGAGGGTGGACTTGCCGCTGCCGTTCTCGCCGACCAGCACCGTCACCGGCGCCAGGTCGAGGCCTCGGTCCGCAGCTGGGCGACCGCGGGCAGCTCCCAGAACCAGGCGCCGGCATCCCGGACGTCGGGACGGACCTCGACCCGCGCCGGCGGCAGCCCGGAGGTCACTGGAACGGCCCCGTCCAGGGCCCCGCCCCGAGCGTGCGAGGGGTGGGGAGGACGGGGTCCTTCACTCGTCCAGGTCGTCGTCGTCCGTGCCGCCGCGGGCCAGCCAGGTGGCCAGCCGCTCGACGGGCACCTCGAAGTCGGGGTGCTGGTCGACGAACGCCTGCATCTGGTCGGCCAGCCAGGCGAGCGTCACCTGCTCCTCGCCCCGCCGCTCGGCCAGCTCCTCCAGCCCCCGGTCGGTGAAGTACACGCCCCGCCCCCGGATCAGTCGGCGAAGGCCTCGGCGACCAGCGTGCGCTGCTCGACCTCGTGCACCTTCGCCGAGCCCACGGCGGGGCTGGCCGACGCCCGGCGGCTGACCCGCCGGAACGTGCGGCCGGACGGCAGCTCCTCGGGCAGGTTGACCGCCATGAACTGCCAGGCGCCCATGTTGGCCGGCTCCTCCTGCACCCAGACGACGTCGGAGGCGTTCGGGTAGCGCTCGAGCTCGGCACGGATCTGCTCGGCGGGCAGCGGGTACAGCTGCTCCACCCGCACCACCGCGGTGTCGGCGCGGCCGTCGGCCTCCCGCTGCGCCATGAGGTCGTAGGCGACCTTGCCGCTGCACAGCAGCACCCGCTCGACCGCGGAGGCGTCGAGCGGCTCGCCGCCGACACCGGTGTCGGGCAGCACCGGGCGGAAGGACTCGTCGGTGAAGTCGCTGACCGGGCTGACCGCCGCCTTCGCCCGCAGCAGGGACTTCGGCGTGAACACGATCAGCGGCCGGTGCACGTCGGAGAGCGCCTGGCGGCGGAGCAGGTGGAAGTAGTTGCCCGGCGTGGTGCAGTTGGCGACCGTCATGTTGTTCTCGGCCGACAGCTGGAGGAACCGCTCGATCCGGCCGGAGGAGTGGTCGGGACCCTGCCCCTCCATGCCGTGCGGCAGCAGCATGACCACGCCGGAGCGCTGGCCCCACTTGGCCTCGCCGGAGCTGATGAACTCGTCGATCACCATCTGCGCGCCGTCGACGAAGTCGCCGAACTGCGCCTCCCACAGCACCAGGGCGTTCGGGTTGGCCACCGAGTAGCCGTACTCGAACCCGACCGCGGCGTACTCCGAGAGCAGCGAGTCGTAGACGAAGAACTTCGCCTGGTCCTCGGTCAGGTTGGCCAGCGGGGTGTACTCGCCGCCGTTCTCGCGGTCGATGAGCACCGAGTGGCGCTGCACGAACGTGCCGCGGCGGGAGTCCTGGCCGGCCAGGCGCACGGGGATGCCGTCCATCAGCAGCGACCCGAAGGCCAGCAGCTCGCCCATCGCCCAGTCGACGCCGCCCTCGCTGGCCATCGCCGCGCGGCGCTCGAGCATCTTCTGCAGCTTCGGGTGCGGGGTGAAGGTCGGCGGGAACGAGACGTGCGCGTCGCCGATGGTCTTGAGCACCTCGGGGGTGATCGCGGTCTTCACCTGCGACTGCTGCGGCGTGCGCGGGTCCATGACCGGCTCGGGCTTCGAGGAGTCCTGCGCGTCGTGGGTCTCGGCGAAGGCCCGCTCGAGCTGGCCGCGGTAGTCCTTGAGGGCCTCCTCGGCCTCCTCGAGGGTGATGTCCCCCCGGCCGACCAGCGCCTCGGTGTAGAGCTTCCGGACCGAGCGCTTGCGGTCGATGATGTCGTACATCAGCGGCTGGGTCATCGACGGGTCGTCGCCCTCGTTGTGCCCGCGACGGCGGTAGCAGACGAGGTCGATGACGACGTCCTTCTTGAACTGCTGCCGGTACTCGACGGCCAGCCGGGCGACGCGCACGCACGCCTCCGGGTCGTCGCCGTTGACGTGGAAGATCGGGGCGTTGACCATCCGCGCCACGTCGGTGGAGTAGAGGGTCGAGCGCGCCGAGCCGGGGCTGGTGGTGAAGCCGACCTGGTTGTTGATGACGACGTGCACCGTGCCGCCGGTGCGGTAGCCGCGCAGCTGGGAGAGGTTCAGGGTCTCCTGCACCACGCCCTGGCCCGCGAACGCGGAGTCACCGTGCAGCAGGACGGGCAGGACGGTGAAGCCCTCCTCGCCCTTGTCGATCATGTCCTGCTTGGCCCGGACGATGCCCTCGAGGACCGGGTTCACCGTCTCCAGGTGGCTCGGGTTGCTGGCCAGCGAGACGGCGATCTCGGCGTCGGACTGGAACGGGTTGCGGAACTTCCCGGTGGCCCCGAGGTGGTACTTGACGTCACCGGAGCCCTGGACGGTGCCCGGGTCGATGTTGCCCTCGAACTCGCCGAAGATCTTCGCGTAGCTCTTGCCCAGCACGTTGGCGAGGACGTTGAGCCGGCCGCGGTGCGCCATGCCGATCGCGACCTCGTCGAGGCCGTGGTCGGTCCCGGCGATGAGCACCTCGTCGAGGATCGAGATCACCGACTCGCCACCCTCGAGGGAGAAGCGCTTCTGGCCGACGTACTTGGTCTGCAGGAAGGTCTCGAACGCCTCGGCGGCGTTGAGCCGGCCCAGGATGTGCTTCTGCTTCTCCCGGTCGGGCTGCTCGTGCTTGACCTCGATGCGCTCCTGGAGCCACTCGCGCTCCTCGGGGTCGGTGATGTGCATGTACTCCACGCCGACCGTGCGGCAGTAGGAGTTGCGCAGCACGCCGAGGATGTCGCGCAGCGGCATCAGCCGCTCGCCGGCGAAGCCGCCCACGGGGAACCGGCGGTCGAGGTCCCAGAGCGTCAGGCCGTGCTCGAGGATGTCCAGATCGGGGTGGGTGCGGACCTTGAACTCGAGCGGGTCGGTGTCGGCCATGAGGTGGCCGTTGCGCCGGTAGGACTCGATGACCTCGATGACCCGGGCTTCCTTGTCGATCTGCCCCTCGCGCGTGATCCGCACGTCCGGCATCCAGCGCACCGGCTCGTAGGGGATGCGCAGGGAGCGGAAGACCTGGTCGTAGAAGCCGTTCTCGCCCAGGAGCAGGGCGTGCAGGCGGCGGAGGAAGTCGCCGGACTCGGCGCCCTGGATGATGCGGTGGTCGTACGTCGAGGTCAGCGTGATGATCTTCGAGACGGCCATCTCGGTCAGCGCGTCGGGGTTCATCCCCTGGAACTCGGCCGGGTACTCCATGGCGCCGACGCCGATGATCGCGCCCTGCCCGGCGGTGAGCCGCGGCACCGAGTGGTTCGTGCCGATCGTGCCGGGGTTGGTCAGGCTGATCGTGGTGCCGGAGAAGTCCTCCATCGTCAGCTTGTTCTGCCGGGCGCGCCGGATGATGTCCTCGTAGGCCGCCCAGAACTGGGCGAAGTCCATCTCCTCGGCGCCCTTGATGGACGCGACCACCAGCGAGCGGGACCCGTCGGGCTTGGGCAGGTCGATGGCCAGGCCGAAGTTCACGTGCTCCGGCGTGACGAGGACCGGCTTGCCGTCGACCTCGGCGTAGCTGTTGTTCATGTTCGGGAACGAGTCCAGCGCCCGGACCAGTGCGTAGCCGATCAGGTGGGTGAAGGAGATCTTCCCGCCCCGGCCGCGGGCCAGGTGGTTGTTGATGACGATGCGGTTGTCGGCGAGCAGCTTCGCCGGCACCGCGCGCACGCTGGTCGCCGTGGGCACGGTCAGCGAGACGTTCATGTTCTTGACGACGGCGGCGGCCGCGCCACGCAGCGGGCTCTGCTGGCCGGCGCCCACCGGGGGCTTGGGGGCGGCGGGAGCCTTCGGGCTGCTGCTCTGCACGGGTGCGCTCCCCGTCGGTTCGGACCCGGCGGCCGGGCGCTGGACGTCGTTGGCGGGCTTCTGCGGCGCGGGCTTCGCGGCCGCGGCGGGCGCCGGCGGGGCGGCCTGCTTCGCGGGCGCCGGGGC
>NZ_POQT01000020.1 GCF_002938435.1 Blastococcus saxobsidens
CCCGGCCGGGCGCCGCCGGCGACCGCGCCCGCGCGCTGCGGGACGAGCTGGCCGACGCCGGCGCCGCTCCGGTGCTCGCCGCCCGGGTGGCAGTGCTGGCTGCCCGCGCCGATCTCGTCGACCTGGCCGGGGTCGCTCGAGGTACGGGTGCGCCGATCGACCGGGTCGTGGCCGCCGACGCCGCCGTGGAGGAGCTGCTGGCACTGCCGCGGGTGCACGCGTGGACCGCGGAGCAGGCCGGCATCTCGCACTGGGTGGTCGCCGCCCGCGCGGCGGTGCGCGACGAGGTGGACCGGTTGCGCTGGGCCCTCGTGGCGGCGCTGCTGCGGGAGACCGACGGGGACGTCGGTGCCTTCACCGCCCGGCACGCGGCCGCGCTGGCGCGCTTCACCGCTGTCCGCGAGCAGGCCGTGTCCGCCCGCGACGACGTGCTGGGCCGGGCCTGCGTGGTGGCCGCGGAGCTGCGCAGGCTGGTCGAGGGCCTCGGCTGAGGCTCCCCCGGAAGGAGGGCGCCGGGCCCGGCGGGTGATCGTTACGATGCCTGGGCCCGGAGCCGCCGGGTCCACGAGCACCAGGCGGGAGCGACGGGTGAGCATGCGCCGGCAGTTCGTCCTGGACGACGTCTCCCGGGCGATCATCGAGCAGCTGCAGGAGGACGGTCGCCGCCCGTACGCCCGCATAGCGGCGGCCGTGGGGCTCTCCGAGGCGGCGGTCCGCCAGCGGGTGCAGCGGCTGCTCGACTCCGGGGTCATGCAGATCGTGGCGGTGACCGATCCGATGCAGGTCGGCTTCTCGCGGCAGGCGATGGTCGGCATCCGCACCAGCGGTGACGCCCGGGTCGTGGCCGAGCGGATCGCGGACTTCGGCGAGGTCGACTACGTCGTCATCACCGCCGGGTCGTTCGACGTGCTGGCCGAGGTCGTCTGCGAGGACGACGACCAGCTGCTCGACGTCGTCGCCCGGATCCGCGGCGTCGACGGGGTGGAGACGACCGAGACCCACCTCTACCTGGGGCTGGCCAAGCAGACCTACGCCTGGGGCACCCGGGGCCCGCAGAGCCCGACGTCGTCCGACGCCGGGCTCTGACCCGGCTCAGCCCGCGGCGCGGTTGAGCGCCAGGACCGACAGCAGCTCGTAGCCGACGTGGGCCGCGGCGATGCCGGTGAGCTCGGCGTGGTCGTAGGGCGGGGAGACCTCGACGATGTCGGCCCCGACGACGTCGAGCCCGACCAGCCCGCGCAGCGTGTTGAGCAGCTCGCGGCTGGTGAGCCCGCCGGCCTCGGGCGTGCCGGTGCCCGGCGCGTGCGCGGGGTCGAGGACGTCGATGTCGACCGACACGTAGACCGGTCCACCGGTGAGCCGGCGCCGCATCCGCTCCACGATGCTGCGCACGCCGTCGACCTCGTAGTCGTCGGAGCGGATGACCTGGAAGCCGAGGACGGCGTCGTCCTCCAGGTCCTGCTTGCTGTAGAGCGGGCCGCGGATGCCCATGTGCAGCGAGCGCTCCATGTCGATGAGCCCCTCCTCGCTGGCCCGGCGGAACGGCGTGCCGTGCGTGTAGGGGGCGCCGAAGTAGGTGTCCCACGTGTCGAGGTGGGCGTCGAAGTGCAGCACGGCGACCGGGCCGTGGTCGCGGGCCAGCGAGCGCAGGATCGGCAGGGCGATCGTGTGGTCGCCGCCGATGGTGAGCAGCTGGGTCCCGTCCGAGCGCAGCGCGGTGACCTCGCGGTCGATGGTCTCGATCGCCTCACCGAGGTCGAAGGGGTTGACGCCGATGTCCCCGGCGTCGGCCACCTGCTGGGTCCCGAAGGGGGTGGCGTCCAGTGCCGGGTTGTACGGGCGCAGGAGCTTGGAGCCGGCGCGCACGTGGCCCGGGCCGAAGCGGGCGCCGGGCCGGTAGCTGACCCCGGTGTCGAAGGGCACCCCGACCACGGCGACGTCGGCACGCGAGACCTCGTCGATCCGCGGCAGCCGGGCGAAGGTCGCCGGGCCGGCATAGCGGGGGACCCGCGTGGCGTCGACGGGGCCGATCGGGCTCTGCTCCTGCACGGGATCTCCTGTGTGCGCGAGGCCGGGTGGTGCGCGGGGGAGCGGATCCCCCGTCCGGGTCGGAGGCCACTGTCAACTCGTGTTTCTTATTTGTCAACGCCGACGCGGGAACTACTGTCCGCCAGGAGACCGGGAGGTGGCGATGGAGGCGGTGTCCAGCGGTGGCGCGGTGTCCGAGGTGCCGCGCATCGGCGAGCGGCTCAAGGCCGTCCGGCAGGCGCGCCGGCTGACCCTCACCGACGTCGCCGGGGCGAGCGGGCTGACCAAGGGGTTCCTGAGCAAGCTCGAGCGCGACCAGGCCAGCGCCTCGGTGGCCGCCCTGGTGCGGGTGTGCGCCGTCCTCGGCATCTCTCCGGGCAGCCTGTTCGAGGCGCCGTCCGGTGGCGAGGCGGTCCGGGCCGGCAGCTACCCGCCCATCGCGTTCGGTGGGCAGGGTCTGACGGAGTACCTGCTCACGCCCTCCGGGGAGCGCCGGGTGCAGGCCATCCTCTCCGAGATCGCGCCGGGGGGCGGCAGTGGCGAGGAGACCTACGCCCTGCCCGCCGAGGTGGAGTTCGTGTTCGTGCTCGACGGCGACCTCGAGGTCACGGTCGGCGGGGATGTCACGGTCCTCGGGGCGGGGGACGCCTTCACGTTCTCGCCGGGCTCCCAGCACGGCTTCCGGTCCCTGCGTACCGACGGCGCGACGCGCGTGCTGTGGGTGTTCGCCCCGGCGCTCTCGGCGGGTCGGACCGCTCCGTAGGAAACGTTCGTTGACACTCAGGCAACCGGTGGCGATGCTCTCTGCGATGCGGACCACGCAGAGACCCGGGGGAGCACCTCCGGGGAGGCAGTGAGCGCCGCCTCCGGCCCGACACCGTCGCGGCGTCGGCCGGTGCACGAGCCCGGACCGGAGGGGAGAACCGTGCGCATCGCACTCTCGCAGGGACCGGCCGAGACGCCCGACCCCGAGGCCGGGCTGGCCGCGGTCGCGGTCGCTGCCCGGTCGGCCGCGGCGGCCGGCGCCCGGCTGCTGGTCACGCCGGAGATGTCGCTCACCGGTTACGCGATCGGAGCGGAACGGGTGGCCGAGCTCGCCGAGCCCCTGCCCGAGCTGCTCGTGGTCGACGTCGACCCCGCCGCCCGGACCGCCTGGCGCCGGGTGAACACCCACCTGGCCGACCGGCGTCCCGAGCTCTACCTCCCGGAGCAGCCCGCATGACCTCCGCCATCCCGGTCAACGCCCACGAGCCGGGTCAGCAGCGGCCGGCCCGCCCGCTGACCATGTTCGGCCCGGACTTCCCCTTCGCCTACGACGACTGGCTGGTGCACCCCGCCGGGCTCGGGCAGGTGCCGGTGGACCGGCACGGCACCGAGGTCGCGGTCATCGGTGGCGGCCTGTCGGGCATCGTGACCGCGCACGAGCTCGTGAAGCTGGGGCTCAAGCCGGTCGTCTACGAGGCGCACGAGATCGGCGGGCGGCTGCGCTCGGTCGGGTTCGAGGGGCACCCGGGCGTGGTGGCCGAGATGGGCGCGATGCGCTTCCCGCCGTCGTCGACCAGCTTCTTCCACTACGTGGACGACCTGGGCCTGCCGACCACGCGGTTCCCCAACCCGCTGGACCTGGCGACCCCCAGCACGGTCGTGGACCTCAAGGGGGAGTCGCACTACGCCCGCACGCTCGACGACCTGCCACCGCTGTACCGGGCGGTCGCCGACGCCTGGCACGAGACCCTGGTCGAGCGTGCGCGCCTGGAGGAGATGCAGGCGGCGATCCGGAACCGCGACGTCAAGGCGATCAAGGCCGTCTGGGACGACCTGGTCGAGCGGCTCGACGACACCACGTTCTACGGGTTCCTCGCCGCCTCGCCGGCGTTCAGCTCCTTCCGGCACCGCGAGGTGTTCGGCCAGGTCGGGTTCGGCACCGGCGGCTGGGACACCGACTACCCGAACTCGATGCTGGAGATCCTGCGGGTCGTCTTCACCGCCGCCGATGACGACCACCTGTCGATCGTCGGAGGCTGCCAGCAGGTGCCGGTGCGGCTGTGGGAGAAGCGGGTCGCGGCGCCGGCGCACTGGCCGGCTGGCACCAGCCTGGCCGACCTGCACCCCGGCGGGCGACCGCTGCCCGCCGTCACCCGGCTGCACCGGACCGAGCCGGGCAACATCACCGTCACCGACGAGGCCGGCGGCATCCGCACGTACGCCGCCGCGGTCTTCACCGCGCAGAGCTGGAACCTGCTGTCGCGGATCGTGTGCGACGAGAGCCTGTTCCCGATCGACCACTGGACGGCGATCGAGCGGACCCACTACATGGGGTCGACGAAGCTGTTCTGCCTGGTCGACCGGCCGTTCTGGAAGGACGTCGACCCGCAGACCGGGCGGCACCGGATGAGCATGACCCTCACCGACCGGATGACCCGCGGCACCTACCTGCTCGACCAGGGGGAGGGGCGACCGGGGCTGATCTGCCTGAGCTACACCTGGGCCGACGACTCGCTGAAGTGGCTGCCGCTCTCGGCGACCGAGCGCATGGAGGTCATGCTCGAGTCGCTGCGCGGGATCTACCCGGACGTGGACCTGCGCCGGCACATCATCGCCTCGCCGGTGACGGTGTCGTGGGAGTCCGAGCGCGACTACATGGGCGCGTTCAAGGCCAACCTGCCCGGCCACTACCGGTACCAGCGGCGGCTGTTCACCCACTTCGTGCAGGACGAGCTGCCGGAGCAGTACCGCGGGCTGTTCCTCGCCGGGGACGACATCTCCTGGACCGCCGGCTGGGCCGAGGGCGCGGTGCAGACGGCGCTCAACGCCGTGTGGGGCGTGGTGCACCACCTCGGTGGGCGCACCCACCCGGAGAACCCCGGACCGGGTGACCTCTTCGACGAGCTCGCGCCGGTGCGGTTGCCCGAGGACTGACCTCCGGCTGCGGAGTGCCGGTCGGCGAACGTCGCACGCAGCCTTACCAACCTGACACGCCGCCTCGCCGCCGAGCCGCCGCCCCTTCCGCTCGACACCTGTCAACCTTCGGCTGGGCGGCACGGGTCGCGCCCGGACCACCGCGGCACGGGTGGTCAGAACGGTGGCGGGTCGTCGTCCGAGGTGGAGCCGGCCGGTGTGCTCTCCGGCTGCGGTGGCTCGGCTGGTTCGGGTGGCTCCGGGGGCTCCGGTGGCCGTGCCCGCATGCCGGGTGGCCGGGTGGTGCGGGTGACCCCGGACGGCGTGGTCACGTGCAGCGTGCCGTCGTCCTCCATGACGAATCGCCAGCCGGGGGCGAGGGTCTTGAGCCGGTGGTGGCTCCGGCACAGGCAGCAGAGGTTGGCGCAGTCGGTGGCTCCGCCGGCGGCGTGCGGAACCACGTGGTCGCGGTCGGTCCACCCGACCCGCTGTCCGCAGTTGGGCATGCGACAGCCGCGGTCGCGGGTGGTGAGGAACAGATCCTGGGCGCCGGTGGGCGTGTAGGCATCCGTCGGCGCCGGCCGACCGAGCACCGTGCAGCCGCAGCCGTCCCCGTGGGCGGCGCATCCCCGCCGGGCGAGCCGCTGCAGCTGCTCCGGAGTGGCGGTTGCCAGCAGTCGCCCGTTGGCATCGGTGAGCGCGAGGGTGAGAGAACCGCCTTCGGGCGTCTGCAGACCCAGCGCGCCGATCCGTCGCAGCAGATCGCAGACGTGCGCTGCGGTGATGGGAAACCCGCCCACCGACCCCGCCGTCGCCGAGCCGCCTTCGAGGGCGTCGAGGGCGGCGGTGACGGTGACGTGCGCTTGGACGGCGGGCAGGCCGTGCCCAGCCGGGCGGCGCAGCAGCAGGGAGAACACTTCTGCGCGGATCTGCCCGATCGGCCGCGGGTCGCCGTCGGCTTTCGCCATGCGCGCCAGCCGGTCGATCAGGTCGTAGCTCTCGGCGGCCTCGTCGGCGGGCAGCTCGGCGGCGAGGGTGGCCATGCCCTCCAGGTGCGAGGGGTGGCTGCGCACGTCGGCGTGCCGGCGGGCGTCCTTCCGACGGGCATCTATGGCCTCCGCGTCGAGCGCCAGGAGCAGCTCGAGTGCCCGGGCGTGCAGCCGGGCCCTGGACATCTCGGTCGCGTCCGGCAGCAGGCGCGACTCGATCTGCCGGGCGATGTCCGGCGAGGTGTGCTGCAGGACGTCGGCGAGCACCTTCGCTCGCCCTTCGTCCAGGGTGCCGTCGGCCATGGCCGCCCACGTGGCCGGGAGGCTCTCCCGGTAGATCCACGCCCGGTGCGCCAGGTGGGAGGCCGCACCGCGGCCGATGTTGAGCACGACGGCCAGTTCGGCTGGGAAGAACTGCGACACCCCGGGCGGCTGGGTGTCCGGCGCCCACGAACCCTTCCGCGCTCCCGGGTGGTCCGGCGACGGGTCGAGGGTGTCGGGGGTGTCCTCGGCCAGGCCGAGGATCAGCTCCGTCTCGTACGCGGCGTCCATGGCCTTGCGGGCCTGCAGCCGCTGCAGCTCGGCAGCCTTCTCCTGCTTCGTCAGCACGCCGACCGGAAGTCGCGCGCTCGTCGGCGGCCGGCCGAGGAACCACCCCACCAGGCCGGCCTCCAGCGGCGAGCGCACGGTGCCGGCTGCTGTCATACCTCGAACATACGTTCGAGGTATGACAGTTCCGGGCGCGCTGTGGGATCGGATCCGATTCTGCTCGGTTCGGGGGTCGATGCACCCGACGGGGGCCGGGGCCCTGGTGGAGGCGGAATCCGGTCCCGGGGATCCCGTCCGTGGCACGCAGCCGCCGGCCTGGCGAGCCGGGAGGTACGACTACGCGGTTCGGCGGACCGCCGAGCCCGTCCGCGCGGAGGCGAGGGTGAGCACCGCCGAGCCTGCGCGCACGGCGGCCAGGACCAAGGCCGCCACTGCCAGTCCGCCGGCGACCGGGCCGGCCCAGGCGGCGAGCTCGGGGGCCGCATGCGCCGCGTGGCCGGTGAGCACGGGCGGGTGGGCGACGAGCATCGCCGTCGTCAGCACGACGTGCGCCGCCCACGCCACCGGCCCCGGCCGTCGGAACAGGTGCACCGCGCACAACAGGCACGCCAGGACCAGGGCGGCGGTCGCCGTCGTGCCGGGGTGCGGCGCCGCGGCCAGCGCCAGGCCGTGCACGGCGGCGCAGCCCGCGGCGGCCCCCGCCGCACTCCGGGCGAGGAACCGCGGCAGCGCGGCGGGGCCGAGCGGCTCCATCAGTGGCAGCGACCCGGGGCCGGCGGCACGTCGAGCGCGGGGTTGCGGTCGAAGAACCCGACCGGCTTGAGCTCGAACGAGACGACGTCCACCGGCATGACCGGCCAGTCCTCGGGGCGCGGCACGTGGTGGATGCCGAACACGTGCCACAGGACGACGTCGGTGTCGGTCAGCGGCCGGTCGGCCTTCTGCCACTCCGGCAGGCCCTCGTCCCGGCGGCTCTGGTTGCAGAACTCGCCGGACGGCCAGCGCTCCTCCTCGTCGAAGCGGCTGACCCACACCGGGTGGTCGATGACCTGCGCCCGCTGCCGGAACGGCGCATCCGGGTGCGCCATGGAGGGCAGCGCCGAGGTCGGGTAGAGCTTGTAGCCGGGCGCCGTCCCGAGGCGGTTGGGCTTGGTCCGGTTGACCACCTTGAACGACCGCTGGGTGGCGAAGTCGAGGTCCAGGCGGCCCTCGGCCTCGGTCTCCACCGGCCGGCTGCGGGTGACCACGGCCAGCCCGTGCGGGTTGTCCTCCGACATCGGCAGCGCTTCGCTCTCGGTGACGACGACGGTGTTCTCCGGCCCGTCCACCTCCATGTCCAGCCGCGCGACGATGAAGTGCTGGTGGATCGGCGCGTAGGTGCGCTCGTCGACGACGGTGCCGTACGGCGGCGCGTCCCCCTCGAAGGCGCTGGTCACCATGATCCCGGTGGCGCGGACCTCGCACTGGATCGTGCCGTCCTGGTAGAAGCGCCAGTAGGTGAGGTACTCGTAGTTCGCCACCGTGGCGTGGAAGGACACCACCATCCGCCGCGACCGGCGCACCTCGGACCCCGCCTGCTCGTCGACGTGCTTCCACAGCACGCCGTCGTCCTCCTCGTGGAGGCAGATGGCGTTCTCGATCGTGTAGGGCTCGCCGCGGGTGTCGTGCAGCACGGCGTCGACGTAGGTGATGTCGCCCAGGCAGTCGCAGCCGAGCTTGAGCGACGTCGTCATGTTGCCCAGGCCCCACTCGCCGGCGTCGAACGCGGTGCGCCGGTGGTGGTCGGGGCTGGGGTCTCGGTAGGGCACGACCATCTCGGCGAAGGACATCCGGTGGGCGACCGGCCGGCCGTCGTACTCCAGCCGGTGGATGACCAGGCCCTCGCGGTAGTTGAAGCCCAGCCGCATCGTCCACTTCTGCCAGCGCAGCTCGTGGCCGTCCAGGGCGAAGGAGACGCCCTCGGGCTGGATGATCTCCAGCGCCTTGACGTCGGTGCGCTGCTGCAGGCCCGGGACCAGTGACGGCACGTACTCACCCATCACCGCCGGTTCGGCCGGCGGCGCGGTGTCCTCGATCTGCAGCAGCTCCATCGTGTTGAGGTCGACGACGAAGTGCAGGCCCATGACCGGGTTGGCGTAGGGGTTGGCGTTCGGTGCGGAGCGGCGCCACACGTCGGTCCAGCCGACCCGGCGGTCCTGGAACCCCTGCGGGATGAGCGAGTGGCCGTAGGCCCAGGTGTCGATGAGCACCAGGTCCAGGTCGGTGATGCCGCGCTTCGCGAGGGCGGCGACCACGTCGGGGTGCCGGATCAGCACCTCGTGCGCCTCGTGCCACTCGTCGACGGTCATGTTGGCCTGCTGGCCGGGCACGGCCTCCCACGAGACGACGGCGTCGTCGGTGAGCGACACGACCGCCTTGTAAGGGACGCCCTCGTCGCGGCTCCAGGCGGTGACCCGGGCCTCGCGGCGGACGGGGTCACCGGCACGGAAGGCGCGGACGACGTCCTTGGCCGGCTCGCGCAGCTCGATGGCGGCGAACCGCCAGCGCTCGTCGACGCCCTTGTCGCGGCGCAGGACCGCCGCGGCGGCGCGGAACTCGTCGGCGGTCAGCGGGTCCAGCGGGTGCGGGGTGCCGGGAGCCGCCGGGGCACTGGCGGTGCCGGAGCCGTGGCACGACGGCGCGGACTCGGTCATGACGGGTTCTCCTGGGTGGTGTCGGGGCGGTCCGCGAGCAGGGGGAGGGACGGGTCCCAGCGGGTGCCGTCGCGGGCGTCGCGGCGGCGCCGGGCGATCGCCGACAGCGCCTCGAGGACGACCCGGTTGGCCAGTGCTGCGGTGATGTCGGCGTGGTCGTAGGGCGGGCTGACCTCGACGACGTCGACGCCGACGACCGGCAGCTCCAGGCAGATGCGGCGCACGGAGTCCAGCAGCTGGCGCGCCGAGAGCCCGCCCGGCTCGGGGGTGCCGGTCCCGGGCGCGTGGCCGGGGTCGCAGACGTCGATGTCGACGGAGAGGAAGACGCCCTCGCACTCGTCGGTGGCGATGCCGAACGCCTCGGTCAGGCAGTCGGTGAGCCCGCGGTGGACGATCTCGGTCATCTCGTAGCTGCGCATGCGCTGCCCGGCCATCCAGTCCAGCGTCTCCGGCGGCGGCCAGTAGCCGCGCAGGCCGATCTGCAGGAACCGGTCGCCGCGCAGCGCGCCGGACTCGATGAGCCGGCGCATCGGCTGGCCGTGGCCCCACAGCGAGCCGAACTCGATGTCGCCGGTGTCGGCGTGGGCGTCGAAGTGCAGCATCGACACGCGGCCGTGCCCGAGCACGTTGGCCACGCCCTTGGCGTCGGCGAAGGCGATCGAGTGGTCACCGCCGAGCACGACGGGGATCGCCCCGGAGCGGGCCACCTTCTCCACGGCCCGCTCCAGCGCGGGCAGCGCCGTCTCGATGTCGCCGGAGTACATCTCGACGTCCCCGGCGTCGAGCACCCGCAGGTCGCGCAGCCCGTCGGTGCGCAGCGCCAGGCTGGGCCGGGACCCGTCGTGCGGCAGGTAGTCGGTCATCCGGATCGCCTGCGGGCCGAAGCGGGTACCGGGACGGTGTGACGTGCCGCCGTCGAACGGCGCCCCGAGGACGACGACGTCGGCGTCGGCGTAGGACGCCGGGTCGTCGAGGTCGCAGCGGTCGACGCCGAGGAAGGTGATGTCGGGGCCGAACTGGGGGCCGTAGCGGGTCATCGCTCGAAGTCCGATCGGTCGTGCGGTGGGGGGATCCGTCGTGCGGGTGAAGCTTCGCACGGTGCCTGCGCCACGGGTGGCGGCTCACACGCCACGTTCGACGGAATCAGTTGCGTCAGCGAGGGTAAGCCACGGATCGCGTCGGCACCACGGTCGTCCACTGCGGTTCCGAGGATCGGGTGACGTCGAGCGGTCCGCCGCCCCCGGCTCCCGGGCGTGCGCCGGCGAATCTGCCGGATCTCCAACGGATAACGATTGTCCGACGGCGATACGCCGACGAAACAGTCGTCGGGCATCCTCTCGGCGCCGGGATCCGTGATCCACCTCTCGTGCCGGACCGTCGATGCCGTCGGCGGTCGGTGTACGAGGCGGAGTCTTCCCCCAGGGGGCGGGTGGCTGGCTGGCTTCACTGTGATCCGGCGCACAGGCCGGCACCGGACGCGCGCCACGCCGGCGCGACGAGGAGGACCGCATGACCCTGAACCAGGGCGCCACCACGGGTGGCACCGACCTGCGGGCCAAGGGCCTGTCCAAGAACTCCGTGGGCCTGCTCGCCAGCGTCGTCCTCGGCGTCTCGAGCATCGCGCCGGTCTACGCGCTGACCGCGACGCTCGGCCCGACGGTGACCGAGGTGGGGTTGCAGATGCCGGCGATCTTCCTCGCCGGCTTCCTGCCGATGCTCCTCGTCGCCTACGCGTACCGGGAGCTCAACCGGGTCGCCCCGGACTGCGGGACCTCGTTCACCTGGACCACCAAGGC
This sequence comes from Blastococcus saxobsidens, assembly GCF_002938435.1. Classification (GTDB taxonomy): domain Bacteria; phylum Actinomycetota; class Actinomycetes; order Mycobacteriales; family Geodermatophilaceae; genus Blastococcus; species Blastococcus saxobsidens. The sequence continues at coordinate 10,954 of NZ_POQT01000020.1, forward strand.
GTTCAACCCCTACGTGGGCTGGCTGGCCGGCTGGGGCGCCCTGCTGGCGACGATCATCGTGCTGTCCAACCTGGCCGGCGTCGCCGTCTCCTTCTTCTACCTGCTGCTCGGCGAGATCACCGGCTCGGCGACGATCGGCGACCTGGGCAGCAACACCCTGGTCAACGTGGTCACCTGCGTCGCCTTCGTGGCCCTGGCCACCTGGGTCACCTACCGCGGCGTCGAGGCCACCAAGCGCGTCCAGTACGTGCTGGTCGGCTTCCAGATGGTGGTGCTGGCGGTGTTCGCCGTCCTCGCGCTGTCCGAGGCCGGCTCGGCCCCGGGCGGCATCCCCTTCGAGCTGTCCTGGCTCGACCCCACGGCGATCACCTCCTTCAGCGCCTTCACCGCCGGACTGTCGCTGTCCCTCTTCATCTACTGGGGCTGGGACACCTGCCTGACGGTCAACGAGGAGACCTCGGGCAGCAGCCGCACCCCGGGCCGGGCGGCGCTGGTGACCATGCTGGTCATCATCGTCACCTACGTCGGTGTGGCGATCGCCGTGCAGATGTACGCCGGCATCGGCACCGAGGGCACCGGGCTGGGCAACCCCGACACCGGTGACAACGTCTTCGCCGCGCTCGCCGGGCCGGTGCTCGGCCCGGGTCTGGCGTTCATGCTCTTCCTCGCCGTCGTGGCCAGCTCCGCGTCCTCCCTGCAGACGACGTTCCTGCCGACCACCCGGACCATGCTGGCGATGGGCGCCTACGGCGCGCTGCCCAAGCGGCTGGCCGAGGTGCACCCGCGCTTCCTGGTGCCCTCCACGGCCACCTTCGTCGCCGGCGCCGCCACCGCGGTCTTCTACGTCGCGATGACGCTGATCAGCGAGAACGTCCTGCTCGACACAATCTACGCGCTCGGGCTGATGATCTGCTTCTACTACGGCCTCACCGCCTACGCCTGCGTCTGGTACTTCCGGCACGAGCTCCGGCGCAGCGCGCGCGACCTGGTCTTCAAGGGCGTCCTGCCGCTGCTGGGCGCGCTGATGCTCACGGCGGTGTTCCTGCAGACGGCGGTCGACACCCTCGACCCCGCCTACGGCAGCGGCTCGTCGGTGTTCGGCCTGGGCAGCGTCTTCGTCATCGGCATCGGCCTGCTGGCCGCCGGCGTGGTCTTCATGTTCGTGTGGCGGGCCCGGCACCCGGAGTTCTTCCGCGGCGAGACGCTCAAGACCGACACCCCGGCGCTGGTCTTCGACTGATCCGCCGGACCCCGTCACCCGGGCGGACGACCGGGTGGGTGCACGGCGGGCCACGACCTCCCTCCGGGAGCGTGGCCCGCCGTGGGCCGCCGCGGCAGGTGCGCGGCGTACGGCGGATTTGGGGTCGCCGCTAGCGTGTCTGTCGTCCGATGCGCACCCCGTCCGGTGCGCAGCCCGTCCGGTGCGCAGCCCGTCCGATGCGCAACCCGCCCGATGCCCAGCCCGCCCGGTGCCACGACGTCGGGCGGCGGCCGCCCCGTGCCTCCCGAGGAGACCAGCCCGACATGCCCAGAGCCCTGCTGCTCGAGAACATCGACCCGGTGGCGGTCGAGCTGCTGTCCTCGGCGGGCTTCGAGGTCGAGTCCCTGCGCGGGGCGCTGGACGAGGCCGACCTCATCGCCGCGCTCGACGGCGTCGACGTGCTGGGCATCCGGTCCAAGACCCAGGTGACCGCGGAGGTCCTGGCCCGCCGCCCGCAGCTGGCCGCCGTGGGCGCGTTCTGCATCGGCACCAACCAGATCGACCTGACCGCGGCGGCGGAGGCGGGAGTGGCGGTGTTCAACGCGCCGTACTCCAACACCCGCAGCGTGGTGGAGCTGGCCATCGCCGAGATCATCAGCCTGGCCCGGCGGCTGACCGACCGGGACCGCGCGCTGCACGCGGGCATCTGGGACAAGTCGGCGACCGGCAGCCACGAGATCCGCGGGCGGACCCTCGGCATCGTCGGCTACGGCAACATCGGCAGCCAGCTGTCGGTCCTGGCCGAGGCCCTGGGCATGCGGGTGCTGTTCTACGACCTGGAGGACAAGCTCGCGCTGGGCAACGCCGAGTCCTGCGGCAGCCTCGAGGAGCTGCTCGAGCGCTCGGAGACCGTGTCGCTGCACGTCGACGGCCGGGGCGGCAACGCGGGGCTGTTCGGTGCCGAGCAGTTCGCCCGGATGCGCCCCCGCAGCCTGTTCCTCAACCTCTCCCGCGGGTTCGTCGTCGACCACGAGGCCCTGCGCGACCACATCCTCAGCGGGCACATCGCCGGCGCCGCGGTGGACGTGTTCCCCGAGGAGCCGAAGAAGCAGGGCGACGAGTTCAGCTCCGTGCTGCGCGGCCTGCCCAACGTCATCCTGACCCCGCACGTCGGCGGGTCGACCCAGGAGGCGCAGTACGACATCGGCCGGTTCGTCGCCGGCAAACTGGTGGACTACTCCCGCACCGGGACGACGACGCTGAGCGTGAACCTGCCCGCGGTGGCGCTGCACGGCTCCTCGGTCTCCCGGTTCGCGCTGCTGCACCGCAACGTGCCCGGCGTCCTGGCCCGCGTGGACGCCCTGGTCGGGGAGCACGGGCTCAACGTGGACGGTCAGATGCTGTCCACGCGCGGCCCGTTCGGCTACGTGGTGACCGACGTCAACGGCGCGCTGCCCGCGGACCTGCTCGACCAGCTGCGGGCGCTGCCGGAGACCGTCCGCCTGGTGACGTCGCACCGCCGCGCCTGACCTCGAGGCCACCCCGGGACGAACTGGAAGGTCCGGACGACGAACGTGACGACAGGCCCCGACCGCGTCCCGTCCCCGCTCGACGTGCAGGACGGGCGGCGGGCGTGGTCGGTCCTGGCGGCCGCCTTCGTCGCGATGTTCGTCAGCTTCGGGGTGGCCTACAGCTTCGGGGCGTTCCTCGTCCCGGTGAGCGACGCGCTCGGCTCCGGGCCGGGAGCGACCGCCGGCGTCTTCTCCCTCACCCTGATCGCCCTGTTCGGCCTCGGCGCGCTCTCCGGGCCGGCGGTCGACCGGTTCGGGCCCCGGCGGGTGGTGCTCGTCGGGGCCCTCGCGATGGGCCTCGGACTGCTGCTGACCTCCCGCGCCACGGCGCTGTGGCAGGCCTACGTGGGCCACGGTCTCGGCGTGGGGCTCGCGGTGGCCTGCAGCTACGTGCCCCTGGTCGCGGTGGTGGGCGGGTGGTTCACCCGGCGGCGCACCCTCGCCGTCGGCATCGCGGTGTCCGGGATCGGGCTCGGCACGCTGCTGGTCGCCCCGCTGGCCGCCGACCTCATCGCCCGCCTCGGGTGGCGGGAGGCGTACCTCGTCCTCGCCGGCGTCGGCACGCTCGCGCTCGGCGGGTGCGCCTTCCTCGTCCGCGCGGCCCCCGGGGTCGTCTCCGCCGAGCCGGCGCCGCTGCGCCCCCGGCTGCGCACCCCGACGTACCGGCGGCTCTACGCCAGCGGCCTGCTGCTCTCGATCGTGCTCTTCGTCCCCTTCGTGCACCTGCCGGCCTACGCCGTGAGCCGGGGGACGGGGCAGGTGGCCGCGGCGACCCTGGTCGGGGTCATCGGGGCGGCCAGCATCCTCGGGCGCCTGGCCCTCGGCGCCGCCGCCACCCGCACCGGGGTGCTGCGCACCTACCAGGGCTGCTTCGCCCTGATGGCCGGGAGCTTCCTGCTGTGGCTCGGGGAGCCCGGCTACCCCCGGCTGGTCGTCTTCGCCGCGCTGCTCGGGATCGGGTACGGAGGCTTCGTCGCCCTCGGCCCGACCCTGGTGGCCGAGCTGTTCGGGCTGCACGGGCTGGGGGGTCTGCTCGGGATCCTCTACACGTCGGCGGCCGTCGGGTCCGCGATCGGTCCCCCCGCCGCGGGCGCGGTGATCGGCGCGACGGGGGAGTACCTGGCGGTGATCGTGGCGGCCCTGGTGCTCGGGGCGGCGGCCACCGCGATGGTGCTCACCGTCCGGCCGGCCACCCCGGCGGACCCGCACCCGTGGTCGATGCCCGCCCCGGCGTCGAGACGTGGCCGGCGGCGAAGGGTCCTGGATGGCCGGAGCGGGTGATCGGCCAGCCGGCGCAGGGCCAGACCACCACCTCGCGCGGTGACCACAGGTCCTCGATCAGGTCCCGAACGCCGGCACGGGTCCCGCTGGCGCGGTGAGCGACTGGTTAGCGGCCGCCTCCTCACCCCGGTCGCGCCGGCGGGGGCGACGAGCGGTGCTCAGCCGGCCAGGAACGCGCGCAGCTGCTCGACCACGAAGGCGTGGTCCTCCACCTGCGGCAGCCCGGAGATGCCCACCGTGCCGACCACGCCGACCCCGGCGACCGTGATCGGGAAGACCCCGCCGTTGGCGGCGACGCGCGTGTGGTCCAACCGGGAGTCGGCGGCGTAGTCCCGGCCGGCAGCACGGAATTGCTCCCGCACGCCCAGCGAGGAGCGCTGGAAGTGCACGACGGCGGCGACCTTGCGGTCCAACCAGGCGTCGTTGTCCGGGGAGGCGCCGGGCAGGGCGGCGTGGAAGAGCCGCTGCCCGGCGAGCGTCACCCCCACGACGACCGGGAGGGCGCGCCCGAGCGCGGCGTCGCGCAGGAAGGCGCCGAGCGTCCAACCGGTCTGCCGGTCGAAGCGCGGGAACACCAGTTCCCGCTCCTCGGCGGTGATCCGGGCGAGCGCGGCGGCGGCCTCCTCCCGCTCGTCCATCGTGGCGCTCACGCCTGCGACGAGGCGGCCCACATGTTGAGGCCCCCGTCCTGGGCGTGCTCGTCGATCCGGGCCAGCTCCTCCGCGGTGAAGCCGGAGGCCTGGACGCAGCGGACGGTGTCGTCGAGCTGCTCGGGGCGGCTGGCGCCGATCAGCACCGAGGTGACCCGCGGGTCGCGCAGCGCCCAGGACAGGGCCATCTGCGGCAGGGTCTGCCCGCGCTGCTCGGCGATGGCGTTGAGCGCTCGGACGCGCTCGATGTTGGCCTCGCTCAGCATGCCCTCGCGCAACGTCTTGCCCTGCGTGGCTCGCGACCCCTCGGGCACCCCGTCCAGGTACTTGGTGGTGAGCAGGCCCTGGGCGAGGGCGGAGAAGGCGATGACGCCGAAGCCCTGCTGCTCGGCGACGTCCAGGAGGCTGGGCTCACCCTCCTCGATCCAGCGGTTGAGCATCGAGTACGAGGGTTGGTGGATCAGCAGCGGCGTCCCCAGCTCGTGCAGCAGCTCGCTGATCTCGGCGCTGCGGGCAGGGGAGAAGCTGGAGATGCCCACGTAGCGGGTCTTGCCCGCCCGGACGGCGGCGTCCAGGGCCGAGGCGGTCTCCTCCAGCGGCGTCTCGGGGTCGAAACGGTGCATGTAGAAGATGTCCACGTGGTCCAGCCGCAGGCTGCGCAGCGAGTGCTCCAGGCTGCCGAGCAGGTGCTTGCGCCCTCCGCCGGTGCCGTGCGGGCCGGGGAAGAACGGGTAGCCGGCCTTGGTGGCGACGACCAGCTCGTCGCGCAGCCCGGCGAAGTCCTCGGCCAGGAGGCGGCCGACGTTGCGTTCGGTCGAACCGGGCGGCGGGCCGTACCCGTTGGCGATGTCGATGTGGGTGATGCCCAGGTCGAAGGCGTGCTGCAGCAGGGCCCGCTGGCGCGCCAAGGGGGTGTCGTCGCCGAAGTTGTGCCAGGTACCCAGGGACACGGCCGGCAACTGCAGGCCGCTGCGGCCCACCCGGCGGTGCGGCATGCGGTCGTAGCGGTCGGGGGCCGGGATGTAGCTCATCAGGACTCTCTCTTCCGTGGTGGAGCTCAGCCGGCGGTGAGCTCAGCGAGCAGGTCGAGCTGGCGGGGATCGTCGAGGGCCGATCCGACGGCCACCACGCGGGCGCCGGCGGCGAGGTAGTCCCGGGCGTTGTACGCGTCCATGCCACCGGTGGCCACCAGCGGCAGCCCGGGGAACGGCCCGCGCATCGCGGCGAACCACCCCGTGCCCAGCACCGAGGCCGGGAACGCCTTCACCCAGGTCTGGCCGTCGGCCAGTGCGGCCTGCACGTCCGAGGGAGTGGCGACGCCGGCCAGGTGCGGCAGCCCGGCGGCCCGGCTTGCCGCGGTGACGGCCGGGTCGAAACCGGGGGCCACGGTGAACACGGCACCGGCATCGGCGGCTCGGCGGACCCGCTCGGCCGAGGTCACCGTCCCGGCGCCGACCACCCGGCCGGCGCCCGCGGCGGCCGCCACTGCAGCCCGCAGCGAGGCGACGGCGTCGGGGGACTGGATGGGCACCTCGACGACGTCGATGCCGACCGACCAGGCGCGCTCGCACAGCGCGACCGTCCGGGCCGGGTCGTAGCCGCGCAGGATCGCCATCACCGGGGTGCGGGCGAACCACGCGTCGAAGGCCGGCGGGCTGCCGCCTGCCGCGGTCACGGTCGCCACCCGATGGCGCGCGACACGTCGCTCACGACCTCGTCGAGCCGCGGCAGCAGTTGCTCCAGGGCGGCCAGGTCGGCGCGCGCCTTGAGCGCGGTCACGGACACGGCGGCCAGCACGTTGCCGCGGGCGTCGCGGATCGGCATGGCCACGCAGTTGACGTAGTCCTCGTACTCGGCGTCGTCCACCGACCAGCCGCGGCTGCGGACCCGGTCGAGTTCGGCGTCGTAGGCGGCGCGGGAGGTCAGGGTGGTCTCCGTGTATCGGGTGAAGGCGTGGGTGGCCAGCATGCGGTCGACCACGGCGGCGGGTTGGAACGCGAGGATGGCTTTGGCCACCCCGGCGGTGTGCAGCACGACCGGCTGCCCGACCTGCGAGTAGAGCCGCACCATGCCCGGCTGCTCGATCTTGTCGGCGTAGACGATCGCGCTGCCGTCGAGCACGGCCAGGTGCACGGTGTGCAGGCACTCCCGGCCCAGCGACGCGAGGTGCGGACGGCTGATGTTGCGCAGGTCGAACTGCTCGGCGGCGACCGAGGCCAGGCCGGCCAGCCGGTAGCCGACGCCGTAGTGGCCGTCGGCGTGCCGACGGGTCAACCCGGCCTCGGTCAGGGTCTGCAGCATGCGCAGCGCCGTGGAGCGGTGCACCCCCAGGTGCTCGGCGACCTCGCTCTGGGTGCGGGGGCGCAGGCTGACCAGTTCGAGGATCTCGGCCGCGCGCTGGATGCTCTGGGACATCGTCGTCTCCTTCTGTCGCTCAGGCAGGCACGAAGTCGTGGGTGCTGCCCAACGCGCGGGCGGCGGTCCGGTGCCCGCAGCTCAGCCGCCCGCCGACGTCCTGCCCGCCGAGCATCGCGGACAGGTAACCCGCGGCAAAGGCGTCCCCCGCACCGACGGGCTCCACCACCTGCACCGGGATCGCCGGCTCGAAGGTGGCAGTGGTCCCGTCGAACTCGGTGGCGCCGACAGCGCCGTCCTTGACCACGACGGTGCCGCCCAGCCCCAGCCGGCCGTGCAGCCGGACGGCGTCGCCCTCGCCCCACAGGCCCTCGGCCTCGTCGCGACCGACGAAGACCAGGTCGGCCGCGGCGGACAGCCGCGCGAGCTCCGGCGCCGCCTCGGCATGGGACCACAGCCCCGCACGGTGGTTCACGTCGAAGGAGACGAGGGCTCCGGCGTCCCGGGCGGCCGCGATCGCGGCGTCGGTCAGCCGGGCGCAGCCCTCTGACAACGCCGTGGTGATGCCGGTCAGGTGCAGGATGCGCACCCCCCGCAGGTCCACCCGGTCCAGCACCGCCGGGTCCATCCGGGACGCCGCGGAGCCGGCTCGGTAGTAATGCACCGTGGTCGCCTCCGTGCCGGGGTCCTTGAAGTAGACGCCGGTGGGCGCAGCGGGATCCACGTCCACCCACCGGACGTCGACGCCGTGCCGGCTGACCTCGTCCAGCAGCCGGGACCCCAGCGGGTCGGAACCGACGGCGCTGACCCAGGCGGTCCGGTGGCCGAGCCCGGTCAGGTAGAGCGCCACGGTCGACTCGGCGCCACCGGTACGGACGGAGAAGTTCTCCGCTGTGCGCAGCGGCTGACGGAGCGTGGGGGTGACCATGGCCATGCTCTCGCCCAGGGTCACGACCGCGGGCACGTCGGCCTCAAACGACCGGGGTGGGAGTGCGCTCACGGGAGCGTCGTCCTTTCATGGAGCTGCGCAGGGGCTGGACGGTGACCGCGAGCAGGCTCAGCGCGATCAGCGTCATCCCGATGGGGCTGGAGAACAACGCGTCGCCGCCGTCGATGAGCAACGCGCGCCGCAGGTTGCTCTCCGCGAGCGGGCCCAGGATCAGCCCGAGAACCAGCGGGCCGGGTGGGAACCCGAACCGACGCATCAGCAGGCCGAGCAGACCGAACACCCACATGAGGGCGACGTCGAAGACGCTGTTCTGCACCGCGAACGTCCCCACCATGCAGAAGGTCACGACGACGACCGCCAGGTAGCGCGGGGGCAGGGCGAGCAGCTTGATCACCCCGCGCATGCGCATCAGGGCCAGAGCCAGGGCCAGGAGGGTGGCCAGCGTCATGAGGCCGGCCAGGCTGTAGACCAGGTCGGGGTTGGTGACGAACAGCGCCGGGCCGGGCTGCAGACCCCACACGACCATCGAGCCGAGCATCACGGCCATCACCGAGTCGCCGGGCACCCCGACGGCCAAGGTCGTGGTCAGCGAGCCGCCCATGGTGGCGCAGCTGGCACTGTCCGGCGCTGCGACGCCCTCCAGCGCTCCCTTGCCGAAGCGTTCGGGGGTCTGGGAGGTGCGACGCGCCTGATCCCAGGCGACGACCCCGGCGATGTCCCCGCCGGCGGCCGGCACGACACCGACGACCGACCCGACCGCGCAGCCGATCATGGTGGGCTTGACCAGCGAGCGGGTCTCTGCCCGGTTCGGCCACCAGCGGCCGAGCTGGGAGATCGGCTGCGGGACCCTGCCGGGGCGGGCGGAGACGAGCTGGTTGGTCACCTCGGCGATGCCGAAGAGCCCGATGATGGCGGCGATGAAGGGCACCCCGCTGGCGAGCTCGTCGAAGCCGAGGGTGAACCGCTGGTCACCGGTGATCGGATCGCGGCCCACGACGCCCAGCAGGAGTCCGAAGAGCCCGGCGCCCAGGCCCTTGACGATCCGGCCGCCGGAGACGCCGACCATCATGGTCAACCCGAACACGACCAGGCAGAACAGCTCGATCGGCCCGAACTGCAGGGCGAACCCGGCCAACGGCTGGGCCAGGAAGACCAGGATCAGGATCCCGGTCAGCGACCCGATCGCGGACACCAGGGCGGAACTGGTGAGCGCGATGCCGGCCTTGCCCTGCTTGGCCATGGGGTAGCCGTCGAAGGTGGTGGCGATCGAGGCGGGGGTCCCCGGGGTGTTGATCAGGATCGAGGGGACCCGGTCGCCGAACTGGGCGGCGACGTAGATCGACAGGAGCACGGCCAGGCCCGGCAACGGGTCCAGGGTGAGGGTGAACCCGGCAGCCAACGCCACCGCCATGGTCGCGGTGACGCCCGGGACGGCGCCGACCAGCGAGCCGAGCAGTACCCCGATGACCAGGCAGACCCCGATGTAGGGATCGGCGAGGGCGCCGAGCCCCTCGGCGAGTGCGTTCACAGCGGCACCCGCAGCAGCAGGCCGAAGATCCCGTACGTCAACCCCACGATGACCGCCGGGAAGACCACCAGAGCGTGGACACCCCGGCTGCCCAGCACCGCGGTCAACGCCGCGACGAACACGAAGGTCACGGGCACGAAGTGGAAGTACTGCCAGGCGCTGCCGTAGCAGATGACCAGGGCAGCGAGGCCACCGAGCTGCAGCAGCCCGTGCCGGGTGACCGACTCGTCGTCGGGCACCGCACGGTGCAGCAGCCCGGCGGCGGCGATGCCCCCGGCCGCCAGCAGCAGGCCGAGGCCCAGCACGGTCGGCCACCAGTCCGGGCCGAGGCTCCCGTCGTCGCCTCCTGTCGGCAGGCCGCGGCTGCCGGCCAGGGTAAGCACCCCGCAGCCGGCGACGACGGCGGCGACCAGCAGGTCACGGGCCCGGCCGTAGGGGACCCTCGCCTCGGCGTCGAGGTGTCCGTCCACCGCGTTGCCGGGCACGGCCGCGTCTGGGCCGGTGGGCTCGACGGGCGGGCCGCCGGTGCCCCCCGCCCCCGCCGGGCGCACGGAGATCCGGGGGCTCATGACGCCAGCAGTTCGGCGAACCGAGCGCTCTCCTCGGTGACGAACTCGCTTGCCTCGTCGGCGTCCCGGTAGGTGACGATGTTGCCGCCGCTCTCGATCAGCTCGATGTAGCTCGGGGCCTCCACGGCAGTGCCGATGGCGGACTCCAGGGTGTCGCGGACCTCGTCGGGCAGGCCGGCCGGTGCGGCGATGACCGCCCAGCTGCCGATCTCGACGTCGTAGCCCTGCTCGATCGCGGTCGGGACGCCCTCCAGGGCCGGAGCCGGTTCCTCGGTGAACACCGCCAGCACTCGCAGTCGCCCGTCGGCGTGGGCCGGGGCGGTCTCGCCGATCCCGGCGACCACCGCGTCGACCTGGCCGCCGATGGCCGCGGTGACCGCGGGGGCGCCGCCGTCGAAGGGCACGGCCTGCAACTCGATGTCGGCGGCCTGGGACAGCGCAGTCACGCCGGCGTCCCAGATCGAACCGGCACCGGCGGTGGAGACCGACACCGTGCCAGGCGCCTCCTTCGCCGCCGTGATCAGGTCCTCGAGGGTCTGGTAGGGGCTGTCGGCGGGGACGGCGATGGTGCCCGGCTGGGCGTTGACCTGCCCCAGGAAGTCGTAGTCCGCCGGGTCGACGTCGAAGTCCTGATACTGCAGCATGCTCACCTCGACCGGCAGGACGGCGATCGAGTAGCCGTCGGGGTTCTGGTCGGCGAGGAACTGCATGCCGACCGAGCCGGAGGCGCCCGGCCGGTTCTCCACGACCACCGAGACGCCGAGGTCGTCCTCGAGCTCCGTGCCCAGGGTGCGGGCGGTCAGGTCGGTGGCCCCACCGGCCGCCGTGGGCGTGTAGAGCGTGATCGTGTCGTTCGGGAAGTCGTTGCCCGGGGGGGTCTCGCCGGCGCCTCCGCGGGAGGCGCACCCGTTCAGGGCGACGGCGACGGAGGCGACCGCGACGGCAGCGGCGGTGCGACGGGCGGTGACGGATGGGGACATCGTCGTCCTTTCGTTTGTTGCATAGGCTGCAACAGGTGTGCTCAATGCGCACACGCTATGCCATGTGCATCACACCGACAAGGGGATGAGCGGGCCAGTTCGCGGTCGTGTGCGGTGGAGCGCCACCTCTGCGCCCTCGAGGAGCCGGGCACGCGCTCCGGCCACTCGCCAGACGGCATGCTGAGTACCGCGTGCCGCGGCCTGGGCTCGCTACCCCGTTCGGCGATGTCCGGGGGCTGCACCTGCGGGGTGTGCGACAGCACGCGGGCCGGTGATCCGACGGCCCGACACGTGCCCAACAAGCCGTGCGCGGGGCAGACTCGGCCCTCGAGCTGTTTCCTGCGACGACGCGGAAGGCCAGAGGTGCGACATGACGCCCGATCCCTCGGGTGACCGTTCCGGCGACGTCCGCCGGGGTGCCCGGTGACCCATCGCCTCCCGGCCCTGCCCGACGACGGCGACGACGAGACCGTCGTCCCGGTGTTCTTCCTGTCCGACAGCACCGGCATCAGCGCGGAGACGATGGGCAACGCGCTGCTCATCCAGTTCCCGGACGTGCGCTTCGAGCGCACCGTGATCCCGTTCATCTCCTCGGTCGAGGAGGCCCGCGAGGTGGTGGCCCAGCTCGACGAGGTGATGGCGGGACCGGTCGCCCCGCTGGTCTTCACCACCGCGGCGGTCGACGAGGTGCGCGCGGAGCTGATGCGGACGAAGGCCCCGATCATCGACTTCTTCGGGCTGCACATGGACCGCGTGGAGGCGCAGCTCGGCGCCCGCGGGCTGCGCGAGGCCCGGCGGCTGCACGGCCTCGGCGACGTCCGCCGCTACAACGACCGGATGGCGGCGATCGAGTTCGCCATCGAGCACGACGACGGCCTGAGCCCCCGGGGGCTGGACCGGGCCGACGTCGTCCTGCTCGCGCCGTCGCGCTGCGGCAAGACCCCGACGGCCATGTACCTGGCCCTGCAGCACGGCCTGTTCGTCGCCAACTACCCGCTCGTCGACGAGGACCTGGAGACCACCGACCTGCCGCGGCCGGTCCGGGGTCTGGCCGACCGCTGCTTCGGGCTGACCACCACCGTCGCCCGGCTCAGCCGGGTGCGCCAGGAGCGCCGCCCGGACTCCCGGTATGCCTCGGAAGAGCAGTGCCGGTTCGAGCTGCGCCGGGCGACGGCGATGTACGACAGGCATGATCTGCCCACCGTGGACACCTCGGCGGCCTCCGTCGAGGAGATCGCCGCCGTGGTGATCCAGACCCTGGCCCGGCAACGGCGCAGCCTCGCGCGCCGGCAGGCCGGCCACGACCTCCGCCGAGGAAGGATGGACCGCTGATGAGCACCGACACCACCTCCGACGTACCGACCGGGGGCACGCCGGACGACGGCGACAACGTCCGCTGGTTCGCCGAGCTCGGGCTGGCCGACCTGGAGGTGGTGGGCGGCAAGAACTCCTCGCTGGGCGAGATGATCTCCCAGCTCGCCGACGCCGGGGTCAGCGTGCCCGACGGCTTCGCCACCACGGCGGCGGCCTACCAGCGCTTCCTCGGTGACACCGGGCTCGCGGACCGGATCGCCGAACGGCTGCGCGGCCTGGACACCGACGACGTCCGGGCCCTGTCGGCCGCCGGCCAGGAGATCCGCCGGGCCGTGGTCGAGCAGCCGTTCCCGCCGGCCCTGGAGGGCGACATCCGCAAGGCCTACGAGCAGCTGGCCGGCGACGACGCCGAGGCCTCCTTCGCGGTCCGCTCCAGCGCCACCGCCGAGGACCTCCCGGACGCCTCCTTCGCCGGGCAGCAGGAGACGTTCCTCAACGTGCGCGGCATCGACGCGGTGCTGCAGGCCGTTCGCGAGGTCTACGCCTCGCTCTACAACGACCGGGCGATCGCCTACCGGGTGCACCACGGCTTCGACCACGAGGCGGTCTCGCTGTCGGCGGGCGTGCAGCGGATGGTGCGCTCCGACATCGGCGCCTCGGGCGTCATGTTCACCATGGACACCGAGTCCGGGTTCCGCGACGCCGTCTTCATCACCTCGGCCTACGGCCTCGGCGAGGGGGTCGTGCAGGGCGCGGTCAACCCCGACGAGTTCTACGTCTACAAGCCCGCGCTGGCCGCCGGGCGCCCGGCGATCCTCAAGCGGGGCGTGGGGGAGAAGGCCACCAAGATGGTCTACACCGAGCACGCGGAGGTGGGCCGGACGACGGCGTTCGTCGACGTCGACCCCGCCGAGCGCCGGCTGCTGTCCCTCACCGACGACGAGGTCCTCGAGCTGGCCCGCCAGGCCGTCCGGATCGAGGAGCACTACGGCCGGCCGATGGACATCGAGTGGGGCAGGGACGGGCTGACCGGGAAGCTGTTCATCCTGCAGGCGCGCCCGGAGACCGTGCAGTCCCGGTCGGGCAACACCTCCGAGCGGTACCGGCTCACCGGCACCGGGGAGGTCATCGCCGAGGGGCGGGCGATCGGCCAGAAGATCGGGGCCGGTGCCGTCCGGGTGCTCGACGACATCGACCAGATGGACTCCTTCGTCGCCGGGGACGTGCTCGTCGCGGACATGACCGACCCGGACTGGGAACCGATCATGAAGCGGGCCTCGGCGATCGTCACCAACCGCGGGGGGCGCACCTGCCACGCGGCGATCATCGCCCGCGAGCTGGGCATCCCCGCCGTCGTCGGCACCGGCACGGCCACCCGTACGCTGTCCGACGGCGACACCGTGACCGTCTCCTGCGCCGAGGGCGACACCGGCTTCATCTACGCCGGTGAGGTCGGCTTCGAGGTGGCCGAGACCGAGCTCGACGCCATGCCGGAGATCCCGACCAAGATCATGATGAACGTCGGGACGCCGGAGCAGGCCTTCGCGTTCTCCCGGCTGCCGCACTCCGGCGTGGGGCTGGCCCGGCTGGAATTCATCATCAACCGGCAGATCGGCATCCACCCGCGGGCGCTGCTGGAGCTCGACCGGCTCGAGGGGAAGCTCAAGGCGCAGATCGAGGAGCGGATCGTCGCCTACCCCTCGCCGCGGGACTTCTTCGTGCAGCGGGTCGCCGAGGGCGTCTCGATGATCGCCGCGGCGTTCGCGCCCGAGCCGGTGATCGTGCGGATGAGCGACTTCAAGTCCAACGAGTACGCCAATCTCCTCGGCGGCGAGCAGTACGAGCCGCACGAGGAGAACCCGATGATCGGCTACCGCGGGGCCTCGCGGTACCTGTCGGACGACTTCACCGAGTGCTTCGCCATGGAGTGCGAGGCGCTGCGGTACGTCCGCGACGAGATGGGCCTGACGAACGTCAAGATCATGATCCCGTTCGTCCGGACGGTGGCCGAGATCGAGGGCGTCGTCCGGCTGCTGGGCGAGCACGGGCTGCGCCGCGGGGAGAACGACCTGTCCGTGGTGATGATGTGCGAGCTGCCGTCCAACGCGCTGCTGGCCGGCGACTTCCTCGAGCACGTCGACGGCTTCTCCATCGGCTCCAACGACATGACGCAGCTGACGCTGGGGCTCGACCGCGACTCCGCACTGGTGGCCGGGGGCTTCGACGAGCGCGACCCCGCGGTGCTCGCGCTGCTGGAGATGGCGATCCGGGCCTGCCTGGAGCGGGGCAAGTACGTCGGCATCTGCGGCCAGGGCCCCAGCGACCACCCCGACCTCGCGCAGTGGCTCGTGGAGCAGGGCATCGAGAGCATGTCGCTCAACCCGGACACCGTCGTCGACACCTGGCTGCACCTGGCGAAGCTCGCTCGCGCGTCCTGACCGACCGCGGCCGCACCGGCACCGCTCCCGGGAGCGGTGCCGGTGCGGCGCGGGGCTCAGCCCGCCCGGGGGTCGCTCAGCTGGGTCCCGATCCACGCCGCGGCGAGCCGGCGGGCCCGGGCGAGCGGGTCGTCGCCGGGCAGCCCGGGGGTCGTGGCCGCGCGCGCGAAGCGGTTCAGGGCGCCGTCGTAGAGCAGCAGCAGGGTGGCCGCGGCCTCCTCCGGGTCGAGGAGGCCGGCGGCGGAGGCGAGCTCCCGGAGGCGCTCGCCGAGCAGCCGGGTGTCGGCCTCCAGCCACGGGTGCCCCGGGTGGTCGGCGGGCAGCTCGGTGGCGGCCGCGAGGAAGGCGCAGCCGCGGCCGTTGCCCTCCCGGGACCGGTACCGCGCGACCGCGTCGAACAGCGACAGCAGCCGGTCGACCGGGTCGTCCCGCTCGGCCAGCACCTCGTCCCAGGTCAGCCGCCACCTCTCGTGCCGGCGGCCCAGGTACGCGGCCACGAGGGCGTCCTTGCCCGCGAAGTGGGCGTACATCGTGGCCGGGGAGACCCCGGCGCGGGTCAGCACCGCGTCCACCCCGGTCGCGGCGATGCCGGAGGCGTAGAACAGCTCGCCGGCCGCGGTCAGCAGCCGCTCGCGTGCCGGTGGGGTGGCGGGAGCCCTCGTCATGCCCCTACTGTAACGAGCGTTATGCCGAAACGATCGTTACGTCGCCCGCCGGAGCCGCACGGCGGTTCGGGGATGGTCGTGGCCGGCCTGGCTGTCATCGCCGTCACCTACGGCCTGGCCCGCTACGGCTACGGCCTCTACCTGCCCCAGTTCCGCGCGGCGTTCGACCTGTCGGCCGGTACCGCCGGCGCCATCGCGGCCGGCGGGTACGTCGGCTACTGCGCTGCCGCCGTCGTGGCCGGCGGCCTGACCGGCGGGGGCCGGGCCCGCCTGGCGCTGTGGGCGGCCGGCGGGAGCGCCGCTGCCGGTTCGCTGCTCGTGGCTGCCGCCTGGGACGGCGCCTCCCTGGCGGTCGGTGCGCTGATCGCCGGCAGCGGTGCCGGTGCCGCCACCCCGGCCCTGGTGGCGGCCGTCGCCGGCACGGTCGCGCTCCGCGAGCAGCCACGCGCCCAGGGCGTGGTCAACAGCGGGACCGGCGCCGGCGTGGTCGTCGGCGGAATGCTGGTGCTGGCGCTCCCTGCGGCCTGGCGCTGGTCGTGGGCCGGCTTCGCCGTCGCGGCACTGCTGGTCACCGGCTGGGCGGACCGCCGCAGCCGCTGGCCCGCGGCCCCGGGCGGTCCGTCCGGGGGCTCGGCGGCTGCCGGCCGGGTGCCGGTCCGGCAGCTCCGCCGGCCGCTGGCCGCCGCGCTGCTCGCCGGTGCCGGCTGCGCGGGCGTGTGGACCTTCGCCCGCGATCTCCTGACCACCGACGGCGGGCTGTCCTCGGCGGTCACCGGGCTGCTGTGGTGCCTGCTGGGTGCGGCGGGCCTGCTGGGCGGGCTCAGCGGGGTGCTCGTCGGACGGGTCGGCCTGCGCGCCGCCTGGATCGGCACCGTGCTGGCCGCCGCCGCGGGCACGGCCGCGCTCGGCGTGCTCCCGGGGGCCGTGCTCCCGGCGGCGCTGGCGCTGGCGTGCTTCGGCAGCGCCTTCGTCACGCTCAGCGGCGTCCTGCTCGCCTGGGGCGCGGAACGGGCTCCCGCGGCCGCGGCCGCGGCGGCCGCCGTGCTCTTCATCGGGCTGACCGTCGGGCAGGCGCTCGGCGCGGTCGGGCTCGGCCTGGTCGCGGGGGCGGCCGGTGCGCCGGTCGCCTTCCTCGCCGCGGGCGCGCTGCTGGTCCTCGCCGCGGCCGGGGCCGAGCGGCCGCCGCGGGGGTCCGGTGACGGTGCGGGGAACAGGTCCGGCCATGCTGTGCGGGCGGCGATCCCGTCCGGGGCGCCGGCCCGCCGAGCCGCTGGAGAACCGTGACGATGCACGAGCCGACCGTTCCCGCGGACGACATCCTCGGTGCGGCGACGCGGGTCGCCGACCTGCTCGTGGACGTCCAGACACGGGTGAACGCGCAGATCGACGCCGCGCACGCCGAGCTCCTGCCGGCGGTCCGGCGACAGCTCGGCGCCGCGGAGCCGGAGCCGCTGGACGACGCCGGTCTGGTGAACGCCCGGATCACCGGCCTGAGCGTCGTCGTCACGCCGGCCGCCGTCGCGACCGTCGTGCCGCTGTCACCGGCGTCCCTGGCCACGACGCGGGCCGGCCGGGCGGCCATGACCGGCATCGTGACCGGAGCCGACGACCGACTGGCCGTCATCGCCGGGCCCTGCTCCATCCACGACGCGGCCGCCGCGCTCGAGTACGCCGCCTTCCTGGCGCGCATGCGCGAGCGGCACGGCGCGGACCTGGAGATCCTCATGCGGACCTACACCGAGAAGCCGCGCACCGAGGTCGACTGGAAGGGCTTCGCCTACGACCCGTTCCTCGACGGTTCCAGCCGGATCAGCGTCGGCCTGGTCGCCACCCGGATGCTCATGCGCCGCATCACCGAGCTGGGCGTCCCGGTGGCCGCCGAACCGCTCAACGCGCTCACCCCGCAGTACGTCGACGGGCTGATCACCTACAACGGCGTCGGTGCCCGCAACGTGACCGACCAGACGGCGCGCGAGCGCGTATCCGGCTTCTCGTCGGTGGTGGGCTTCAAGAACTCGCCGGAGGGCAGCATCGACTCCGCGATCCAGGCGGTCGTGGCCGCGCGGGCGCCGCACCAGTTCCTGGGCGTGGACCACCACGGGGTCAGTGCCCAGCTGTCGACGACGGGCAACGACACCGGCCACGTGATCCTGCGCGGCGCCAAGGACGGTCCCAACTACTCCGCCGCCCACATCGCCGGGACCCGGGCGAAGCTCGCGGCGCGCGGGCTGCCCGAGGTGATCGTGGTCGACGCCTCCCACGGCAACAGCCAGAAGGACCACCTGCGCCAGATCGAGGTGGTGCGCGACCTCGCGGGGCAGATCGCCGGCGGTGAGCGGGCGATCCGCGGGGTGATGGTCGAGAGCAACCTGGTGGCCGGGCGGCAGGACCTCGACCAGCAGCGCCCGGCGGACCTGGAGTACGGCAAGAGCGTCACCGACGCCTGCGTGGACCTGCCGACCACCGAGGCCATGCTCGCCGAGCTCGCCGGGGCGGCCCGGGCCCGGCGGGAGGTCGCCGGTCGGCACGGCTGACCGCGCGGAAACGGGTGAAGGTGCCCGGTCGGTGCCGGGGTCGGCACCGGATCGGGAGAAGATGACCACCGAGCCGCCGACTTACCCGTCCGGCGGCTGCCGCGACCGGCGTCCGGCGAACAGGTCCTCGAGCCGGGGCGCACGCCCCGACCGTCCCAGGGGGGGCTATGGAGAACACTGCCGCCGAGGTGCGCGCCAGGCCGCAGGACCTGCTGCTCGCGCTGGGAGGCGCGCTGGTCCTGGACAGGTACGAGCAACCGCTCCCGACCCGGGTCTTCCTGGATGCGCTGAGACCCCTGGGCGTCAGCGACGACGCGGTCCGGTCGACACTGACCCGGCTGACCGAGCGCAACCTCCTGACCCGCCACCAGGACGGCCGGGTGGCCAGCTACGGCCTGACCGACCGGTCGCACCGGCTGCTGCGGGAGGGGCGGGAGCGGGTCGAGGCCACCGAGCCCTTCCACCAGCCGAGCAGCGACTGGACGCTGCTGAGCTTCTCGCTGCCCGAGACGCACCGGGACGTCCGCAACCGGCTGCGGTCCCGCCTGGCCTGGGCTGGCTTCGGCTGCCTGCGGGACGGGCTGTGGATCGCGCCGGGGCGCGTCGACGTCGACCGGATCGTCGACGTCCGCGCCGAGGTCGAGGGCACCCTGCAGATCGACGGGTTCGTCGCCACCCCGACCGCCGACACCGACGTCGCGAGGTTCGTCCGGCGGGCATGGGACCTCGACGCGCTCCGCCGCGAGCACGAGGAGTTCATCCGTCGCTGGAGCGGTCCGGCTCCGCAGGGCCTGGACCCGGTCGCGCTGTTCACCCTGCACGGCGCCGACTGGATCCGGCTGCTCCGGCAGGACCCGGTGCTGCCCGGGCAGCACCTCGGCGAGGACTGGCCTGCCCCCCGATCGGCCGACGTGCACCGCGCCGTCGTGGCTGGGATCGAGGCCTCCGCGCACGCCGCCTTCGCCGATCTCGTGGCAGACGCCCGGGCCCGTCGCTGAGCACGACGTGAACCAGTTCACAGAAACATTCGGCAGATCATTGACGGTCGTCGCTCAACTTCCTAGCGTCTGGAGCTGTTCCCAGCCCCTCCCGTGAGGATGTCGAATGTCCCCCAGATCCCGTGCCACCGGCCTCGGCTGCGCTCTCGCCGTCTCCCTCTCTCTCGTCACCGCTTCACCTGCCATGGCCGAGGAGTCCTCGGGTCCCCAGCACTACGAGGGGCAGCTGGCGAACGAAGACACCACCTGGGTAGCGGACGTCCCCGCCGACTGGACCGGCACCGTGATCCTGTACAGCCACGGTTACCGGCCAAGCTTCGTCCCGAACGACGCCGCGAACGCTCCGGACGACAAGACCCGGCAAGCACTCCTGGACCGGGGGTACGCGCTGGTCGGCTCCTCCTACGAGCGCAGCGGCTGGACCTTGGACACCGCGGCCGAGGACCAGCTGCAGACCCTGGCGGCGTTCGGTGCGACGGTCGGTGAGCAGCCGTCGAGGGTCCTCGCGATGGGCACGTCCATGGGCGGCCTGGTCACCGGACAGCTCGCCGAGTTGCCGGGCGCGCCCATCGACGGGGCGCTGTCCACCTGCGGGCTCATGCACGGTGGTGTCGACCTGCTCAACTACCAGCTCGACGGTGCCCACTCGATCGCCGAGCTTCTCCTGCCGGAGGGCGCCGACGTGCAGCAGGTCGGCTTCGGTGGCAACCTCGGCGCAGCCCTCGGGACGGCGGGCACCCTCAGCGTGGCCGTCCAGAACGCGAAGAACAGCCCCGAGGGGCGGGCGCGGATCGCGCTGGCCGCCGCGCTCTTCCATCTGCCCCGCTGGGCGCCGAACCAGGCGGAGCCGGGCCCGCGGGACTACGAGGCGCAGGTCGACGCGCAGGTCGCGCAGCTGACCGGCGCCCTGTCCTTCTACTACATCGGCCGCGTCGACATCGAGAACACGGTCGGCGGCAACCCGTCGTGGAACGCCGGAGTGGACTACGGGGCGCTGCTGCAGCACGCCGACGAGCGGGAGCAGGTCGAGGCGCTGTACCGCGCCGCCGGCCTCGATCTCCGTGCAGACCTCGACCTCCTCACGGACACGGCATCGATCACGCCCGACGAGGGCGCGCTCCAGGAGAACTACGCCATCTCGGAGCTCACCGGCGACCTGCAGGTCCCGACCCTGAGCCTGCACACCACGCACGACGTGCTCGCACCGGTGCAGGTCCAGGAGGAGTACGCGGAGACCGTGCGCCAGGCCGGCGCGAACGGCCTGCTGCGCCAGGCCGTCACCCACCGGCTCGGCCACTGCGCCTTCACCCCCGCAGAGCTGGTCGCCTCGGTCGAGGCACTCGACCAGCGGGTCGACACCGGCCACTGGGGATCGGTGGCGAACCCGCGTCAGCTGGACGCGGCCGCCGAGCGGCTCGACCTCGGCGGCTCGGAGATCCTGCCGAACTACCGGCCGGCGGAGTGGCTCGGCGACCGCGGTGGCGTGTTCGGCGGACCGCGCTTCTGATCGCGACCTCGATCGGCACCGGGCCGGGCACCAGGCGTGCCCGGCCCGATGCCGGCCCGGCCGTCCCGCTGTTCGGGGTCAGGCCACCAGGACGACGACCAGCGTCCGGGGACCGTGCACGCCCTCGACGCGCTGCAGCTCGATGTCGCTGGTCGCCGACGGCCCGCTGATCATCGTGAGCGGCGCCAGCGGGTCCAGCCGGGCCAGGCCCTCCGGCACGCTGCCGACGACCTGGGCCGCCTCCACGACGCACACCAGGCAGTCCGGCAGCAGGGAGAGGGCCCGCCGGCCCGACAGCGGGCTGCCGTCGAGCACCAGGGTCCCGGTCTCGGCGATCGCGACGGCGACCCCGGTGACGGTCGCGGCGTAGCCGGCCAGCGCCACCGCGGGGCGGCCGTCGTCCTCGACCGCGCCGTCGGGCCGCCGGTCCGCGGGCACTCCCGGGGCGACGACGACGTCGGCGGGGGAGTGCTCGCCGAGCGCCGTCCGCAGGGCGCTGCCGACGGTGGCCGCGACCTCGGAGGGCGCGCAGCGCACGACCGTCGCCCTGTAGTCCTCGAGCCGGTCGGTCAGTACGTCGAGCAGCTCGTCGGGGGAGCGGTCGTCGGTGAGCCGGTAGTCGCGCCGGACCTCCGCCGGGGCGGCGCGGTCCGGACCGAGCGCCGTCCGGATGCGGCCCAGGATCTCGTCGCGGGCGCTCATCCGCCGTGCTCCCGGGCCCAGGCCTGCGTGAACGTCTCCTTCGGAGGCGTCGGCAGGTCGCGGGTGCGGGTCCACCTCGACGCCGGCGGCGGCAGCGCGGCGGGCAGGGTCGGCCTGCCCCATGCGAGGAACCGGCCGAGCCCCGCGGCCTTCTGGGCCAGCCGCCACAGGCGGGGGTTCGACATGGCCTTCGACAGCGCCCGGAACGCCAGCGCCTCCGGGCCGGCGTGCTGCTGGGCCTCGACGTGCTCCGCGCGCAGGTGGACCAGGATCGAGGGGATGTCGATCGCGACCGGGCAGACGTCGTAGCAGGCTCCGCAGAGCGAGGAGGCGTACGGCAGCGAGGCGTTGTCCTCGATCCCGGTCAGCTGCGGGGACAGCACCGCGCCGATGGGGCCCGGGTACACGGAGCCGTAGGCATGCCCGCCCGCGCGCTCGTACACCGGGCAGACGTTCAGGCAGGCCGAGCAGCGGATGCAGTGCAGCGCCTCGCGGCCCACCTCGTCGGCGAGCACCGCCGTCCGGCCGTTGTCCACCAGGACCAGGTGGAACTCCTGCGGGCCGTCGCCGGGGGTGACCCCGGCCCACAGGGAGGTGTAGGGGTTCATCCGCTCGCCGGTGGAGCTGCGGGGGAGGAGCTGGAGGAAGACCTCGAGGTCGCGCCAGGTGGGCACGACCTTCTCGATGCCCATCACGGTGATCAGGGTCTGCGGCAGGGTCAGGCACATCCGGCCGTTGCCCTCGGACTCGACGACGGCGAGCGTGCCGGTCTCGGCGACGGCGAAGTTCGCGCCGCTGATGGCCACCCGGGCCCGGAGGAACCGCTCGCGCAGGTGCGCGCGGGCGGCCATGGCGAGCTTGCGCGGGTCGTCGGTCAGCCCGGGGTCGACGCCGGGCATGGTGCGCAGGAAGATCTCGCGGATCTCGGCCCGGTTCTTGTGGATCGCCGGCACCAGGATGTGCGAGGGCGTGTCCTCGCCGAGCTGGACGATGAGCTCGGCCAGGTCGGTCTCGTGCGCGGCGATGCCCGCGGCCTCCAGGGCCTCGTTGAGCCCGATCTCCTGGGTGGCCATCGACTTGACCTTGACGACCTCGTCGGTGCCGGTCGCCTGGACCAGTCGGGTGACGATCTCGTTGGCCTCGGTGGCGTCGCTCGCCCAGTGCACCGTCCCGCCGCGTGCGGTCACCTGCTCCTCCAGGGCGATGAGGTGCTCGTCGAGCCGGGCCATCGTCGCGGCCTTGATCGCCCGCCCGGCCTCGCGCAGCTCCGCCCAGTCGGGCACCTCGCCGACGACGGCGGCCCGCTTGCCCCGGATGGTCGCCGTCGCGTGCCCGAGGTTGGCCCGCAGCTGCCCGTCGCGCAGCGAGTCGCGGGCGGCGTCGGGGAAGGACAGGTCGCCGCGCAGGTGCCCGACGCCGCGGGGAGCGGTCGGGATGCCGAGGAACACCGCGGTCATCGGAGCCACCTCTCCTGGTCGGCGGTTCGTGCGCGAGAGCGCCGGCACTTCGTGCACTTTCCGCCCGTCATGCCGGCACCGCGGGCGTCGTGGACTGGTGCGGGGTCACGGCTTCCTCCGTCGAGGCGAGGATCTCGGCGAGGTGCACCGTGCGGGTGCCCGAGCGCAGCCGCGACAGCCCGCCGCCGATGTGCATCAGGCAGGACGCGTCGCCCGCGGTGCACACCTCGGCGTGCGTCGAGAGCACGTTGGCCATCTTGTCGGTGAGCATCGCCGTCGACGTCTCGGCGTTCTTGACCGCGAACGTCCCGCCGAAGCCGCAGCACTGGTCGGCCGCGGGCAGCTCGACGAGGTCCAGCCCCCGGACGGCGCGCAGCAGCTGCAGCGGGCGGTCGGCGACCTTCAGCATGCGCAGCGAGTGGCACGTCGGGTGGTAGGTGACGCGGTGCGGGTAGTAGGCGCCGACGTCGGTGACGCCGAGGACGTCGACCAGGAACTGCGAGAGCTCCCAGGTCCGGTCCGCCAGCGCCGCGGCCTCCTCGGCCAGCGCGTGCTCGCCGGCCCGCCGGGCGACCGCGGCCTGCTGGTGGTGGATCGAGGCCACGCAGGAGCCGGACGGCGCCACGACCGCCTCCGCCCCGGCGAAGGCCCGCACGTGGTTGGCCACGATCGGCACGGCCTCGCGCCGGTAGCCGGTGTTGACGTGCATCTGCCCGCAGCAGCTCTGGCCCGGCGGCACGACGACCTCGTGGCCCAGCCGCTCGAGCAGCCGCGCCGTGGCCATGGCGACCTGCGGGACCATCGTGTCGACCAGGCAGGTGGCGAACAGCGCGACCTTCATCGGGACTCCTCACGGCGGACCATGCTGGACTCGCGGACCACGAGCACCGGCTCGAAGACCGGCTGCTCGTGGCGGTGGCCGTCGCGCGCCTCGTCGAGCAGCAGCTGAGCGGCGCGACGGCCGAGCTCGTGCCGTGGCTTGCGGACCGAGGAGAGCGGGACGGCGGCCGCGGCGGCGAACTCGATGTCGTCGTAGCCGACGATCGCGAAGTCGTCGGGCACCGAGACGCCGTGCCGCACCATCTCCTGCAGCATCCCGAGGGCGATCAGGTCGTTGGCGCAGACCGCGGCGGTGGGTCGCCGCGCCGCAGGGATCCCGATGATCCGGGACGCCGCCTCCCGACCACCGGCGACGGTGAGCTCGTCGGGGGACAGGACGGTCAGCTCCGAGCCGGGGGCCTCGTCCACGGCGGCGGCGACCCCGGCGTGCCTCTCCCGCACCTGGGGCAGCTCGGCGTGCCCGCCGACGAACGCGATCCGCCGGTGGCCGCGCTCCACGAGGTGCTCGGCGGCCAGCCGTCCGCCGAGGACGTCGTCGGTCGCGACCGCGCACTGGTGGGTGTCCGCTGCGCGACGGTCGAGCAGCACCACGGGCACGCCGCGGGCGCGCAGGGCGGCGATGTCGTCGTTCAGCTCGGCGGTGGGGGTGATCAGCACACCGTGCACCCGCTGCTCGGCGAGCACGGCGAGGTGGGCGCTCTCCCGCTCCCGGCGGTCGTCGGTGTTGCACAGGATCAGGGACAAGCCGGCCGCCTCGACCACTTCTTCCACGCCGCGCGCGACGTCGGTGAAGAACGGGTTGGCGATGTCGAGGACCACCAGACCGACCGTGCGGCTCGAGCCGGCCCGGAGCTGCCGGGCCGACTCGTTGCGGACGAAGCCCAGGTCGGCGATCGCGTCCAGGACCCGCTGACGGGTGCCCTCGCTGACCGTCTCCGGGCGGTTGAGGACGTTGCTGACGGTGCCGACCGAGACGCCGGCGCGTCCGGCGACGTCCCGGATGCTGGTGGTCAGCGGTCCTCCCGATGTGGTGGTCGAGGCTGAATCGTGACGTCGCCACTGAAACGTGTCAACGCCGCCTCGAGGCGTCGGTTGCGGTTCAGCTACGGCGCGAGGGTGGCGGTTGACACATTCCTAGCAGACTCCCTATGGTCTGCGCCACAACGCCTGTGAAACGTTTCATCCCTGGAGGCGGTCACCGTGGACCACGCCCCGGCGCCACCCGCGCCCGGCCGGCCGACGACCGGATCGGTCGTCCTGGCACTGGACGACGTGAGCAAGAACTTCGGAGCGGTCGCCGCCCTCCGGGGGGCCCGGCTGGAGCTGCGAACCGGTGAGGCGCACGCACTGGTGGGGGAGAACGGCGCCGGCAAGTCGACGCTGGTCAAGATCCTCGCCGGCGTGCACGGGCCCGACAGCGGTCGTCTGCTCCTCGATGGCCGCGAGGTGACGCTCGACAACCCGGCGGCCGCGCGGGCCGCGGGCATCGCCGTCATCTACCAGGAGCCGACGCTGTTCCCGGACCTCTCGGTGGCGGAGAACATCTTCATGGGCCGGCAGCCCCTCACCGGCGGTCGGCGGATCGACCGCAAGGAGCTCGCCTCTCGCTGCCGGGCGCTGTTCGACCGGCTCGGCGTACGCCTGGACCCCGACCGGCCCGCGCGCGGGCTCTCCATCGCCGACCAGCAGATGGTGGAGATCGCCAAGGCGCTGTCGTTCGACGCCCGCGTGCTCGTCATGGACGAGCCCACCGCCGCCCTCTCCGGCGTCGAGGTGGAGCGGTTGTTCACGGTCGCCCGGTCGCTGCGCGCCGGCGGCGCCGCAGTCCTGTTCATCTCCCACCGGTTCGACGAGGTCTTCGCACTGTGCGACCGCATCACCGTCATGCGCGACGGCCAGTGGGTGTCCACGGACCCGACGGCCGACCTCACCGTGGACCAGGTCGTGCGCCGGATGGTCGGCCGTGAGGTGGCCTCGCTGTTCCCCAAGATCGACGTCGAGCCGGGCGAGGTCGTCCTCGAGGTCCGCGGGCTGACCCGGCTCGGGGTGTTCGCCGACGTCTCCTTCGACGTCCGCGCCGGTGAGATCGTCGCCCTGGCCGGCCTCGTCGGCGCGGGTCGCAGCGAGGTGGTCCGCGCCGTGTTCGGCGTGGACGCCTACGACTCCGGCTCGGTGCGCGTCTCCGGTGCGGACCTGCGCAAGGGCAGTCCGGCCGCGGCGATGGCCGCCGGCATCGCGCTGGTCCCGGAGGACCGCCGCCAGCAGGGGTTGGTGATGGAGCTGTCCGTGGAGCGCAACGCCACGCTGACGCGGCGCTGGAAGCTCGCCCGGTTCGGTCTGCTGTCCGCCCGCGGCGAGCGGGCCACGGCGGAGGAGTGGGCAGCCCGCATGCACGTCAAGGCGGGCAAGCTCTCCGACCCGGTGTCCACGCTGTCCGGCGGCAACCAGCAGAAGGTCGTGCTGGCCAAGTGGCTCTCCACCGACCCGCGCGTCCTGATCGTCGACGAGCCCACCCGGGGCATCGACGTCGGCACCAAGGCCGAGGTGCACCGCCTGCTGTCCCAGCTGGCGTCCGACGGGATGGCCGTCGTGATGGTCTCCAGCGAACTCCCGGAGGTGCTCGGCATGGCCGACCGTGTCCTGGTCATGCACGAGGGCCGGCTCGTCGACGACATCCCGCGCTCCCGCGCCGACGAGAGCGCCGTGATGCTGGCGGCCACCGGCCAGGGCGGGACGACGGCGGTGGCCTCATGAGCGCCGCCGGGACGAAGGCGCCCTCGCCGGCGCCGGTCGACCAGGCCCCCGAGCACACCGGGAGCCGTGGCGCCACGCTCGTGCAGCGGCTCGTCGTCGTCCGGGAGCTGGGCATCTTCGCCGCGCTGCTCCTGCTGGTCCTCGTGACGGTGATCGCCAATCCGCGGTTCCTCTCCGGCCAGAACATGCGGGACCTGCTGCTCTCGGCGTCGATCCTCACCGTCCTGGCGGCCGGGCAGACCATCGTGATCGTCACGCGCAACGTCGACCTGTCGGTCGGCTCGGTGCTCGGCCTCTCCGCGTACGCGTCGGGCACGCTGCTGGCGAACGCGCCGGGCACCCCGGTGATCGTCGTGATCCTGGCCGGGATGGTCGTCGGCGCCCTCTGCGGCGTGCTGAACGGCGCGATCGTGGCGATCGCCAAGGTGCCGTCGCTGGTGGTCACGCTCGGCACGCTGTACGCCTTCCGCGGCCTGGACTCGCTGTGGGCGAGCAGCAGCGACCGGCTGCAGATCAACGCCGCCGACCTGCCCGCGAGCTTCAAGTCCCTCGGCGGGGCCCGGCTGCTGGGCATCCCGGTGCTCTTCCTCATCGCGGCCGCGGTCGTCCTGCTGGTCGGCTTCTACCTGCGCAACTACCGCAGCGGCCGCGAGCTGTACGGCATCGGCTCCGACCCCGCGGCCGCCCGGCTGTCCGGCATCCCGGTCGGCCGGCGGGTGCTCGTCGCGTTCGCCGTGAACGGGGCCCTCGCGGGTCTGGCCGGGGTCCTCTACGCCGCCCGGTTCCAGACGCTCGACGCCACGGCCGGCACCGGCCTGGAGCTGAACGTCGTGGCGGCGGCCGTGGTCGGCGGTGTGGCCATCTTCGGTGGCAGCGGCTCGGTCTACGGAGCCGCGCTGGGTGCGCTCCTGCTCACCACCATCGGCACCTCGCTGCCGCAGCTGGGGCTCAACCCGTTCTGGCGGGACGCCGCCGTGGGCGCGCTGATCCTGGCGGCCATCGTCCTGGACCGGACGCTCTCGCTGCGCCTGGCCCGTCGCCTCCGAGGGAGGAACCTCCGTGGCAGTTGACACCGCTCCCGCGACCCCGGCCGGTCAGGCCCCGGCCCAGCGCCCCCAGGGGCCCTCGCGGCTGCGTCTGCTGGGCACCGGTGACGGCGTCATCACGTTCGTCCTCGTCGCGTTCCTGCTGGTCGCCGGCTTCACCGTCGAGGGCTTCGCCTCGTCCCGGAACACCGGCTTCCTGCTGCTCGACGTCGTCGTGATCATGCTGATCGCGCTGCCGCTCACCCTGGTCATCGTCACCGGCGAGATCGACCTGTCGGTGGCCAGCACGGTCGGGCTGACCAGCGCGGTCATGGGCCAGCTCTGGTTCTCCGGCCTGCCGCTGGAGCTGATCATCCCGATCTGCCTGCTGCTCGGCGCGTTCCTCGGCGCCGTCAACGGCTTCCTCGTCACCCGGCTGGGGCTGCCGTCGCTCGCGGTGACCATCGGCACGCTGGCGCTCTACCGCGGGCTGGCCTTCGTGGTCCTGGGTGACCGGGCGGTGGCCGACTTCCCGCGCTCCTGGACCGGCTGGGCGCTCAGCAGCATCGGCACGACCGGCATCCCGGTCGTCGTCGTCCCGTTGCTCGTGCTGGTCGTGCTCACCGGGGTCGTCCTGCACGCGACGCCGATCGGCCGCTCGCTCTACGCCATGGGCAACAGCGAGGACGCCGCCCGGTTCAGCGGGATCGGTGTCGAGCGCACGAAGTTCTGGCTGTTCGTCGTCACCGGTGCTGTCGCCGCACTGGGCGGCATCTACTGGACGCTGCGCTACGGCAGTGCCCGGGCCGACAACGCCCAGGGCCTGGAGTTGCAGGTGATCGCGGCGATCCTGCTGGGCGGGGTCTCGATCTTCGGCGGCAGCGGCGGCCTCGTCGGCGTCATCGCCGGGGCGCTGCTGCTCGGCTCCCTGCGCAACGCCCTGCAGCTGGTCAACGTGCCCTCCGACGTCCTCAACATCGTGACCGGCGTCCTGCTCATCATCGCCGTCGTCACGCCGCAGGTCGCCGCCGCGGTCCGCGGCCGCCGGCGACCCCGTGGCCGACCGGCCGCCCCGTGAACGCACCACCCGCGCCCCAGGGACGGGGCGCACGACCGTCCACCGACTCCGGCCGACCTGACGCCGGCGCACCTCAGAGAGGGAACCAATGACCAGCTTCCTGACCAGCCGCCGCATGCGCGGAGGCCTGACCGGCGTCGCCGTCGCGGCCATGGTGCTGACCACCGCCGCCTGCGGCGGTACGACCCGTGGCGAGGACGAGGGCAGCGACGCCGGCGCCGAGGCGACCGCGTCGGCCGACCCGGACGCCGAGATCCCTGCCGATCTGGCCTTCGCCTTCCTGCCCAAGCAGCTCAACAACCCCTACTTCGACATCGCCGCCGAGGGCGCCGAGAGCGCCGTCGCCGAGGTCGAGGGCGAGCTCAACGTGACGGGCCCCTCCGAGGCCAGCGCCTCCTCGCAGGTCAGCTACATCAACACGCTGACGCAGCAGGGCGCCGAGGTCATCCTGACGTCGGCCAACGACCCGAACGCGATCTGCAGCGCGCTCGACCAGGCGCGTTCGGGCGGCGCCAAGGTCGTCACCTTCGACTCGGACACCGACCCCGAGTGCCGTGACCTCTTCATCAGCCAGGCCACGTCCGAGGGCATCGCCCAGGCCCAGATCGACATCATGGCCGAGCAGATCGGCGGGTCCGGCCAGGTCGCCATCCTGTCGGCCACGGCCAACGCCACGAACCAGAACGCCTGGATCGCGCTGATGGAGGAGTACGCCGCCGAGGAGTACCCCGACATGGAGATCGTGGCCACCGTCTACGGCGACGACGAGGACGAGAAGTCCTTCCAGGAGACCCAGGGTCTGCTGCAGACCTACCCGGACCTCAAGGGCATCATCTCGCCGACCACCGTCGGCATCGCCGCGGCCGCCCGCTACCTGTCCGGCTCGGAGTACAAGGGCCAGGTCGCGCTGACCGGTCTGGGTACCCCGAACCAGATGCGTGAGTTCGTCAAGGACGGCACCGTCACCGCGTTCGCGCTGTGGAACCCGGAGGAGCTCGGCTACCTGGCCGCCTACGCGGGTGCCGCACTGGCCGCCGGGCAGATCACCGGCGAGGAGGGGGAGACCTTCGAGGCCGGTGAGCTGGGCGAGTACACGATCGAGGCCGACGGCACCGTCGTCCTCGGGGAGCCCACCACGTTCGACGCCGACAACATCGACGACTTCGACTTCTGAGTCGTCCGCTCCTGCCGTCGCCGGCCTCCCCGGCCGGCGACGGCAGGACACCCTGAGAGGAACTCCCGCGTGCCCCGCGTCTGCTTCACCCTGCAGGTCCGGCCCGACCGGCTGGACGAGTACCGCCGTCGGCACGCCACCGTCTGGCCGGAGATGCTCCGGGCGCTGCGCGACGCCGGCTGGCGGGACTACCAGCTCTTCCTGCGCGAGGACGGGCTCCTCGTGGGTCTCGTCGAGACCGACGACCTCGCCGCCGCGCAGGCCGCGATGGACGCCACCGAGGTGAGCGCCCGCTGGGAGAGCGAGATGGCTCCCTTCTTCGACCTCCCGGGCGGCCGTGACGGCCGCTCGAAGCACGAGTTCGACCCCGTCTTCGACCTGGCCGCCCAGCTGAGGGCGGCCGGCGAGAGCACCACCGCGACCACCGGAGAGACACCGTGACCACCGACCTCCGCACACCAGCGCTGTCCGCCCTGGCCGGGCAGACCATCGAACTGCCCTCCTGGGCGTTCGGGAACTCCGGCACCCGGTTCAAGGTCTTCGGCCAGGCCGGTGTCGCCCGCGACCCGTACGAGAAGCTGGAGGACGCCGCCCAGGTGCACAAGCACACCGGTGCGGCCCCTCGCGTCTCGCTGCACATCCCGTGGGACCTCGTCGACGACTACGCCAAGCTCGCCGCCCACGCCCGCGACCTCGGCGTGCAGATCGGCGCGATCAACTCCAACCTCTTCCAGGACGACGAGTACAAGCTCGGGTCGCTCACGCACGCCGACGCCGCCGTCCGCCGGCGGGCCGTGGAGCACCACGCGCAGTGCATCGAGGTGATGCGGGCGACCGGCTCCACCGACCTGAAGATCTGGCTGCCCGACGGCACCAACTACCCGGGCCAGGACGACCTGCGCGAGCGCCAGGACCGGCTCGCCGACTCGCTGCGGCAGATCTACGCGATGCTGGATGCGGACATGCGGATCCTGCTCGAGTACAAGTTCTTCGAGCCGTACTTCTACGCGATGGACATCCCGGACTGGGGCACCTCGCTGGTGCACTGCCTGGAGCTGGGGGAGCAGGCGACCGTCGTGCTCGACACCGGCCACCACGCGCCGGGCACCAACATCGAGTTCATCGTCATGCAGCTGCTGCGGCTCGGGCGGCTGGGGGCCTTCGACTTCAACTCGCGCAACTACGCCGACGACGACCTGATCGTCGGCTCGGCCGACCCGTTCCAGCTGTTCCGGATCATGAACGAGATCGTGGCCCAGGGCGCCCACCGCCCGGAGTCGGGCGTCAACTTCATGCTCGACCAGTGCCACAACCTGGAGAAGAAGATCCCCGGGCAGATCCGCTCGGTCATGAACGTCCAGGAGGCGACGGCGAAGGCGCTCCTGGTCGACCGCGAGGCGCTGGCGGCCGCGCAGCGCAGCGGTGAGGTCCTCGACGCGCACTCGGTCCTGATGGACGCGTTCAGCACCGACGTCCGGCCGCTGCTGGGCGAGCTGCGCGAGTCCCAGGGCCTGGACGCCGACCCCTACGCCGCGTTCGCCCGCAGCGGCTACCAGCAGCGCATCGAGCGCGAGCGGGTCGGCGGCCAGCAGGCCGGCTGGGGCGCCTGAACCAGTCATCTTTCGGCGTTTCGTGCACTAACCGCGCGGCGCTTAGTGCACAAAACGCCCTCATGATCACTCCCGGAAGGAACCACCCCGTGACGAATCCTGTCGTCAGTGACCTCATCGCGCGCAGCAACCGGCTCGGCGCCGACCCGCGCAACACCAACTACGCCGGCGGCAACACCTCCGCCAAGGGCACCGGAACCGACCCGGTCACCGGTCAGCCGGTCGAGCTGCTCTGGGTGAAGGGTTCCGGCGGCGACCTCGGCACGCTGAAGGAGGCCGGTCTGGCCGTCCTGCGCCTGGACCGGCTGCGCTCGCTCGTCGACGTCTACCCGGGCGTGGAGCGGGAGGACGAGATGGTCGCCGCCTTCGACTTCTGCCTGCACGGCCGGGGCGGCGCCGCACCGTCGATCGACACCGCCATGCACGGCCTGGTCGACGCCGCGCACGTCGACCACCTGCACCCCGACTCCGGCATCGCGCTGGCGACGGCGGCCGACGGCGAGGCGCTCACCCGCGAGTGCTTCGGCGACCGCGTCGTCTGGGTGCCGTGGCGCCGGCCGGGCTTCCAGCTGGGCCTGGACATCGCCGCGATCAAGGAGAAGAACCCGCAGGCGATCGGCTGCATCCTCGGCGGTCACGGCGTCACCGCGTGGGGCGCGACGAGCGAGGAGGCCGAGGCCAACTCCCTCGACATCATCCGCACCGCCGAGCGATTCCTCGCCGAGAAGGGTGCCGCGGAGCCGTTCGGCGCCGTCGTCCCCGGCTTCGAGGCCCTGCCCGAGGCGGAGCGTCGCGCCAAGGCCGCGGCGCTGGCACCGGTGATCCGCGGGCTGGCCTCGACCGACAAGCCGCAGGTCGGCCACTTCACCGACTCCGACGTCGTCCTGGAGTTCCTGTCCCGGGAGAAGCTGGCCCCCCTCGCGTCGCTGGGCACGTCCTGCCCGGACCACTTCCTGCGCACCAAGGTGCGGCCGATGGTCGTCGACCTGCCCGCATCCGCCCCGGTCGAGGACGTCGTCGCCCGGCTGAAGGAGGTCCACGAGGAGTACCGCGCCGAGTACGCCGCCTACTACTCCCGGCACGCAACCGCCGACAGCCCGGCGATGCGCGGCGCCGACCCGGCGATCGTGCTGGTGCCCGGCGTGGGCATGTTCAGCTTCGGGGCCAACAAGCAGACCGCGCGGGTGGCCGGTGAGTTCTACGTCAACGCCATCAACGTCATGCGCGGCGCCGAGGCCGTGAGCACCTACGCGCCGATCGACGAGAGCGAGAAGTTCCGCATCGAGTACTGGGCGCTGGAGGAGGCGAAGCTCCAGCGCATGCCGAAGCCCAAGCCGCTGGCCTCCCGGGTCGCGCTGGTCACCGGCGCCGCGAGCGGCATCGGCAAGGCCATCGCCGAGCGGCTGGCCGCGGAGGGCGCCTGCGTCGTCGTCGCCGACCTGGACCTGCAGAAGGCGACCGACGCCGCCGCCGGGATCGGGAACGCCGACGTCGCGATCGGCGTGGCCGCCGACGTCAGCGACGCCGAGGCGGTGGCCGCCGCGTTCCGGGAGGCGTGCCTGGCCTTCGGCGGCGTGGACCTGGTGGTCAACAACGCCGGCCTGTCGATCTCCAAGCCGCTGCTGGAGACCACCGAGGCCGACTGGGACCTGCAGCACGACGTGATGGCCAAGGGCAGCTTCCTCGTGTCCCGCGAGGCGGCCCGCATCATGATCGAGCAGGGGATGGGTGGCGACGTCGTCTACATCTCCAGCAAGAACGCGGTCTTCGCCGGCCCCAGCAACATCGCCTACTCCTCGACCAAGGCCGACCAGGCCCACCAGGTCCGGCTGCTGGCGGCCGAGCTCGGCGAGCACCAGATCCGGGTCAACGGCATCAACCCCGACGGCGTGGTCCGCGGGTCGGGCATCTTCGCCGGCGGCTGGGGCGCCAAGCGCGCCGCCGTCTACGGGGTGCCGGAGGAGGAGCTGGGCCAGTTCTACGCGCAGCGCACCCTGCTCAAGCGCGAGGTGCTGCCCGAGCACGTCGCCGACGCCGTCTTCGCCCTGACCGGCGGCGAGCTCAGCCGGACCACCGGCCTGCACGTCCCGGTCGACTCGGGCGTCGCCGCCGCGTTCCTGCGATGAGCGCGAGAACGACGCCCGAGCGAGCATCGCAGCGAGGAACGAGCGAGGAGCGGAACGAGGGCGGAGTCGAGCCATGACCGATCGGGAGCTGACCCTCGCGGCCGTCGACCTGGGTGCCTCCAGCGGCCGGGTGATGACCGCGCGGGTCGGCCCCGGCCGGCTGGACCTGGCCGAGGTGCACCGCTTCCCCAACCGGCCGGTCCGGACGGGGGGGACGCTGTCCTGGGACGTGCTTGCGCTCTACGCCGGTGTGCTTGACGGGCTGCGTGCCGCGGGACGGGAGGCCGGGAGCATCGACGGGATCGGCATCGACAGCTGGGCGGTCGACGTCGGCCTGCTCGACGCCGACGGCGCGCTGCTGGGCAACCCGGTGCACTACCGCGACGCCCGGCACGCGACGGCGGTCCCGGCCGTGCACGCCGTCGTCCCGCCCGGCGAGCTGTACCGCGTCAACGGGCTGCAGCACCTGCCGTTCAACACGGTGTTCCAGTTCGCTGCGATGCGGGGCACCGCGCGGTTCGCCGCCGCCCGGCAGGCGCTGCTCGTGCCGGACCTGCTCGCGTACTGGCTGACCGGCGCCCGCGTCGCGGAGGTCACCAACGCCTCCACCACCGGGCTGCTGGACGCGACGACGCGGCAGTGGGCCGGCGGTCTCCTGGACCGGCTGGACCTGCCGCGCGACCTGTTCCCGGCGCTCGTGCAGCCCGGCGAGGAGATCGGCCGGCTCACCGCCGAGGCGCGCGCGGAGACCGGGCTGGCCGACGTCCCGGTGATCGCGGTGGGCTCGCACGACACGGCGTCGGCGGTGGTGGGCGTGCCGGCCGCGTCGGAGCAGTTCGCGTACGTCTCCTGCGGTACCTGGTCGCTGGTGGGTGTCGAGCTGGCGGAGCCGGTGCTCACCGAGGCCGGCCGGCAGGCGGGCTTCACCAACGAGCTGGGCGTCGACGGCACGGTGCGCTGCCTGCGCAACGTCATGGGCCTGTGGCTGCTGCAGGAGTCGCTGCGCACGTGGTCGGCCGCCGGGCTTCCCGCCGACCTCGCCGAGCTGCTGGCCGCGGCCGCCCGGGTGTCGGCGTTCACCGCCGTCGTCGACCCCGACGACGCCCGGTTCCTGCCGCCGGGGGACATGCCGGCCCGCATCGCCGCGCTCTGCACCGAGACCGGGCAGACGCCGCCGCAGAGCCAGGCGGAGACGGTGCGCTGCATCCTCGACAGCCTCGCGCTGGCCTACCGGCGGAGCATCCGGCGCGCGGCCGAACTGTCCGGCCGCGAGGTCGAGGTGGTGCACCTGGTCGGCGGCGGCGCCCGCAACGAGCTGCTCTGCCAGCTCACCGCGGACGCCTGCGGGCTGCCGGTCATCGCCGGGCCGGTCGAGGCGGCGGCGCTGGGGAACGCGCTGGTGCAGGCGCGGGCGCTCGGCGCGGTCGACGGGGGACTGGCCGAGCTGCGTGCACTGCTGCGGGCCACGCAGCAGACGCGGACCTACCTGCCTTCCGGCTCCGCGCAGGCCTGGGCCACGGCGGACGCGCGGGTCTTCGGCTGACGAGTGCTCAGCCGGCCCACACCGCACGCGTGCCGTCCGACGGCGTGCAGATCGTCGCCTCCCCGGGGCGGCCGGTGGCCGACCGGTACCGGGCGGTGATGCTCGCGGCGGCGGCTGCCGCGTCGTCAGCCCGCACCAGGGCCACCGCGCAGCCGCCGAACCCGGCCCCGGTGAGGCGCGCGCCGAGGATCCCCGGCGTGGCGACGGCGAGGTCGACCAGCGTGTCGAGCTCCGCGACGCTCACCTCGTAGTCGTCCCGCAGCGACGCGTGCGAGCGGTTCATCAGCTCGCCGAACTCCGCGACGTCGCAGCGGGCGAGGGCGGAGACGCTCCGCAGCACCCGCTCGTTCTCCTCGACGACGTGCCGGGCCCGCCGCAGCGGCACCTCGCCCAGCAGGTGGGCGTGCTCGGCCAGCAAGTCCGGTGTCACGTCCCGCAGGGCAGCCAGACCGGGCCGCACCGGACGCAGCCGGGTCAGGGCCTCCTCGCACTCGGCCCGCCGCCGGTTGTAGGCCGACCCGGCCAGGGTGCGCGGAACGGCGCTGTCGAGCACGAGGATGCGGACGCCGTCCGGCACGGGGACCCGCTCGGTGCGCAGGCTCCGGCAGTCGACCAGCACCGCGTGCCCCGCCGCCCCGCAGGCGACCGCCAGCTGGTCCATGACCCCGCTGCGGACCCCGACGACGTCGTTCTCCACCCGCTGCCCGAGGCGGGCCAGCTGCTCGGGCGGCAGCACCTCCCCGGCGAGCGCCAGCAGCGCGACCAGCACCCCGAGCTCCAGGGACGCCGAGGAGGAGAGCCCTGCCCCGATCGGCAGATCGCTGTCCACCAGCAGGTCCGCACCGGGGACGTCGTGCCCGTCGGCGAGCAGCACGGCCGCGGTTCCGGCCACGTAGCGCGACCACTCCGGTCCCTCGTGCGGCCGCAGGTCGGCCAGCGGGCGCTCGTCGGTGGCGTCCATGCGCAGCGCGGTGGTCCGCAGCCGCCGGTCCGGCCGTCGGCGGGCCAGGACGACGGTGCCCCGGTCCAGCGCGGCGGGGAGGACGAAGCCGTCGTTGTAGTCGGTGTGCTCGCCGATCAGGTTGACCCTGCCCGGCGACCGGACGACGACCTCGGCGGGTGCGCCGGTCGAGCGGGCGAAGGTCTCCCGCAGGGCGACGTCGTTCACGCCCGCCCCACCGTCCCGCGCAGGCGGGCGGCCGCGGACTCCGGGGTGATGTCCCGCTGCGGCTGGGCCAGCAGCTCGTAGCCGACCATGAACTTCCGGACGGTGGCCGAGCGCAGCAGCGGTGGGTAGAAGTGCCCGTGCAGGTGCCACTCGGGGTGCGCGTCCCCATCGGTCGGCCGCTGGTGCAGCCCCATCGTGTACGGGAAGGGCACGCCGAAGAGGGCGTCGTAGCGGCGGGCGAGCTCGGCCAGCGCGGTGGCCAGGGCGTCCCGGCCGGTCCCGTCGAGGTCGGGCACCGCGCCGCAGTGCCTACGGGGCAGCACGAGGGTCTCGAACGGCCAGACCGCCCAGAACGGGACCAGGACGGTGACGTGCTCGTCCCGGAAGACGATCCGTGCGCCGTCGGCCTCCTCGACCGCCAGGTAGTCGCAGAGCAGGCAGCCGCCCGC
The DNA here is from genome assembly GCF_002938435.1 of Blastococcus saxobsidens. GTDB lineage: Bacteria > Actinomycetota > Actinomycetes > Mycobacteriales > Geodermatophilaceae > Blastococcus > Blastococcus saxobsidens. The sequence continues at coordinate 47,420 of NZ_POQT01000020.1, forward strand.
TGCTGCGGCGGCCCGCTGGGAGGCGAGCTCGCGGACCGCCTCGGTGGGCAGCCGCTCCTCGGCCCAGATCTGGCCGTGCGGGTGCGGGTTGCTGGCGCCCATCGCCGCGCCCCGGTTCTCGAACACCTGCACCCAGTCGACCCAGTCGAGGCCGCCCAGCTCGGTGTACTGGTCGGCCCACGTGTCGATGACCGCGCGGATGCGGTCGGCGGGCAGCCGGCCGAGCGCGAGGTCGTGCCGCGGTGAGTAGCAGATCACCCGGCAGACGCCCCGCTGGCTCTCGGCGACCAGCAGGCCGTCGGGGTCGGAGGTCGCCGGTGCCACGTCCGGGGTCAGGGCGGCGAAGTCGTTGTCGAAGACGAAGGTCCCGTCGTAGGCGGGGGTGCGCCGCCCGCCCGCCCGCTCGTTGCCCGGGCACAGGTAGCACTCCGGGTCGTAGTCGGGCAGCCGGGGTGCCGCCGTGTCCTCGACCTGGCCCTGCCAGGGGCGGGCCGTGCGGTGCGGGGAGACGAGGACCCATGCACCGGTCAGCCGGTTGAGGCGCCGGTGCGTCGCATCGAGCACCGTCAGGACCCTGCGAGGCCGTTGCGGCGGGCGACGTCCCCCAACCAGGCGAGGCTCGGCTTGGGGGTGCGGGCGAACGTCTCGCGGTCGACGGCCACCAGCCCGAAGGTGGGCCGGTAGCCCAGCATCCACTCGAAGTTGTCGAGCAGGCTCCAGTGCACGTAGCCGCGGACGTCGACGCCGTCGGCGATCGCGGCGGCCAGGCTGCGCAGCGCCTCGTCGGTGAACGCGATGCGGTCGGAGTCGTCCGCCGTCGCGATGCCGTTCTCGGTGACCAGCAGCGGCAGGTCCGGCACGACCGAGGCGGCGTAGGTGACCGCCGCGCCCAGCGCCTCCGGACGGCGCTCCATGCCGTGCGCCAGCGTCTGCCGCTCCGCCGGTGGGGCGATCAGTCCTTCGGCGCCGAACCGCTGGGCGGTGTAGATCTGCAGGCCCAGGAAGTCGTCGGCCGCCGCGCCCTGCAGGAACTGGTCCATCATCGCGGCCCGGGCGGCCTGCAGCCGCTCCTGCCCGCCGCCCTCGTCGATGTACTCCAGCCCGACCAGCGTCATGCCCGCCGGCGGTGACCCGGCATCGCGGAGCACCTCCATGCTGCGACCGTGCAGCCCGATCAGCGCGTCAGTGACGCCCTGGTCCGGCACGGGCAGGCCGTGGATCGGCTCGCCGCGGCGGGCCATCGCACCGATCACCGGCTGGACCGCCATCAGGTTCGGCTCGTTCAGGGTCGCGACGTAGCCGGCGTCGGCCAGCGCGGGGGCGACGAACTCGGTGAACCGCGCGAGCCGGTCGCCGGTGCGGGCGCCGGTCCAGCCGCCGTCGTGCATCAGCCACCGCGGCATCGTGAAGTGGACGAGCGTGACGATCGGGGTCAGCCCGCGCTCCCGGCAGGCGTCGATCATGCGCCGGTAGTGGTCGAGGTTCGCGCGGGAGAACTCGCCCTCGGCGGGCTCGATCCGGCTCCACTCGAGGCTGAACCGGTAGGTGTTCAGGCCGGCCCCGGCCACCAGGTCGAGGTCCTCGGGCCAGCGGTGCCAGGAGTCGCAGGCGTCGCCGCTGGACTCGCTGAACGGCGAGTGCTCGGCGTGCTCCATCTCCCAGTGGTCGTTGTTGACGTTGCCGCCCTCGACCTGGTGCGCGGCGGTGGCGGTGCCCCAGAGAAAGCCCTCGGGGAAGCTGCTGGCGGTCATCGGCTGATCTCCTCGAGGGGGTGGGGAAGGGCGGCGACGACGTTCGCGCCGCCGACGACGGTGCGCAGCAGGTGGTGCGGCCGGTCCACGGCGGCTCCGCGCCAGGCCACGTGCTGGTCGGGCCGGACCAGCACCAGGTCGGCCTCGTAGCGGGAGCGGAGCCCGGGCACGTCGGCGAGGTCGACCACCGTGAGCGGGATCCCGAGCTCGTCGGCGGCCGCGGGAAGCGCCCCGGTGTCGGAGCCGGAGCCCAGGCGCAGCAGGGAGAAGCCGTCGCCCAGCCGGTCGTAGACCGAGCTGCCGTCCGGCAGCCAGGCGTGCGGGAGCCGGGCACCCGGATGTGCCGACGGGGTGAAGGTGGCCAGCGTCGGCTCGGGCACCGTGCGCCCGTCGGGGACGACGACGGGGGAGTGGGGGTAGTCGTAGCCGAGCACCAGCCCCAGGCTGTGGAACTCGGCGTCCTTGACGTGGAGCCGCTGGGCCAGGTCGGCGCGCAGCAGGCGCCCGGCCGTCCCCTCGTCGTCGAGGTCGGTGTCGGCGAACGACGGGGCGAGGAACGCCTCCTGGGCGCCGGCCGCACCGATGGTCCGGTGGGCAACGGGACGGCGCTCGGCCTCGTAGCTGGCGAGCAGGGACGGCGGTGCCCAGCCCTGCAGCACCGCGGCCAGCTTCCAGCCGAGGTTGACCGCGTCGCCGACGCAGGTGTTGAAGCCGTGCCCGCCCCACGGGGGGTTGAGGTGCGCGGCATCGCCGACCAGGAGTACCCGCTCCCCGCGGTAGCGGTCCACCAGCAGCATCCGGGCCGACCACGGGTCGGTGGCCAGGACGTCGACGTCGATCTCCGCGCCCACGAGCGACCGGACGAGCGCCACCGGATCGACGTCCTCGGTGCGCACGTCGACGCCCTGGACGATGGCCCACCAGGTGCCCTCGAGGTCCAGGCGCCCCATCAGGCCGCCGCGCTCGGCGCCGATGACCCAGTAGTGCACGCCCACGGCGCACAGCTCGCGCTCCTCGAGCGCGCGGCTGCGGAAGGTGATGCTCAGGTTCGGCAGGGTGCCCGAGGAGCCCTCGTAGCGGGCGCCGATCGCCGTGCGCGAGAGGCCGCTGCTGCCGTCGCAGCCGAGCAGGTAGTCGGCGCTCACCCGGTGCGGCGCGCCGGCCTGGTCCTCGACCACCGCGCGAACCTCCCCGGGGCCGTCCAGGACGGACGCGACCCGCCAGCCGGTCAGCAGGGTCACGGCCGGCAGGGCGGCGGCGGCCTCGCGCAGGACCTCCTCCACCAGCGGCTGGGGAGCCTGCTGCCCGGCCTCGGCGGCGATGTCCTGACGAGCCGTCCAGAGCCCGAACGCGTTCTCGAAGCGGGTGATCTCGTGCCCGAACAGGCCGGTCACGAAGACGACGTCCTGGGCGTGGTCCACGGCCAGCGGCGCCGCGGCCCGGAGCCGGTCGGCGAGGCCCCACCGGCGCAGGTGCTCCATGGTGCGGACGCTGGTGGTCTTCGCCCGGGGTCGCAGCGGGTCGAGCTGGGTGCGCGGCTCCACGACGAGCACCTCGACGCCGCGGCGGCCGAGCTCGATCGCGGCGGCGAGCCCGCTGGGCCCACCGCCGGCGATGAGCACCGGGACGCGTTCGGGCACGGTGGTCATGAGGTCTCCTGTCAGGGGCGCCGCTCGCCGGGCGAGCGGAGGTGCGAAGGCATGCGCGGTCGGCCGTCCGGGGAGCTCCCGGGGCTCCGTGCCGCCCGTCCAGCATCGGTGGCGGGGGTCACGTCGCCGTAGCCCGTTGCCATTGGGTGGCAGTGCGGAACGGGAGCGTCCGCCATCACCGGGCCGCGTGCCGCTCCTGCCACTGCCGCACCCAGGCGCGGCCGTAGTCGTTGCCGTGCGGGGTCCGCAGCACCGTGTGGATGTGGAAGGGCTGCGGGGTGTCGTAGTCGAGGAAGACCCCGCAGTGGTGGTCGAGCTCGGCGATCAGCACCGGCGACTGCAACCGGTAGTAGAAGACATCGCCGGGAGCCGATCCGCCGATCCAGCAGAACCACGTCTCGTCCAGGTGCTGCTCGACCTCCCGCATGCGGGCCCGGCGCGGCCCCTCGGGCAGCAGCCGGACGAACGCCTCGGCGATCCCGAGCGCCGCCGTGCGGGCCTCGGCCGGCATGTCGGCGACCCGGACGCCCTCGAACGGGATGACCCGGTTGTCCTGGAACGCCCCGGCGAGGTGTCGCTCGTCGCCGGGGTGCACCCGGCCCGGCGGCATGGCCGGGTCGACCATGTGCTGGTAGACCGTCGCCGCCCGTCGCTGGTCGTCGGGGAGGGCGGCCATGAGGGCGGTGCCGAGGGAGATCCGGTCGGCGAACACACCGGCCAGACCGGCGTGCGGGCCGGCGTCGATCTCGTCGGGCTCGGCGCCCAGGAAGACGGGGGAGACCACCATCCGGCCCTCGACCACCAGGCAGTTGACCGCGCAGTGGTGGCCGTACAGCTGCCAGCCCCACGGCGCGCGCAGGTCCGGCTGGCCGTAGAGCGCGATGTTGTAGCTGAACTCGTTGAGCACCGTCGTCAGGTCGACGAGTTCGCCGAGGAAGCCGTTGATCAGCATCATCGCGTGGGCCAGCTCGTAGCCCTCCGGGCTCAGCGAGGCCGCCATCAGCGCCAGCGCCTTCTCGCGGACGACCTCGGGCTGCAGGTCCAGCCGCAGCCCGGTGTCGAACTGCATGAACTCCGGATTGGCCCACGTCTGCCACTCGACGGCGTCGACGGCGAAGCAGATCCGCTTCCGCCCGTCGTCGTCCAGGACGGCGAGCAGGTCGTGGGCGGCGGCGACCATGGCCTCGACGGGCGCCTCCTCACCGGGCCGGGCCGGCTCGAAGGGGTGCAGCCCCTCCCGCAGCGTCCCGTCCTCGGTGACGCCGCGGAACTCGTTCCGGTAGAGGGGCGTCCAGCCCTCCACCAGGCCACCGGTGAAGGTGCCCGGGGTGCGGGCGTGATCCCGGTAGGCGTAGGGGTCCATGCCGCGCACCTCGGCGACGCGCGGGTGGTCGTGCGGGAACAGGTACTGGCGGTACTCGCCGGACATCGCCTCAGGCCGTCCGGGCGTCGTTGCCGACGACGGTGTTGGTGAGGAGGCCGAGCCGCTCGACCTCCACCTCGACGACGTCGCCGGGCTGCAGCAACCACGGGGGCGTCCGGCCGTAGCCGACGCCGGACGGCGTGCCGGTCGCGAGCAGGTCACCCGGCCGCAGCGTGAAGGTGCGGGAGATCAGCGCGAGGGTGTCCCCGACGGTGTAGACCATCTCGTCGGTGCTGCCGTCCTGCACGGTCTCCCCGTTGACCCGGGTCTGCACCCGGAGCCCGTCGCGGAGGTCCCCGACCTCGGCCGCCGGGACGATCGGCCCCAGCGGGCCGGAGCGGTCGCCGTTCTTGCCCAGGATCCACTGGCTGGTGAGCTTCTGCGCCCGCCGGGAGGTGAGGTCGTTGAAGGTGGAGTAGCCGACGACGGCGGCCAGCGCCTCGTCCGGGGTGGCGTCGACGAGCGTGGAGCCGACGTAGGCCATCACCTCGCCCTCCCAGTCGAGACCGTCCTCGTCCGAGGGGACCGGGACCTCCGCGCCGCCGACGGTCAGCGACTGGGTCCACCGGGCGAACAGGGTCGGGTACGGCGGCACGCCCTCGCCGGCGTAGGACCCCTCGGCGACGTGCTTGAGGTAGTTCAGCCCGATGCAGACCACCCGGGCGCCGGGCAGCACCGGCGGCACGAACTCGACGTCCGCGGCCGGCAGCGTCTCCCCACCCGGCTCGCGCGACAGGTGCCCCGCCGCGTCGGCCCAGAAGTCCTCCAGCGCCGCGACGACGGTGACCTGCGCGCCGTCCTCGGACAGCGCCGCCACCTGTGCGCCGCCGTCCCGGCGGATGCCCACGATCCTCATCGGTCCTCTTCCTCGGTCGTGCCGGCCAGCTGCTCCAGCAGCCAGCCGGTGGTCAGGTCCAGCGCCAGATCGGCGGCGTCGGGTGCGCCCAGCCACATGTGGTCGGCGCCGTCGAGCAGGTGGAGCTCCACGTCGGCTCCGGCGGCCTCGAGCGCGGCGGCGAGCCGCTCGCTCTGCGCGCAGGGGATGAACCGGTCGTCCCGCCCGTGCAGCAGCAGGAACGGCGGGGCGCCGGGGGACACGTGCGCGATCGGGCTGGCCTGGGCGGCGAGCTCCGGCACGGCGACCGCCGAGGCGCCGAGCAGCTGGGCCTCGCGGGTGGTCGGGTCAGCCGGGTCCGCGCCGGTGTCGGTCGCCACCGCGGCGACGTCGCTCGGGGCGTACCAGGCGACGACCGCGCGGACGCCGCTCGTCGGACCGGCGGGACCGACGTCCCCCTCGAGGGCGGCGTCGTCCGCGGTCAGGCCGAGGAGCTCGGCGACGTGGCCGCCGGCCGACTCACCCCACGCGGCGATCCGGTCGGGGTCGATGCCGAGCTCGGCCGACCGGGCGCGCAGCCAGCGGACCGCGGCCTTGGCGTCGTGCAGCTGCGCGGGGAAGGTCGCCTCCGCCGAGAGCCGGTAGTCGACGCTGGCCACGGCGATGCCGGCCTGCGCGATCCGCGCGAACGGCGGGGGCGAGGCGTCGCGGTACATCGGACCGGCCCCGTGCCGGCTGCCCAGGCGCCAGCCGCCCCCGTGCAGGAAGACGACGGCCGGCAGCGGCTCGCCGGTCGGCGGCGGCAGGTGGAGGTCGAGCTCCAGCGGACGGACGCCGGGGATCGCCGCATAGGGCACACCGAGCAGGAGCCGGGTGCCGCCGCGACCGGGCAGGGCCGGGGGCAGCGGGAGCTCGTGGGCCGGCGGGGGCAGTGGCAGAGCAGGTGTGGGCACAGTTCTCCTGACGGGACCAGGCGCGGTCCGCGGTGACCCGCGCCTGGTCGGTGCGACGGCTACCGGATCAGGCGTCGGGCCACTCGAAGCCCTGCATGAACTGCATGTTGTGCTGCTGCGCCGCGGCCTGCATGCGCGGGAAGTCCGGGATGAAGGGCGGCTGGTCCTTCGTCGCGTGGTCGGTCGCCGTGCCCATGTGCTGGAAGAACCGCTCGAAGCCGCCCGAGAGCGTGCCCATCATCCGGGCGTCCTCGACGATCTGGTAGGCGTGCGCGAAACCGGCCGGCACGTAGCCGAAGTCCCCAGGGGTGAGCAGCGAGGACTGCTTCTGGCCCTCGGCGTCCTCGTAGAAGAGCTTCACCTTGCCCTCGATGACGTAGAACGTCTCGTGGGTCTCGTTGTGCGAGTGCGTCGGGATGACGTCGCCGGCGGGGGAGTCGGCGGTGACGATCCCGAACTGGTTCTCGGTCTCGTCGCCGGACAGCAGCACGGTGAACAGGTCACGGAAGAGCATGGAGGTCTCGCCCTCGCCCTTGCGGAGGACGTAGGGGACCGGCTTGCCGGGCAGCTGGCCCTTCCACTGCGGGCCCTTGGACGGGTCGATCAGGTACTCGAAACTCATGGGTACTCCCGGCTCGGTCGGCGATGACGGGTCGAGCATGGGTGACCGGCGTCACCCACCCCTAGACCTCTGCCATTGGTCGGAACACCTGTGCGTCGGCACATCGCTACAGGGACGTCATGCCGCCGTCGACGGCGAACGCGCCACCGGTGGCGAAGGCGGACTCCTCTCCGGCGAGGAACACGTACACGCCTTCGAGGTCGGCCGTCGTCCCGGCGCGGCGCATGGGGATCCGGCCGACGATGACGGCGCGGGCGGCCGGGTCCCCGGTGATGGCCGACACGAGCCCGGTCTCGGTGTACGGCGGGATCACCGTGTTCACCCGGATCCCCCTGTCCGCGTAGGCGGCGGCGACCGTCCGCCCCAGGCCGTGCATGCCGGCCTTGGACGAGGCGTACGCGGTGAACTCCGCTCCCTCGCCCCGGACCCCGGTGGGGCTGCCGCTGAGGATGATCGAGCCGCCGCCGATCCGCAGCATGCCCCGCACCGCGTGCTTGACCGTCAGGAAGGCCCCGGTCAGGTTCACGTCGTGGGTCCTCCGCCAGACGTCGAGGTCGAGCTCGGCGACCTCGGCGTCGTGGCCGAACAACTGGACCCCCGCGTTGACCACGACCACGTCAGGGATCCACCCGTCCGCGGCCAGGCCCGCGTAGCCGGCCACGACGCTCGCCTCGTCGGACACGTCCATGTGCACCGGGCGACCACCCGTCGCTGCGGCTGCCGTCTCGGCCCCGGCGGCGTCGCGGTCGGCGTACGCGACGCGGGCGCCCTCGGCGCGGAAGCGGTCGGCGACGGCGAGCCCGATGCCCGCCGCTGCGCCGGTCACCAGCGCCGTCCGCCGATGGAGTCGCGCGGTGCGCGGGTTCCGCCGTGCCTGGTGGTGGTCGGCGGGGCTGTCGGGCACGTGTTCTCCCAGGATCGGAGGAGTCGGTGGACCGGGCCGCGGCACGCCGGCGGTCACGGGTTCCCGGGACCGGAGCGGTAGAGCCAGGAGGCGAGCGAGCGGGAGAGCAGGGGCATGACCACCCACGTCATGAGGGCGACGAGCGGGACGATGACGGCGGCGGTGCGCGCGACCTGCGGCCAGTCGCCGACGAGCGGACGCAGGGCGGCGGACAGCAGCACCTGGAGGACCAGGATGACGGTCGCCGTCATCACGAAGGTCTTCCACCGCGGTGGCCGCGCCGGCGGACCGCCGGGTGCGGCGAACCACGCGTCCATCCCGTCCAGCCGCCGGACGGCGACCGTCCGGACGAACTCGCTGCCGTGCTGGAGCAGCTCCTCCCGCTGAGCCGAGCCCTCCCACGCCGCCAGCCGCTCGGGGGAGTCGAACCGGTAGACCACGTGCCACACGGATCCCTCGGGTGCGGGCTCGCGCAGGCCGGAGCCCAGGTGGCCGGGGAACCGCTGCGCCGCTGTGGGCAGTTCCTCGACCCACGCGTGGAACTCGGCCTCCCGACCTGTTGCCACCTCCCGCGCCACGACCACGGTGATGCCGTCGGCGCCGGTCGCGGACACGTCAGGCCGGGATCGACGTCGGTGCGGTCCTGCGGGCACCGGCGACGGTCTCGCTCATCAGGACCAGGGCCCGGTCGACCGGCTCGACGCCGGGGTGCAGGTTGAGGAAGCCGTGCAGCATGCCGGGCAGCAGCACCTGCCGGACGTCGACGCCGGCCACCGCGAGCTGACCTGCGAACACCTCCGCGGACGCGCGCAGGTCGTCGTACTCGGAGTTGAGCAGCAGCACGGGGCACAACCCCTCGAGCACGGCGCCGCCCGGCATCGCGTAGCCGTCGGCGCTGCTCGCCGGGCCGCCGAGGTAGTTCTCGGTGATGCCCCGGCGGGTGTGGGGCAGGAAGCGCAGCAGCCGTGGGATCTCGTCGAGCAGGGGGGCGAGGGACGGCGACGCCGGCGGGACCACGGCGTGCAGGGTCGTGTACGCGAGCACCAGGGCAGCCGGCACCCAGCCGTCCTCGTCCCGGAGTTTCAGCGCAGCGCCGGCGGCGAGGTTGCCACCGGCGCTCGCTCCACCGAGCGAGATGCGGCCGGGATCGACGCCGAGGTCCGCCGCGCTGTCCCGGACCCACCGGAGGGCAGCCACGACGTCGTCGTGCGGGACCGGGTAGGTGACGCCGCCGACGCACAGCCGGTAGTCGACGCTGACCACGACCGCGCCGGCGCGGTCGCAGACCTGCCGCGCGGTCCAGTCGGCCTCGGGCATGTCGAGGTCCCCCATGCGGAACGCGCCCCCGTGCAGCCAGACGAGGCACGGCAGGTCCGGGCCGCCGCCGGGCGGCGTGTGGACGCGGACGGGGACGGGGCCGTGCGGGCCAGGAGCACTGTCGCCGCGCACGTCGACCTGCGGGGGTGCCGGCGCATCCGCGGCCGACATGAACTCGTCGAGCCGGGCGCGGGTCGCCGGGTCGGCCAGGCCGGCCTCGAAGGACTCGATGCCCTCCAGCAGGTGGAACTTCGACGCGACGACGGGGTGGACGGGCACGCGCGCTCCTCGGTGCGGACGACGGGGGCGGCACGCGGCGGGGCCGATGGCGCCCGCCACGGGCCGCTCCGGCAAGCCTGCGCATCCCCTGCCGCCGGTCCCAGAGGGCTGCCAATGAACGGGACGCGGGTCAGGTGAGCGGAGCCCCGATCGACCGGCGGGCGCCCAGTCCCCGGCTGATCGACCGGGCCGCCGTCCGCACGGCAGGCCCCAGCAGCCGTGGTTCGGCGTTCTCCTGCGGCACCACGACCGACAGTGCCGCGGTGATGCGGTCCTCGGCGTCGAAAATCGGGGCGGCGACGCTGACCAGCGGATGGGGCGCCCGCCGGCGCAGCGTGGCGGTCCCGTCCCGGCGGATCTCCGCGAGCGTCCGGCGCAGCGCCGCCGGCGAGACGGCGACGTTCTCCGGCTGGTGCATCAGCGGCTGCGCGAGCATGGACTCCTGGAAGGCCGACTCCGCGAAGGCGAGCAGCACCAGGCCCACCCCGGTGGAGTGCAGCGGCAGCCGGCCGCCGACCCGGTAGAGCACGGGCATCGCCTGGTGCGCGGACAGCCGCTCCACGAGCAGGGCGTCACCCCCCTCGCGCACGGCGAGCAGCACGTGCTGGCGGGTGACTTCCTCGAGGTCGCCCATGAAGGGCAGTGCCACCTGCTTGAGGCCCTGCCCCCGGGGGGCGAGCGAGGCCACCTCCCACAGCCGGAGGCCGATGGTGAAGCGGCCGTCCGACCCGCGCTCGAGCGCCCCCCAGGCCTGCAGCCGGGTCGCCAGCCGTAGCGTCGAGCTCGTCGGGATGCCGCTGCGCCGGCTCAGCTCCCCCAGCGTCAGGGAGCGGTGGCCGGCGTCGAAGGCGGCCAGCAGTGACAGGGCGCGGTCGACGACGGGATCGCCCTGCGGGGGGCGCCGGCCCCGCACGCGGGCGGCCTGGTGGAGCTCGTCGGTCACAGGATGGTCACCTCCTGTTCACGGATGAGGTACGGACCACAGTTGTGTTTCATTGAGCGGCATTGTGCCTGACGTCTCACCGCGGTCCCCCGCATCGTTGCCGCCAAGCCGGGCGTCTGCCGGCCTGGCCGCCTCCGGCCCCACTCGTCCCGCTCGCCGTCCGGCAGAGGAGCCAACCCACCATGAATCGATTCACCCGGCGTAGCCGCACCGCGGCGATCGCTGCCGCGGCCGTCGTGTCGCTCGCCGCCTGCGGTGGCGGGGGGAGCAGCGCCGGCGCGAGCAGTCAGAGCGCCAGCGACACCCTGACCTTCGCCTACGACGCCGACGCGGCGCCCACCGGCTACGACCCGCTGCTGTACTCGCAGGGCCAGTTCACGTTCTTCAGCGCCCTCTACGACTCGCTGTTCGTGACCACGGCCGACGGCACGGTCGAGCCCAGCCTCGTCACCGAGTTCGAGAACAACGCCGACAACACGCAGACCACGCTGACGCTGCGCGACGACGTCACGTTCGCCGACGGCTCGACGCTGGACGCCGAGCTGGTCAAGGCCAACCTCGACCGCCGCAGCGAGGAGAAGCTCGAGGCGTACGGGGCGCTCGCCCCCGGCGGCGCAAGCGAGATCGCCGACGTCCAGGCCCCGGACCCGCGGACGGTCGTCATCACCTGGGCCAAGCCGCAGGCCACCCCGGAGAACAACCTGACCGACACCGCCGGCATCATCGTCGGTCCCGAGGGGATCGCCGACCCCTCGTCCCTCGAGACGACGCCCGACGGTTCCGGTGCCTACACGCTGAACACCGGCGAGACCACCCGGGCCAGCAGCTACACGCTGGAGAAGAACGACGAGGCGTGGAACGCCGACGAGTGGGCGTACGACACCATCGTCTTCAACGTCATCACCGACCGGCAGGCCCTGGCCAACGCCGTCGTCTCCGGCCAGGCGGACGTGGCGACGATGCTGGACGGCCAGCACGTGGACATGGTCGAGCAGCGGCAGAGTGTGGTGAGCGTGGGCGGCACGATCGTCGGCTTCCCGGTCATCGACAAGACGGGCGCGACCAACCCGGCCTTCACCGACGAGCAGGCCCGGCTGGCGATCAGCTACGCCATCGACCGGCAGGCGATCGTGGACGAGCTGCACCCGGGCGCGATCCCCACGGCCCAGCTCTTCCCCGAGGGCACGACCGGCTACGACGAGTCGCTGAACGAGGAGTTCGGCTACGACCCCGAGAAGGCCAAGGAGGCCCTCGCGGCCGCCGGCGTTCCCGAGGGCTTCGAGTTCAACGTCACGGTCCTGGGCCAGCCCAAGGAGGACCAGGTCGTCATCCAGAGCCAGCTGGCCGAGGTCGGCATCACGATGAACTTCGTGACGGCGACGTCGACCGACCAGGTGTTCGCCTCGGTGCGCACCGACCCGGTCATCTTCGGTCCGTTCGGCATCGGCGCCAACCCGGCCGGCTTCGTCGCCGGCGTGGTCTACGGCGGCTTCATGAACATGCAGGGGGCCAAGGAGCCGGAGATCGAGTCGTCGCTGGGCGCCGCCCTCGGTGCCAAGGGCGAGGCGCAGGAGCAGGCGCTGACCGACCTCAACCGCGCGCTCACCGCCAACGGCTGGTACATCCCCGTCTACGAGGACTTCACCCACACCGGCTACAACGCCGACAAGGTGGCGGAGCCCGCCTACGCCGGGACGAACAGCTACCTGGTCCTCTCGGACATCGAGCCCGCCAGCTGATCTACGGCCGGTGGCCGCGGAGCCTTCCGCGGCCACCGGCCACCGCTCCACCCGCCCGGTCGAGAACCCCGCACGACAAGGACAACGAGATGCTCGCCTACGTCGCACGGCGGCTGGCCATGGCAGTCGGCACGATAGTGGCCGCGGTGGTCATCAGCTTCCTGCTGGTGCACGTCAGCGACTCCACCCCCGGGGCGGTCCGCCTCGGGCCGGGAGCCACCGAGGCGCAGATCGCCGCGGAGAACGAGGCGCTGGGCTGGAACCGCCCGCTCGTCGTCCAGTTCGTCGACTACCTCGGCAACCTGGTCCAGGGAGACCTGGGGACGTCGCTCATCGACGGTCGCTCCATCGGGGCCGACCTGATCGACCGGGTGCCGGTGACCGCCTCCATCGCGTTCTTCGCCACGGTCCTCTCCGGCGTCCTCGGCGTCCTGCTCGGCGTGACCGCGGCCGTCCGCGGTGGCCGGCTGGCCCGGCTCATCACCACGGGCAGTGGGGTGGCGCTCTCCCTGCCGGCCTTCTGGGTCGGCATCCTGCTCGTCTACGTCCTCGCGATCCAGACCGGCCTGCTGCCCGCCACCGGCTACGTCCCCTTCGCCAGCGACCCGGTCGGCTGGTTCACCAGCCTGACCATCCCGGTGCTCACCCTGACCGTCGGCGGCGCGGCGATCATCGCCCGCACCGCGAACGCGGGCATGCGGGAGGCCCTGGCCCAGGAGCACATCCGGACGCTGCGGGCGATGGGGACGCCCGAGTGGCGGATCCGCTACGTGCACGCCCTCCGCTTCGCCAGCCTGCCGGTCGTCTCCGTGCTGGGCATCCAGTTCATCGCCCTGTTCGGCGGCTCGGTGATCATCGAGAACCTCTTCGCGCTGCCCGGGCTGGGCCAGGCCGGCCAGTTCGCCGCGGCCTCCAGCGACATCCCGGCCCTGATCGGCGTCGTGGTCGTCGCCACCGTCGTCGTCGTCCTCACCAACCTGCTGCTCGACCTGCTGGTCGCGGCCCTGGACCCGAAGGTACGGACAGCATGAGCGTGCTCCCTCTGGACGCGGCCGACGACGTCGCGACCGCCCCGGTGGCGCCGGGCCGGCGACGCCGCGGGCTGCCGTACTTCCTGCGCCGACCGGGCGGCATCTTCGGAGCCGCGTGGCTCGTCTTCATGCTCGTCGCGTCCCTGACCGCCCCCCTCTGGCGGCCCTACGGCGTGGCCGAGCAGGACCTCGGCGACCGGCTGTCCCTGCCGTCGGGTGAGCACTGGCTGGGCACCGACCCGCTCGGGCGGGACCTGCTGAGCCGGATCTTCTCCGCGGGGACCGAGCCGTTGCTGGCCGCCGCGGTGACCGTCCTGGTGGCCTTCGGGATCGGCCTGCCGCTCGCCCTGATCGCCGCCGAGCGCGGGCGCCGGGTCGAGCGGGTCATCAGCCGGGTGACCGAGGTCTTCCTGGCCCTGCCGGCCACGATCCTCCTGCTCGCGGTGATCGGCGTCATCGGCGTCCGCACCTACATCATCATGGCGATCCTGGGCGTGATGATCTCCGCGGCCGTGTACCGGGTGATGCTCGGTGTCGCCCAGTCGGTGCGGCAGCGCCTCTACATCGACGCGGCGCGGGTGAACGGCCTGGGCTCGCTGCGGGTCAACGCGGTGCACGTCCTGCCGTCCATGGCGACCGTCGTCGCGGTGCAGGCGGCCCAGCTCTACGGCATCGGGCTGCTGATCGTCGCCGGGCTCGCCTTCCTCGGTTTCGGCCCGGCGGAGCCGGAGCCGAGCTGGGGCTTCATGATCCAGGACGCGTCGTCGTACGTCTTCAACGCGCCGTGGCTCATGGTCCCGACCGGTCTCGTCCTCGCGCTGACCGTCGTCGCGGCGAACGAGCTCGCCGACGCCATCGCCGGCAAGGCCTCGATCGCGCGGACGCGGGGACGGCGCAACCGCCCCCTGGCGCGCGCGGTCGCCGCGGCGGGGTCGCCCGCCCCGCCGGATCCGGGCGCGATCCTCGAGGTCCGTGACCTCGACGTCTCCGTCGACGACGGGCCGGCCCTCGTCACCGGCGTCTCCTTCGCGCTGGCGCCCGGGCGAGTCCTCGGCCTCGTCGGCGAGTCGGGCTGCGGCAAGACGATGACCGCGCGGTCGCTCATGGGCCTGCTGCCCGACGGCGTCTCGGTGACCGGCGGCTCGATCCTGTGGCGGGGGCGGGAACTGGTCGGTCTGCCCGAGAAGGAGCTGAGCGCCATCCGCGGCCGGGAGATCGCGATGATCTCCCAGGAACCGATGGTCGCCCTGGACCCGATGTTCTCCGTCAGCTACCAGCTGACCCAGCCGCTGCGGCGCATCCGTGGCGTGGGCCGGGCCGAGGCCCGGGCGATCGCCGCCCAGTTGCTGCAGCAGGTCGGCATCGTCGACCCCGACCGGGTGCTGAGGTCCTACCCGCACCAGCTGTCGGGCGGTATGGCGCAGCGGGTGGCCATCGCGCTGGCCCTCACGGGGCAGCCCGAGCTGCTGATCGCCGACGAACCCACGACAGCGCTCGACGTCACCGTGCAGGCGGAGATCCTCACCCTGCTGCGCTCGCTGGTGCGTGACACCGGGCTCTCCGTCGTCATCGTCAGCCACGACCTGGGCGTGGTCGCGGACATCTGCGACGACGTCGCGGTGATGTACGCCGGCCAGGTGGTGGAGTCCGGCACGGCCGCCCGGGTCCTCGAGGACCCGACGCACCCGTACACGATGGCGCTCCTCGGGGCCAACCCGCACGTGGCCGACGGCGACCCCGTGCCCTCGCGCCTGGCGTCGATCCCCGGCACCGTGCCCGCGCCCGGCGACTGGCCGACCGGTTGCCGCTTCGCGACCCGCTGCCAGTTCGTGCGGGACGAGTGCACGACGCCGTTCCCCGCTCTCCCCGCCCACGGCGGCGGCTCGGTGCTGTGCATCCGCGTCCACGAGGTCCACGACGCGGGCATCCGCTGGAGCGCCGAACCCGTCGGCGCCGAGCTCGCCCCCGAGGCCGCGATCGAGCCCGTCCCCACCGCTGGAGTGCCCCGATGACCGCCCCTGCCGACACCACCTCCGCCGCGCGGGGCACCGCTGCCACGCCGGCCCTGGAGATCCGCGACCTCGTCGTCCGCTACGGGTCGGGCCGCAAGGCCAAGCGGTTGCCCCCCGCGATCGACGGCGTGGGCTTCGACATCGCGCCGGGGGAGACCGTCGGCCTGGTCGGGGAGTCCGGCTCGGGCAAGTCGACGATCGGCAAGGCGGTCCTGGGTCTGCACCCACCGGCGTCGGGCGCCGTGCGCCTGCACGGCCAGGACGTCACCAGGCTGTCGTTGAAGCAGCGCACGTCGCTGGCGGCGGACCTGCGGGTGGTCTTCCAGGACCCGTACTCCTCGCTCAACCCGGCCCGCACGATCGGGCAGACCTTGGTGGAACCGCTGCGGCTGATGGGCGTCGGCGCTGCCGAGGCACTGGTCAGGGCGAGGAAGGGTCTGGAGTCCGTGGGCCTGCCGGCCGATGCGGTGGATCGTTTCCCGTCGCAGTTCTCGGGCGGTCAGCGGCAGCGCATCGCCATCGCGCGCGCCCTGGTCTGCGACCCGAAGGTCGTGGTGCTCGACGAGCCGGTGTCCGCGCTCGACCTGTCCACGCAGGCGCAGGTGCTGAACCTGCTCGCCGACCTGCGGGACGAGCACGGCCTGGCCTTCCTGTTCATCGCCCACGACCTGGGCGTGGTGCGGTTCCTCGCGCAGCGCGTCGTCGTCCTCTACCGCGGGCAGATCATGGAGACCGGGCCGGTGGAGTCCGTGACCCAGCGCCCCCGGCACCCCTACACGGTGGCCCTCACCGCCGCGGCCCCGGTACCGCGGCCGGCCGAGCAGGCCGCGCGCCGAGCCGCCCGCGAGGCGCTGGGGGTCGGCTCCGCCGGATCCGCTCAGCCCGCTGCGGCGGGATGCCCCTTCGCGCCCCGCTGCCCGCTGGCGACCGGGATCTGCGTGGAGCAGCGGCCGCCGCTGCGGCTGGTCGACGACAGCCTGACCGCCTGCCACCACGCCGAGCGGGTCCCGGCCCTCTGACGCCCCGGTGCAGGAACCCGCGGGAACCCCGCGAGTCGTGGCCGGGCACCGGGATCCTTCCTGACAGGAGACGCATGTCCCCGACCTCCGGGCCTCCGCACCGCCTCCGGGTCGAGCACCTCGACCGGGCGCTGGGGATCCGCACGACGGCGCCCCGGCTGTCCTGGCGGCTGCCCGACGGGGCCCGCGAGCAGCTGGCCTACCGGATCACCACCGACAACGGCTGGGACAGCGGCTGGGTCGACAGCGGGCAGAACCTGCTCGTCACCTACGCAGGCCCCCCGCTCCTGTCGTCGCAGCGGGTGGAGTGGCGGGTGCGGCTGCGCACCGACCTCGGGGAGAGCCCGGTGTCGGCGCCGTCGTCGTTCGAGACGGGACTGCTCTGGGAGGAGGACTGGCAGGCATCCTGGGTGGAGCCGGGGCAGATGCCCGAGGGGTCGGCCGGTCAGCGGCCAGCCGCACTCCTCCGCTTCGAGTTCGACGTCGACCGGCCGGTGGTCGCCGCCCGGCTGCACGCCACGGCGCAGGGCGTCTACGAGGCCTTCCTGAACGGTGCCCGCGTGGGCGACGCCGAGCTGACCCCGGGGTGGACGCAGTACGACGTCCGGCTCCAGGTGCAGACGTGCGACGTCACCGCATCCGTCCGGTCGGGCCGCAACGCCATCGGCGTGGTCCTGGCCGACGGCTGGTTCCGCGGGCAGACGGGGATCACCCGGGCCGCCGAGCAGTGGGGCGACCGGCTGGCGGCCCTCCTCCAGCTCCAGGTGGAGCACGACGACGGCTCCGTGACCGTCGTGGGCAGCGGACCCGGCTGGCGCAGCAGCACGGGACACGTCGTCGCCGCCGACCTCATCGCGGGCGAGCGCTGGGATCTCACCCGGCTCGAGCGCGGGTGGGCGGGTCCGGCCTTCGACGACACGGCCTGGGACGACGTGGCCGTCGTGGAGCACGGTTTCGCGGGCCTGGTGGACTCGCCGGCGCCACCGGTCCGCCGCGTCGAGGAGATCGTCCCGGTGTCCGTCACCCGCCTGGACGCCCGCCGTCAGATCGTCGACCTCGGCCAGAACATCAACGGCTGGGTCCGGTTGACCGACCTCGGTCCGGCCGGCACGACGCTGACGCTGACCCACGGCGAGTGGCTCGACCAGGACGGCGACGTCACCACCGACCACCTCCGCCCCGCCGTGCCGTTCCTGCCCGAGCCGCTGCCGGCCGGGCAGGTGGACTCGGTCGTCTCCGCGGGCGTCCCCGGCGACGTGTTCGAGCCCCGGCGCACCACCCACGGCTTCCGCTACGTCCGCATCGATGGGCATCCCGGCGACCTCACGGCGGACGACGTCCGGGGCGTCGTCGTGCACACCGACCTGCGCCGCACCGGCTCCTTCGGCTGCAGCGAGGAGCGGGTGAACCGGTTCCACGAGGCCGCGGTCTGGAGCCTGCGCAGCAACGCCTGCGACGTCCCGACCGACTGCCCGCACCGGGAACGGAGCCCGTGGGTCGGTGACTGGCAGCTGTTCATCCCCACCGCTGCCTTCCTCTACGACGTCGCCGGGTTCTCGCTGAAGTGGTTGCGCGACGTCGCCGTCGACCAGTGGCCCGACGGCACGGTCGCGAACACGAGCCCCAGCACCCGCGGCGAGGGGCGGGAGAGCCCGATCGCCTTCCTGAACGGCTCGGCCGGCTGGGGTGACGCCGCGGTCATCGTGCCGTGGGAGCTGTACCGGGCCTACGGCGACGTCGACGTGCTCGACGAGCTGTGGCCGACGATGGTGCGCTGGCTGGCCCGTACGGAGCGGCTGGCCCGTGAGGGCCGGCACCCCGCTCGGGCGGCACGCCGCGCGGAACCGGCACCGCACGAGGAGTACCTGGTCGACACCGGCTTCCACTGGGGTGAATGGCTTGTCCCCGGCGAGGAGATCGACGACTTCCGGGCATGGGTAGCCGCGGACAAGGGGGACGTGGCGACGGCGTACTTCGCGCACAGCGCAGGCCTGATGGCCCGGATCGCCGACCTGACCGGCCGCCCGGAGGACGCCGCCCGGTACGCCGAGCTGGCCGGGAACGTCCGGGCCGCCTGGTGTGCGGAGTACCTGGACGACGCCGGGCGGCTGACGCCGGACACCCAGGCCAACCACGTCCGGGCCCTGGCCTTCGGACTGGTGCCGGACGAGCTGCGGGCAACCGTCGCCGATCGGCTGGTCGAGCTGATCCGCAAGGCCGACACCCACCTGGGCACCGGCTTCCTGGCCACGCCGCACCTGCTGCCGGTGCTCGCCGGCACCGGGCACCTCGACGTCGCCTACGAGCTGCTGATGCAGGACACCGAACCCTCCTGGCTCGTCATGGTGGACAGGGGGGCGACCACCGTGTGGGAGAGGTGGAACGGCGTCGACGCCGAGGGTGTGCCGCACGAGTCGCTGAACCACTACTCCAAGGGCGCGGTCGTCTCGTTCCTGCACCGCTACACCGCCGGGATCGAGGTGGTCGAGCCCGCCTACCGCCGCTTCCGCGTGCGCCCCCGGCCCGGCGGCGGGCTCACGCACGCCGAGGCCGCGCACGAGTCGCCGTACGGCCGGATCGAGTCCGCCTGGCGGATCGAGGGCGGTGCGTTCGAGCTGCGCGTCGTCGTCCCCGCCGGCACCGCGGCCGAGATCGTCCTGCCGGACGGGTCGGTCGACGGCGCCGGCCCGGGGACCCACACCTACACCTGCGCCCTCGAGGAGAGCCTGCGTTGACCGCCGAGACGACCGAGTGGGCCGGCCCGGCCCGCTTCCTGCCCCCGCACGAGCCCACCCGCCGCGACGACGGCGCACTGCACTACAGCGGGCTGACCTACGCCGCGCCCGTCGGCTTCCGCCCCCTCCAGCTGGACGTGTGGGTGCCTCCGACGGCGACCCCGAGCCCGCTGGTGGTGTGGATCCACGGCGGTGCGTGGATGGGCGGCGACCGCCGCCACCTGCCCGAGACCTTGCGTCCCGACCAGCTGTTCGACGCGCTGCTGGAGGTCGGCCTCGCCGTCGCGACCATCGACTACCGGCACGCGCTCGAGGCGCCGTTCCCCGCACAGCTGCACGACGCCAAGGCGGCCGTCCGCTACCTGCGCGCGCATGCCGACGTCCTGGGCGTCGACACCGCACGCATCGGCGTCGCCGGGGAGTCGGCCGGTGGTCATCTCGCCGCCCTGCTCGCGCTGACGGCCTTCCGCGCCGACCTCGAGGGCACGCAGGGTGTCGGTGGGACGTCGAGCGCGGTCGACGTCGTCGTCGACTGGTACGGGGTCGCCGACCTGTCGACCATGCCGCGGATGACCCCGCCCCCGCACCTCCTCGAGAAGCTGCCGCCGGAGTTCGCGACCCCTCCGGAGGACTTCCTCCTGAGCGGGGCGGACGCCGCGACGCGCGCCGACGCCAGCCCCGTCACCCACGTGACGCCGCAGGCGCCGCCCTTCCTGCTCGTCCACGGCACCACCGACTGGCTCGTGCCCTACAGCCAGAGCGAGCAGTTGCACGCCGCCCTGACGTCGGTCGGGGTGGAGTCCCGGCTGGTTCCGGTCGAGGGCGCCGAGCACATCTTCACCGGCTGCGACGACATCGACGCCGTCGTCCAGCTCTCGGTCGACTACCTGGCCACGAGCCTCAAGGGGGACCCGCGATGAGCGACCTGACCGTCCTGCCCGTCACCGCCGAGCACCACCGCGAGCCCTTCGGCATCGGCGAGACCACCCCCCGCCTGTCCTGGGTCGCGCGCACCGAGCTGCCCGGCTGGCGGCAGGCGGCCTACGAGCTGGAGATCGAGCCGCTCGACGGCCCGGCGTGGTCCTCCGGGCGGATCGGCTCCGCCGAGTCGGTGCTCGTCCCCTGGGGAGCGCCCCCGCTCGCCAGCCGCGAGCAGCGCAGCGTGCGGGTGCGCGTGTGGGGCGAGGGCGCCGCCGAGCCGTCCACCTGGAGCGAGGACGTCGTCGTCGAGGCGGGCCTGCTCGAGCCGTCGGACTGGTCCGCCGCGCTGGCCCGGCCGGTACTGCCGGCCGACGTGCCCGAGCCGGTCGTCCTGCTGCGCCGCGAGTTCGCCCTCGACAAGCCGGTCGTGCGGGCGCGCCTCTACGCGACGGCTCAGGGCGTCTACGAGGCGGAGCTCAACGGTGCCCCCGTCTCCGACGTCGTGCTCGCACCCGGGTGGACCAGCTACCGGCACCGGCTGCGCTACCAGACCTACGACGTCACCGGCCTGCTGACCGAGGGCGCCAACGCGCTGGGCGTCCAGCTGGCCGAGGGCTGGTTCACCGGTTACCTGGGCTTCACCGGCAAGCGCGAGTGGTACGGCGACCGCACCGGCGCCTTCCTGCAGCTGGAGGTGGACCACCCCGACGGCACGCGGACGCTGGTGGTCACCGACGGCGCCTGGCGCTCGGCCGGCGGACCGACGACGAGCTCCGGCCTCTACAACGGCGAGACCTACGACGCCCGCCGCGAGCTGCCGGGCTGGTCGCGGCCGGGCTTCGACGACGCGGCGTGGACCCCGGTCGAGGTCGGCGACCTCGACGTCTCCACCCTCGTGGCCCCCACCGGTCCGCCGGTGCGGCGGACGCAGATCGTGCCCGTCCAGGCCATCACCACGTCGCCGTCGGGGAGGACGCTGGTCGACTTCGGGCAGAACCTCGTCGGGCGGATCCGCTTCGCGCTGCCCGACGGCGCGGAAGGCACCGAGATCACCGTCCGGCACGCCGAGGTGCTCGAGCACGGCGAGCTGGGCACCAGGCCCCTGAAGGGCGCGCGCGCCACCGACGTCGTCGTCCTGGACGGCGCCGGCCCGCGGACCTGGGAGCCCCGGTTCACCTTCCACGGGTTCCGCTACGCGGAGGTCTCGGGCTGGCCGGGCGAGCTGCACGCCGACGACCTCGAGGCCGTCGTCCTGCACACCGACCTGCGCCGCACCGGCACGTTCACCTGCTCCGACCCCGACGTCGAGCGGCTGCACGAGAACGTCGTCTGGGGCATGCGCGGCAACTTCCTCGACATCCCCACCGACTGCCCCCAGCGGGACGAGCGGCTGGGCTGGACCGGCGACCTGCAGGTGTTCGCCCCCACGGCGTCGTTCCTCTACGACACCGCGGGCATGCTGCGCTCCTGGCTGAGCGACCTCGCGGTGGAGCAGCTGCGCGACCACGGCGGCATCGTGCCGATGTACGTGCCGTTCCTGCCGCTGTTGCCGTTCCCGCAGAAGCCGGAGACCGGCTGGGGGGACGCCGCCGTAGTGGTGCCCTGGGTGCTGTACCAGCGCACCGGCGACACCGGCCTGCTGGCGGCTCAGTGGGAGTCGATGGTCGCCTGGATCGACGCCTTCGCCGGCCGCGCCGGTGCGCACCTGGACTTCCCGGAGGGCGGCTTCTCCTTCGGCGACTGGCTGGACACCGCGGCGCCGCCGGACAACCCGGCCGCCGCCCGGACCCCGTGGCAGTGCGTGGCCACCGCGTACCTGTCGCGGTCGGCCCGGACGGTGGCGCAGGCGGCCGAGGTGCTGGGGCACGACGGGAGCCGGTTCGCCGAGCTCGCCGACCGGGCCGCGGCCCGGTTCCGCGCCGAGTACGTCAGCCCCAACGGCCGGGTGGCGTTCCCGTCGCAGACGGCCTACGCCATGGCGCTGGAGTTCGACCTGCTGGAGCCCGGGCAGCGGGAGCACGCCGGCCGGCTGCTGGCCGAGCAGGTGCTCAAGGACGGGTTCCACATCGCCAGCGGGTTCCTCGGCACGCCGCTGGTCACCGACGCCCTGACGAACGCCGGTGAGCTCCCGACCGCCTACGAGCTGCTGCTGCAGCGCGAGAGCCCCTCGTGGCTGTACGCCGTGACCATGGGTGCGACGACCATCTGGGAGCGCTGGGACTCCATGCTCCCGGACGGGACGATCAACCCCGGCGAGATGACGTCGTTCAACCACTACGCCCTGGGTGCGGTGGCCGACTGGCTGCACCGGACCGTGGCCGGGCTGGCCCCGGCCGGGCCCGGGTACCGGCGGCTCCGGGTGGCCCCGCGGCCCGGCCCGGGGATCACGTCGGCGGGCGCGACGCACGAGACGCCCTACGGGACGGCGGAGGTCTCCTGGACGCTGACCGGTGGGACGCGGTTCGCCCTGGAGGTGACCGTGCCGCCCAGCACGACGGCCGAGATCGTGCTGCCCGACGGCAGCGTCCCGGTGGAGGTCGGCTCCGGCCGGCACTCGTTCGCGGCCACGATCGCCGAGCCCCGGCCGGTCGAGAAGCCGGCGCTGTTCTTCAACCCCGACGACCACCAGTGACCGGCGGAGAGGCCCACGCGATGACCGCAGGGAAGTACGACTCCATCCGGCCGGGACAGGTCTGGCTCGACACGGACGGCAACCGGATCCAGGCCCACGGCGGATCCATCATCGAGGCCGACGGGGTCTTCTACTGGTACGGGGAGAACAAGGAGCGGACGAAGCCGGGCAACGGCATCTGGCACTGGGGCATCCGGTGCTACTCCTCGACGGACCTCTACAACTGGGAGGACCGGGGGCTGATCATCCCGCCGCAGCCGGAGGACCCCGATTCACCCCTGCACCCGGCCAAGAACGTCGACCGGCCGCACATCGTCCACAACGAGCGCACCGGGAAGTACGTGTGCTGGCTGAAGCTCATGGGGGAGGGGCACACGCAGGAGAGCACCGTGCTGGTCGCCGACTCGCTGCTGGGGCCGTACGAGATCGTCCGCACGGGGTTCCGCCCGCTCGGGATGAACGCCGGTGACTTCGATCTGGTCGTCCACCCGGAGGACGGCAAGGCCTACTACTACTACTACGAGCGGGTGCACAGCGAACTGATCTGCGCCGACCTGACCGAGGACTACACCGACGTCACCGGCTACTACTCGACGCACTTCCCGCGTCCGCACCCGCCGGCGGTGCGCGAGGCGCCGGCCTACTTCCGCCGGGGAGCCCAGCACTACCTGTTCACATCGGGGACGTCGTGGTACTTCCCCAACCGCTCCGAGGTCGCGACCGCCGAGACCTACCACGGGCCCTGGACCGTCCTGGGCGACCCGCACCCGGGGGACCCGACCGGGACGTCGTTCGGCTCGCAGATCACCTCGGTCTTCAAGCACCCGGGGAAGAAGGATCTCTACATCGCCCTGGCGGACCGGTGGCTGCCCGCGACGCCGCCCGAGGTGTCCCGCGCGGTGCACGACGACATGGCGCGCGTCTTCGGCGGTGGTGGCGAGCCGGACCCCGGGCTCTCGGCGGAGTTCGCGAAGGCGGACACGTCGGTGGCCGACTACGTGTGGCTGCCCGTCCGGTTCGACGGGGAGCAGCCGGTGCTCGACTGGCACGACGAGTGGCGGATCGAGGACCACGACTGATGCCCGCACCCGCGCACCCACGGCCCGTGGTCCCCGGTTTCCACCCGGACCCGAGCATCTGCCGGGTCGGGGACACGTACTGGATGGTCGTCTCCAGCTTCGAGTACGCGCCCGGGGTCCCGCTGTTCCGCTCGACCGACCTGGTCACCTGGGAGCAGGCCGGGCACGTGCTGGCCCGGCCGTCCCAGCTCGACGTGTCGAAGGCGCCGGGGTCCGGCGGGATCACCGCGCCGACGATCCGGTTCCACGACGGCCGGTTCTGGTTGGTCACCACGAACCTCGCCGACGGCGGGTGGCAGGTGCTCGTCCACGCCGAGGACCCGCTGGGGGAGTGGTCCGAGCCTGTCCGGCTGACCGACGTCCGCGGCATCGACCCCGACCTGGCGTGGGACGACGACGGCACGCTGCTGGTCACCTACGCCGGCTTCGGCACCGGGGGACCGGCCGGGCTGGTGCAGCAGGCCGTCGACCCGGTCACGGGTGCGGCGCTGACGGAACGGCGGCACGTCTGGCAGGGCACCGGCGGCCGGTTCCCGGAGGGACCGCACCTCTACCGGATCGGTCGGTACTGGTACCTGCTGATCGCCGAGGGCGGCACCGAGCGCGGGCACGCCGTGACGATCGCCCGCGGGCCCTCGCCATCCGGGCCGTTCGAGCCGTGCCCGGAGAACCCGCTGCTCACCCACCGCGGCATCGAGTCGCCGGTCCAGAACACCGGGCACTCCGACCTGGTGCAGCGGCCGGACGGCAGCTGGGCGATCGTCTTCCACGGCGTCCGGCCGCGGGGCGCCAGCCCGCAGTTCCACGTCCTCGGCCGCGAGACGTTCGCCGCCGAGGTGGTGTGGGAGGACGGCTGGCCGCGCATCGGCGAGTGGCTGGTGCCGACGATCGACGCGGTGCAGGCCGAGGAACTCGGGAGCCCGGCGCTGCCGGACTCCTGGGTGTCGCCGCGGCGCTTTCCGACCGAGCTGCTCACCCGGTCCGACGGCGGCTGGCGGCTCTCCGCCGCAGATCCGGACCCCACGTCGGAGGACTCCGCGTTCGCCGGCCGGCGGCAGGAGCACCTGGTCGCCTCCGCCCGGGCGGTCGTGGACGCGAGCCGGGGCGTCGGTGGGCTCGCGGTGCGCATGGACGCCCGGCACCAGCTCGCCCTGGAGGTGGACGGCGACCGCGTCCGGGCGATCGCGCAGGTCGGGCCGCTCCGGCAGGTGCTGGGGCAGACCTCCGTCCCGGCGGGCGAGGACGTCGTCCTGGAGATCCGTGCCGTGCCGGACGAGGGTCACTTCTCCTCGACGGCGCTGGGCCCGGACCAGCTCCTCGCCGGCGTCGTCGGCGGGAACGGGTTCACCGAGCTGGGCCGGCTGGACGGCCGGTACGTCTCCACCGAGGTCGCCGGCGGGATGACCGGCCGGCTGATGGGGGTGTGGTGTGCGCGGGGCGAGCTCGTGGTCCGCTCGTTCTCCTACGCCGGTACGGACGACCCGGAGACGTCGGTCTGACCGGTCGCGCGTCTGCTCGGATCGCTCACCGCAGCTGCTGCCAGCGGCGGCGGACGGCGAAGGCGGAGGCCTTCGGCTTGCGGTCGCGGGTGAACACGCCCTTCCGGTTGCCGCCGACCCGGAACGGGCTGGACGGCGTGGAGAAGTCCGCGAAGTTCCACACGTGCTCGCCCACGACGGCACTCACCCGGTCGAAGACGCGGTGGTACATCTCGAGCATCTCGACCTGGAACTCCTCGGTCCAGGGCTCCGCGAGGATGGAGTGCAGCCCGGCCAGCGTGTCCGCGCCGTACTCGCTGACCAGGATCGGCTTGCCCTCGGTGGCCCAGGCCTCGAGCTCTGCCTGCAGCGCCTTCTCGGCCGCGGGGAGGTCCCCGGTATTGATGGCCCAGCCGTAGTAGCGGTTGAGCATCACGACGTCGCCGAGTGCCTGTAGCCGGTCCTTGCCGTGCGGCGCACCCACCATGTTGGCGCTGCCGACGGGCCGGGTCGGGTCGAGCTCCCGGGTCAGCGCGAACAGCGGCTCGAAGTAGGCGACGGATGCCTCGGTGTCCGACTCCGGCTCGTTCGAGATGCTCCAGAGCACGACGCTCGGGTGGTTCTTGTCCCGCGCGACGAGCTCGCGGATCGCCTGCGCGTGCACCTCCTGGCTGACGTCGTTCAGGGCGTCGGGGGAGAAGGTCGGCGGGAACTGGCGCTGCAGGAAGCCGCCGATCATGCCGAAGTTCTGCCCGACCGCGGCGACCTCGTCGATGACGACGACGCCGTGCCGGTCGGCGTACTCCAGGACCTCCTCGGCGTACGGGTAGTGCGACGTGCGGAAGGAGTTGGCACCGATCCAGTCCATCAGCGCGAAGTCGTGGACCATCAGCACGTCGTCGTGCCCCCGCCCGCGCACCGGGGCGTCCTCGTGCTTGCCGAAGCCGCGGAAGTAGAACGGCTCCCCGTTGATCAGGAACTCCGTCCCCTTGATCCGCACCGTGCGGACGCCCACGGGCAGCACGTAGCTGTCCACGACCTCGTCCCCGGACACCAGGTCGACCCGCAGGTCGTAGAGGTAGCCCTCGCCCGGTCGCCACGGTCGGACGTCGTCGACCCGGAGGGTTCCGCTCGCACCGGTGTCCTGGGCGACCTCCACGCCCTCCGCGTCGAGCAGCGTGACCCGCACGTCGACCTCGTCCGGCCCCGCGAGGGCCACCTCGTAGTCGACGGTGCCGGCCGTGCCCTCGAGGCCGGTCACCACCGTGACGTCGTCGACGTAGGTGCGCGGCGTGCAGTACAGCCACACCGGGCGGTGCAGGCCGGCGTAGTTCGTGAAGTCGTGGAAAGGCTTCACCTGTCGGCCCTGGGGGCCGTCGTCGACGAGGCCGGGCGGCAGCGACTGGAAGGACACCCGGTTGTCCACGACGACGGTCACGCGCGCAGACGTCCCGGGCCGGACGTGATCGGTCACGTCGGCCTCGAACGGGGTGAACCCGCCCTCGTGCGCCACGACCTCGACGTCGTCGACCCAGACCACGGCACGGTGCGTCGCGGAGTCGAAACGCAGCACGATCCTCGAGCCGGCCCAGCCGCGCGGCACGAGTACGGTGGTCTGGTACCAGACGTCACCGACGTGGTCCCGGACGGACCGCTCGGGGAAGAGGTCGGTGAAGCTCGCCGGCACCGGCACCTCGCGGCTGTCGGGCAGCCGCCCACGCCACCAGCCCTCGCTCCGCCCGGCGTCGGTCGGGTCGAGGGTGAAGGCCCAGAGCGCGTCGAGGCGCCGCCGTTCGCGGGTGGGTCCGTCCTGGGGGCGCAGCATGGGACGAGTACGGCACAGGGCCGCACGGCGGAGCAACCGATTGCCAGCAATTGCCGTGGTCCGTCGGAGGGTGCGCCCCACGGCTCGCGCGCGCGGACCTCGGCGACCGATCGTGCCGCTCAATGACAAGGCCCTCGGCCCCGGTGACGCCGGTCACCGATGATCGGACCGCGCGAGCCCGGTCATGCGGTCCAGCAGACGGCGGACCGCTCGAACGGCCGGACTCGCGGGCATGGGGCGTTCCAGCCAGGACGCCATCCGTCGCGTGCTGCCCCTCGTTCCGCTCCACGGCGATTGGACAGCCATGCGACGCATCCCCTTCAACCGCGGCTGGGAGACCCGGGCGCACGCGAACTTCTTCGCCGAGATGCACGGCGCCGCCGCGCCGTGGCAGCCGGTCACGCTGCCGCACGACGCGGCGCTGGGGCGCACCCGCGATGCCGCGAACGGTGCCGGGTCCGGTTACGTCCCGGGTGGTGTGTACGAGTACCGGACGACCCTCGCCGCACCGGCGGAGTACCGCGACCGGCGGGTGCTGCTGGAGTTCGAGGGCGTCTACCGCACCGCGATGGTCTACGTGAACGGCAGCCTCGCCGGCTCCTGGGCCACCGGGTACACCGGCTTCGTGGTCGATCTGGACGACCACCTGCGCTACGGCGGCGACAACGAGATCCGCGTCGTCTGCCGCGCGCACCAGGACTCCCGCTGGTACTCCGGTGCCGGCATCCACCGGCCGGTGCACCTGGTGGTGGGCCCGCTGACGCACCTCGCGCTCGACGGCGTCCGGGTCACGACCACAGAGGTCGACGCCGAGTTCGCCGTCGTGGAGGTGGCGACGACCGTCGAGCACGACGGCCGGGGTCTGCGGACGCTCGAGCTCGTCACCGAGGTCCGGGACGGCGAGGGCTCGGCCGTGGCGACCGCGACGTCCCCGGTCACCGTGCTGCCCGGCGAGCCGGCCGTCGTCCGCCAGCGGCTGCTCCTGCCCACGCCCGCGCTGTGGGGCCCCGACTCGCCGTCGCTCTACACGGCGGCCGTCGTCCTCCGCGACGGTGGCACCGACGTGGACGACGACGCGGTGAGCTTCGGCGTCCGGACGCTCTCGCTCGACCCCGAGCGGGGCCTGCGGATCAACGGCGAGCCGATCAAGCTGCGCGGCGCCTGCGTGCACTCCGACAACGGCGTGCTCGGCGCGGCCACGATCGGCCGGGCCGAGGAGCGCCGGGTCCAGCTGCTCAAGGAGGCCGGGTTCAACGCCCTGCGCAGCGCGCACAACCCCATGAGCCGCGCGATGCTCGACGCCTGCGACCGGTACGGCGTCCTGGTCATGGACGAGCTGACCGACGTCTGGACCGAGAGCAAGACCGACTTCGACGCGGCGCTGGACTTCCCGCAGTGGTGGGAGCGCGACGTCGAGGCGATGGTCGCCAAGGACGTCAACCACCCGAGCGTCGTCTTCTACTCGATCGGCAACGAGATCCCCGAGGTCGCGAAGCCGCACGGCGCGGTGTGGTCGCGGCGGCTGGCCGAGAAGGTCCGCGCGCTGGACGGCACCCGGTTCGTCACCAACGGGATCAACGCCATGCTCGCCGTCATCGGTGAGGCGAAGGCCGCCGAGGAGCAGGCGGGCATCAACACGATGCTCACCGACATGGGCGCGTTCATGGACGAGCTGTCGGCGTCCGAGCTCGTGGCGACGCGGACGGCGGAGGCCTACGACGTCCTCGACGCGGCCGGCATGAACTACATGGAGGCCCGCTACCAGCTCGACCGGACGCTGTTCCCGCGCCGGGTGATCGTCGGGGCGGAGACCTTCGCGGGCAAGATCGACCGGCTCTGGCGGCTCGTCCTCGACCACCCGCACGTGATCGGCGACTTCACCTGGACCGGCTGGGACTACCTCGGGGAGGCGGGCGTCGGCCGGGTGGCGGCCGCCGACGACCCGACCGCAGGGCAGTTCGGCGCGCCCTACCCGTGGCTGCTCGCGCACGTCGGCGACATCGACATCACCGGGCACCGGCGGCCGGCGTCCTACTACCGCGAGATCGTCTTCGGTCGCCGCCGGGACCCCTACATCGCCGTGCTGCGGCCCGAGCGGCACGGCCGCGAGCTGTCGGCCACCCCGTGGGCGTGGAGCGACACCGTCGGCAGCTGGAGCTGGGCCGGCGCGGAGGAGAAGCCGGTGACGGTCGAGGTCTACAGCGACGCCGACGAGGTGGAGCTGCTGCTGGACGGCACCTCGCTGGGCACGGCGAAGGCCGGCGAGGCCAACCGGTTCCGGGCCGCCTTCGAGGTCACCTACGCGCCGGGCGAGCTCACCGCCGTGAGTCGCACGGGCGGGCAGGAGACCGGGCGCTGCTCCCTGCGGTCGGCCACGGGGCCGCTCGCGCTGGCCGCGGCAGCCGACCGCCCGGTGGTCCGGGCCGACGACACCGACCTGGCCCACGTCACCCTGACGCTGGAGGACGCCGACGGCGTCGTCGCGCTCGGCGTGGACCGCGAGGTGACCGTCACGGTCGAGGGCCCGGGCGTCCTGCAGGGCTTCGGCAGCGCCGCGCCGGCGACCGAGGAGTCCTACCTCGACGACGTGCACACCACCTTCGACGGTCGCGCGCTGGCCGTCGTCCGCCCGACCGGCGCGGGAACGATCACGCTCACCGCGACCGCGCCGGGTTGTCCGCCCGTCTCCCTAGGAATCGAGGCTCGATGAGCTCCCTGCGCATCGGCGTGCAGTGCCGCGTCGTCGTCGACAACGACTGGGCCGGTGACCCCGACGGCCTGGTCGCGCTGGCCCACCACCTGCTGTCGCCGACCAACCGCGTGGTGGCGGTGACCAGCTCCCTGATCAGCCCGATGTTCGGTGTGCCGGACGGCTCGGTGCAGGGTGCCGCGATGGCCCGCGAGCTCGTCGACCTGATCGGCGGGCCGGCCGCTGCGCCCGTGCACGAGGGGAGCGACACGGCGTTCGGGTCGGGGGACGCGAGCTCGGCCGCGTCGACCGCCATCGTCGCCGCGGCGCGGCAGGAGGACCCGCTGCCGCTCTACCTGGTCTGCGGAGGTCCGCTGACCAACGTCGCGGCCGCGCTGCAGCAGGACCCCGGCATCGCGGAGCGGCTCACGCTGGTCTGGATCGGCGGTGCGCTCGACGCGGGAGCGGAGGAGTACAACCGCGACACCGACCGGGCGGCCGCCGATTTCGTGCTGGGCCACCCGACGCTGGAGATCTTCCAGTTCCCGCTGGAGACCTACCGGCGGTGCGCCTACTCCGTGGCCGAGCTCGAGCACGACCTCGGTGGGAGCGGGCGCGTCGGCCGCTGGCTGTGGGAGCGGTTCGCCTCCCTCCCGCTGCCGGACTTCATCAGCCTCGGCGGGGTGTGGCCGCTGGGCGACAGCCCGCCGCTGCTGGTCACCGCGCTCGGGGACGAGTCGAGCACCTACACCGCGACCCCGGCGGGCGACGGGCACGGGGCGCGGCGGGTGTACACCGACGTCGACGTCCGGCTCCTGGTCGCCGATCTGTACGCCCGGCTGCGCCTGCACGAGGCCCGTCGCCGGTCGGTGGACGTGCCGTGAGCCGGTTGCGGTGGGGGATCGTCGGTACCGGCGGCATCAGCCGGACGACGGCCGGCGACCTGCACCTGACCGAGAACCTGGACCTGGTCGCGGTGGCGTCGCGGACGGCAGCGCACGCGGAGGCCTTCGCCGCCGAGTTCGACGTGCCGCGCGCGCACGGCGACTACGACGCGCTGTTCGCCGACGACCAGGTCGACGTCGTCTACATCTGCACACCCATCGGCACGCACGCCGAGGTGGCCCGGCGGGCGCTGCTGGCCGGCAAGCACGTCCTCCTGGAGAAGGCCTTCACCACCACCGCTGCCGAGGCCCGTGGGCTGGCCGCGCTCGCCGCGGAGGAGGGCCGCTTCCTCATGGAGGCGATGTGGATGCGGTTCAACCCGATGATCCAGCGCGTCCTGGACGAGGTGGCCGCCGGTGTGATCGGCGACGTCCGGACACTGCAGGCAGCGTTCGGTTTCACCCCGCCCCCGGACCGGGTCCACTGGCGTCCGGACCTGGGCGGGGGAGCTCTGCTCGACATGGGCGTCTACCCCCTCACGCTCGCCCACCTGCTCCTGGGGATACCCGACCGTGTCGAGGCGACCGGTGAGGTGCGCGACGACGGCCTGGACATGACGGCTTCGGTCTTCCTGCGCTACGGCGACGGCCGGTTCGCGCACGCGCTCACCACCCTTGCCGGGCCGATCGACGCGGTGGCAGCCGTCGGTGGGACGCGCGGCGTCATCTCCCTGGACCCGCCGTTCTTCCTGCGCGACTCGTACCGCGTGCTGAGCGTGCCGGAGTTCACGACCCGGTCGGAGTCGGTGGCCCTCGAGGGCCGGGGCTACGTACCGATGTTCCGGGCGGTCGGCGAGGCTCTCGCCGACGGTCTGCGGGAGCATCCGCTGCGGCCGCTGGCAGACACCATCGCAGTGCTGGACATCATCGACGACGTACGCCGACAACTGACCGAGGACGGAACACCGGCATGACGCAGGCACCCCACGACAGGACGGCGCTCGAGGCCCTGCCCCTCGAGCGGAAGGCGGCCCTGCTGTCGGGCCAGGACTTCTGGTCCACGGCGCCGATCGAGGAGGCCGGGCTCCCGTCGGTCGTCCTCACGGACGGGCCGCACGGGGTGCGTCGCCAGGCCGGGGACTTCGACCAGATCGGCCTGCTGCCGAGCCTGCCGGCCACCTGCTTCCCGCCCGCGGTCGCCGTCGCGTCGAGCTGGGACCCGGAGGTGGCCGAGCGGATCGGTGCCGCGGTCGGCCGGGAAGCACGCGCCCTCGGCGTGCCGGTGGTCCTCGGCCCCGGCGTGAACATCAAGCGGTCGCCGCTGTGCGGGCGCAACTTCGAGTACTACTCGGAGGACCCGCTGCTGGCCGGGGTGCTGGGCGCCGCCCACGTGCGGGGGCAGCAGGGCGAGGGCGTCGGCGCCTCGGTCAAGCACTTCGCGGCCAACAACCAGGAGACCCAGCGCATGCAGGTCAGCGCCGAGGTCGACGAGCGCACCCTGCGCGAGATCTACCTGCCGGCCTTCGAGCGCGTGGTCACCGAGGCGCAGCCGGCCACGGTCATGTGCGCCTACAACAAGGTCAACGGCGTCTACGCCTCGCAGAACCGGTGGCTGCTGACCGAGGTCCTGCGCGACGAGTGGGGCTTCGAGGGCGCCGTCGTCTCCGACTGGGGCGCCGTCCAGGACCGGGTGGCGGCGCTGGAGGCCGGTCTCGACCTGCAGATGCCCGGCGACCACGGCACCGGCAACGGGCTGGTCGTGGACGCGGTGAAGGAAGGCAGGCTGGAGGAGTTGGTCGTGGACCGCAGCGTCCGGCGGGTGGCGGCGCTGGCCGAGCTGGTGACCGAACCCGCCGACGGCTTCGACGTGGACGGCCACCACGCGCTGGCCCGCGAGCTCGCCGCCGACTGCGCCGTCCTGCTGAAGAACGACGGCGGCACCCTGCCGCTGGCCCCCGGGGCCCGGATCGCCGTGGTGGGCGAGTTCGGCCGCACCCCGCGGTACCAGGGCGGGGGCAGCTCGAACGTCAACGCCACCCGCGTGGACGACGCCCTGAGCGCGCTCCGGGAGCTCGTCGACGGCCCGATCGCCTTCGCGCCCGGCTTCACCCTCGACGGCTCCGGGAACGCGGACGCGCTGCGCGAGGAGGCGGTCGCGGCCGCCCGGGACGCCGAGATCGCCGTCGTCTTCGCCGGGCTGGCCGACGCCGACGAGTCCGAGGGCTTCGACCGTACGACCCTCGACCTGCCCACCGCCCAGGTCGAGGTCATCCGGGCCGTGGCGCAGGCGAGCCCGCGGACCGTCGTCGTCCTGTCGTCGGGCGGTGTGGTGTCGCTGGAGGGCTGGCACGACGACGTCGACGCGGTCCTGGCCGGCTTCCTGCTCGGCCAGGCCGGCGGGAGCGCCCTGGCCGACCTGCTCGTGGGCCGGGCGAACCCCTCGGGCCGGCTGGCCGAGACGATCCCACTGCGCCTGGAGGACAACCCGAGCCACCTCAACTTCCCGGGCGAGCAGGGGCACGTCCGGTACGGCGAGGGCGTGATGGTCGGCTACCGGCACTACACGACCGTCGGCCGGGCCGTGCGGTACCCGTTCGGCCACGGGCTGGGCTACACGACGGTGGAGACCGGCGACCTGGAGGTGGTCGCGACCGGGGACGACAGCGCCTCGGTGACCGTGACGGTCGCCAACACCGGGGAGCGCGCCGGCCGGCACGTCGTCCAGGTCTACGTGGCGACGACGGCCGGCCCGGTCCGCCGCCCCGCGCGCGAGCTGCGGGCCTTCACCAAGGTGTCCCTGGAGCCGGGGGAGTCCCGCACGGTGACCCTGGAACTGGACCGGCGGGCCTTCGCCTACTGGGACGTCCGCGAGGGCGGCTGGATCGTCGCGCCGGGCGAGTACACCGTGCAGATCGGTCGCAGCGCCGCCGACGTCGTGGCCGAGGCGACGCTCGCGCTGGCCGGGGACGACGTCGTCCCGGAGCTGACGCTGGCGTCGTCGGTCGCCGAGTGGTTCGGCCACCCGGTAGTCGGGGCGGAGCTCCTGGCGGGGTTCCTCGCGACGATGCCCGAGGGCGCCGCCGAGATGCACGACGGCATGCTGCACATGATCGGCTCGATGCCGATGGGCCGGTTCGCCGCGGACTTCGGCTCGGCCATCCCCGTCGCCGAGCTCGAGCGGCTGATGGACGTCGCCCGGGCGGCCCGCGCGGGCTGACCCCTCCAGGGAACGCGAGCGGGGCCCGGGATCTCCTCGATCCCGGGCCCCGCTGCTCCGACGGCTAGGTGTGATGCCCAGCCAGGTTGTTCAACCTGGTGATGGGTGGCGCCTTCCCGACCGCTGAGTGGGGCCGGTGGTGGTTGTACTGGTGGACCCATGCTGGCAGAGCCGCGAGCCGAGCTGCC